>NZ_JBCGCS010000059.1:0-2569 GCF_038594925.1 Achromobacter sp. JD-1 | reverse complement strand
TGGACTTCGGGTTGCGTGCCATGGTCGGTCTCCTTGAAAACCATCATAGGCCTGCACACAAAAATCCTGACAGTCCCAGGTGTCAGACTACGTTTTCCGGCAAGATCTGCCTGAAATTGCAGTCTGACACCTTATTTTTAATTACCCTCCGGACCTTTTCTTCAGAATCGGAACCTATCAAGCCAATTTCGGTTTTTTCATCATCCTCAAGAAAAATAAATGGCTCAAAGATCACTCCAATAAAATACGAATTTACAATCCTCATCCATCTCGCCTTAGCTTAGAACACCGATTGCAAACTCGTTTTTTAAAATACCGTCAACCCTCACTCTCTCCCAATAATCCAAACCCAGCCCATTTGACATAGATTTAATAAATCGCGATAGAGAGCGTGAACGCGCAGCTTGGCCGCTGCCGGGCCAACCAAATACCCATGCCAATTTCATTGGAACTCGTTACAAAATTCAACATAAGCTTGAATCAAATTCGACGCGGTCTGATGAGCGAGGTTCATTTCGACAAACCGCGCTTTGCAGTAGGCGTAAGACACACCCAGCAGCTCTTCAACCTCCTCCCGTAGCCCAGCAATAGCTGAAACATTATCTCCATCGAAATAAATCATGAATTTTTTATTACTAGCCCAAATAACTCCCCCTCCCCAATAAGGCAAATTATCTTCCGACACCTCAAACAAAACGCCAGGATTCTCATCTGCCAAATTGAACTTTCGCGTTGCTATTGTTAAGGCCGAAAATTTCTTTGAATATTCCCACTCCGTTTTCTCGAACATAGCCACATTCAAGAACCGATCACCCCTCCCCTCCGAAAAAGCACAAACTCGAGCAAGAAAATCTATAACAGAACCATCTTCTTTCTTAAGCCGTCTAACATCCCCTTCCCACAGGGGGAAAACAACCCATCCATTTGATCTTAAAAAATCCTTAGAAAATAGAACGTGAGACCACCCTCCTTCGCCGCTCTCTCTAAAACTTCTATTCTCCAATTCGTAAGTACTCATACTGGAAGAAATAAAACCAACAATACCCATAAAATCATCATGAAAATCTGTATTTGTCTTCATCATTTAAAACCTAATTTTTATCGGATCACCAACCCCTTCTGGCCGCAGAATCTGAATACTTGGCGAAACCGTAGACGTACTGACAGGGTATAGCGTAGCAGTTGAACCATCCGTCAAAGTCACCACTTGCGCTCCATTAGGATATTTTTTCGAAGTACCCGCAATAGCCGGCAAAGAATCAAATGCGTTCTGCGCTGCTGCGATCCCCCCGCTACCCGTCCAATTTACATACTCCGATCCCCGGCCTGTAGTATTGGACATCCCTTCAATTACATTCTCAATAGCTTTGTCTACCTGACTTACGTTAAGAATGAGTGTTGGCGTCTGCTGCTCAGGCAACGGCGTCACGCTGCCACCGTCATGCTGCACCGTGTCCGCCTCATAGCCCGGTGTGCCGCCAGTTTGAACCGGCTCACCCGGCCAACTCGGAATCTCCGAACCAAACGTCTCCTTCTCGGAAGGCAGCGGCGGCGGCGTATCCACCCTCACCACATCGCCAGGCTTACCCGGCAGCGCCGTCTCGCGCCCCACCGCGCTGCCCACGAATTCCGACACCCAGTTTCCTACGGCATCAGACGCAGCGGTAATACCCACCAGCGCAGCCGTTCCCACATAGATGGCGCCGTCCTTCATTTGCACGGCAACGTAGACGGTCTTGTCCGACACGTACGTGACTGCCCGCTGGCAGCTCGGCGTCGTTGCACACTTGGCCGCCGCCGCGCTAACCGCAGGGATTGCGAGCTGCCCCCAGTTCTGCGATGTCTCCAGCTCCGCCGCAGTACCCGCCGTTGCCGCATCCGCTCCCGCAGCGCTCGCTATGCCGGCCACCAGACTTGTGACCAGATTGCGCCGCGCTTCGACTTGCTCGGGAGTTAGGCCCTCGGGCGAGCCCATCAGGCTGTTGAGGATGCTGCCCGCGCTCGCACCCAAGGCGCCCGAAGCGCAGGCTGCACCTTGGCCTGCGGCGCCCGCGCATCCCACGATGCCGTGCAACGCCGCGCGTGCAGCCTCCGCTTGCGGATCCCTGCCTAGGCTATCGGCGATCTGCTTCACCTGGGCTGCCCCAAGACCTTGAAGGTAGTTCACCGCGGCCGACTGCACGAATGCGCTGGTCGATCCCGTCACGTTTGCGCCAGCCGCGCCCGACAACGCTAACAAGACCAAGCCGTACTTGCCACCAGCACTCCAATCCTGAGCGCGTTGCGCCTGATCCATGAGCGCGCTCATGCTTGCCGCGTCGTTGGCTCCGCCTGTCTCGATCGCGTCGGATAGCGCCTTCTCTGCCGCCTGCTTCTCCTTCGCCCGATTCGTCAAAAACTGTCCCACCTGCCGCTGGGCCTCTGACGCAATCTCAAACCCCGCCTCGATCTTCTCCTTGTCAAAAATCGGCTTCAGCGCATTCAACGTATCGGTCGTGTCCCGATTCAACGACGCGATCGTCTCCGCTGCCGTCTTGCCGGTCAGGGCCAACTGCCCCGCCTCGTCACG
>NZ_JBCGCS010000058.1:0-2688 GCF_038594925.1 Achromobacter sp. JD-1 | reverse complement strand
CTGCGGCGCCGGCCTGAACCCCTTAGCTTCAGTCCCCCTCCCCGCCGGCGCAATGCGCCGCCAGGCGGGGGAAAGGCATCCCCCCGGGCGTCGCGGGCCGTTGGCCTCGCCCCGCCCCGAGCGCCACGACCTGCCTGCTGAACACCGTCAACGCCACACCACCGCTGCAGCCCTCCGAGGCTGCGCCGGTGTCTGCCGTGCGGGAGAAAAGGTCCGTCCCCTTCCCGACGAATCCGCCGGGTGGGGATCGGCAGGCCCCAAAAGCGCGGGGGCTGCTGCCCCCCTGGCCGGCCGCCTGGCGGCGTCCGCGCTTCCGACCCCCCGGGGAACCGCAACGGTTCCCCCGCGCCCGCTCACGGGCGCGGCTCCCCCTCCTTCAACCCCACGGTTCTCCAGCAGGAGGGACGCCACCGCCAGCGTCAACTTAGCCCCACGACAGTGCACGGCATGGACCGTTTCGCACCATCACACACCCGAGGAAATCTCATGAAAATCTCCGACTGGAAAACCAAAGTCCAGGCGCTATTTCGCCCTGCTCAGCACGATCACGCGCCCGTTTCAAACGGCCCGCGCACCCTCGCCGCCAGCGCCGACCGCAAGCCGGTTGAAATCACGGTCATCAGCACCGGCGAGCGATTCGTTCATGCTCCCTCGCTCGAGGACGCCGTCGTAGATCCGCGCAACTTGTCGCCCGATCCGTATTACGACGAACGCGAGCGTGACGCGGCCGACGAACTCCAACGCTGGGACGGAAAGTCCGTCCGCGATATCGATACAGAGCGCTTTTACGACTATCCGGGCTTCGAGACGCACACGGGGCTGCAGGCAAGCGTGCCCCTGAACGCCCGCGCAGAACTCTGGAACCCCGCTCCGGAAGATCCGGCCTATCGTTCCAGCATCACCGTGCTAGCCATCGACAAGTCGGGTGAGGCTCTCGTCAAGAATTACGTGGTCGATGACTATCGCAACGCCGAAGGGTGGTCCTATTCCGTCATGTCCACCGACCGAGCCGCCCAGCTCCTGCGGGATTACGGTGCGGCCGCAGATCTAACGCTCGGTGCAGCCGAACGCCTCCAAAGTGGAACCGAGCTCGCACAGGCGCCCATCATCGGTGCGACTTATCGCGGTGAGATCGTCTCCATCGAGGGCGACACCGCCTATCAAAGAGCCGAGCAAGGAGTAGCAATCGCCCACAGGGTCAGCACATTGGCCATCTCTAACCCCCAGCAATACGTGGGCAAGGAAGTGGAGATCAGCTACCCGTGCGGCAAGGTCGGCCTTTTGCGCCAGGTCGACGCCCTCGCGCTCGAAGCGGCCGCGTTGCAGAAGCCGGGCGCTGAGAAGGCCGCAGGCGCCTTCGAGCGCTAACCCGGCCTGCCGCGCAATCTACCGAACCTGGGGAACGCCCCGCCATGCAACAGAATCACGCCCCGCCGGCGAATAAAGCCGAGATCGTTCAGCAGCTAAACACGCTGGATGCCACCGACCAGCGCGCGCGGTTTCGCGCGCTCTTGCCGTTGATAGACCAGCTCGTTCGACGGGGGGTCACCCACGCCAAGATCGTTGAAACGCTGATCAACGCTGGCGTACCCGTGACCATCCTCTCGCTGCGGCAGGCCCTTTACCGATGGCGTAAGCGGACCGGGCCTGTGCCGATCGACGCGAACCGGCCTGACATCCGTTCAACGCCCGGCACGGCAGCAGATCTGCCCGCCGCAGCCCCCGTCGCCAGTAGCTCGTCGACGAGCGGCATCCAAAGCAAAGCCGACCTGGTTCGACTTCGCAGAGCTTCAGATCCCATTGACCTCAATGAACTGGCCGAACTCGGTCGAAAAAAATAGGAAACCCGCATGAAAATCGCAACCGTCAACTATTCCGGCTCCGTCGGCAAAACCGTCACGACCAGCCACCTTCTGGCGCCCCGCATTCCGGAAGCCGAAATTATCGCCGTTGAGTCGACCAACGAAAGCGCTGCCGATCTCGGTCTGGATGTCGAACAGATGCGTGGGGGACAGTTCGGCCGCCTTTTTCGCAAGCTGCTCATGGCAGAAGCTGCAATCGTCGACGTCGGTGCCTCCAACATTGAGGACTTCCTGGCAGAGCTGGTGAAGTACGACCAGGCGCATCTCGAGATCGACTACTACGTGCTGCCCGTGGTCACTTCCGGTAAAGCGCAGCGGGAAACGATCAAAACGATCCACGTTCTCGCGCAGATGGGTGTGCCGGCGGACCGCGTACGCGTGCTCTTCAATCGCGTCGATTCCGACGTGCGTGAGGAGTTCGCCGCCATCTTCGGATACGCCCTGCAGTCCGGCGATTTTCGCGCCAATCCTGAAGCAGCGATCTTTGAGAACGAGGTGTTCGACCTGCTGGCCAACAAACGCACAACGATCAAAGAGATCCTCGCTGACCCGCGCGACTACCGCCAGGAGTTGCGCCAAGCTGATCGTGACGACGTGAAGCTCGTCAGCCATCTTAGCGACATGCACGCCCTACAGTCGCTGGCGCGTCCTGTTGACCGGCAGTTGGACAAGGCATTCGACGCCCTCTTCATGTAGGAGGCACAGTGACCGCAATCCCGCACGAAAGTCCGGCCACTTCCTCCGTCATTCCCCGCAGCAGAATGGAGCTTCTGTACCGCGACATGTTGCAGGAAAGCGCGCAGCTCGTCGTTCTGATCGAGCAGCT
>NZ_JBCGCS010000057.1:0-2777 GCF_038594925.1 Achromobacter sp. JD-1 | reverse complement strand
CTGGCGCCGGGCAGTTCTTCACGCCCTATGAGGTGTCGCGCCTGATGGGCAACATGATGATGGGCAATGGCCAGGATTTGGTCGATAAGACGAGCGCGCAGGGGTTCGTGCGCGTACTGGAGCCAGCTTGCGGCGCTGGCGGCATGTTGATCGCGGCGGCGCACGCGATGCACGATGCGCAGCTGAACTATCAGCAGTGCATGCACGCGACTGCGATCGACATCGATCAGCGCTGCGTGCATATGACATTCATCCAACTGGCGCTCTTGCACGTGCCGGCCGTGGTGATACATGGCAACGGCCTCACGGGCGAGTGCCGGGAGCAGTGGTTTACGCCCGCACACGTCCTGGGCGGCTGGGGCGCGCGGCTTCGCCATCGCGAAGCGAAGGAGGGCGCTCGGGCGCTACTGCAGGCGCCGGCGGCCATGGACGAGATCCATGTCGACCAGGTGGCGGCCGACAGTCCATCGGCTGAGATCGATGCGCCGCCGCAGGTTATTCCAAAGGCCATCCGCCAAGCTGCTGCCGCTGGCCAGATGTCGCTCTTCTAGCGAGGTTGCGATGGCCCCTCTCGGGGCCTGGCGCGCCGGCGACGCGCCACCTTCGGCACATGCAGACCAACAAGCACTGCACGGAGCATACAGTCGCATCCCACTCCCGCACGGACGCTAGGGCCGCTGCGCGCGGCTTTGTAGCCGCGGCCCCATCTTCAAGGGCTTTCGCGGCATAAACCGCTCACTGCGTTCGCTATTTATTCCACGTCCCTTGACCGCGCTTGCGTGGGCTGCGCCCGCCTGCCCCGTGCAGTGCAATGCAGATCGGCTGACATTGCTGCACGCAAGGAGCCAACCATGAGCCGTGTTGTCTTGGGCGATTGCCTGTCCGTTCTTCCCACCTTGCCAGATCGTTGCGTCGACCTGGTGTTGACCGATCCGCCGTACCTCGTTAACTACGTGGACCGCTCTGGTCGGAGCATTGCCAACGATCGCACCGATGAATGGATGACGCCGGCGTTTGCGGAGATGTTCCGCGTGCTTCGTGATGACGCGTTTTGCATTTCGTTCTACGGCTGGAATCGCGTAGATCGATTCTTCGCCGCGTGGCGCGCGGCAGGCTTTCGTGTGGTCGGCCACATCGTGTTTGCCAAGCAATACCAGTCGAATGCGCGATTCTTGGCGTACCAGCACGAGTCCGCCTACTTGCTGGCCAAGGGCCAGCCGGCGCTGCCGGCGACACCACTGCCCGATGTGCTCCCCTGGAAGTACACCGGGAATCGCCACCATCCGACTCAGAAGCCGGTCGAATGCCTGACGCCGCTGATCGAAACCTTTACCCGCCCGCGCGACATTGTTCTAGACCCGTTCGCCGGCTCCGGTTCCACGTGCGTGGCCGCCCGCCAAACCGGACGGCGCTTCTACGGGATCGAAATGGACCCCAAGTATCACGGCGCCGCAGTGCAGCGCCTTGCGCTGGCCAACCAGGAAAGGATCGCAGCATGAGCCGGGATGAAAACGAACTGAAGAATGGGTTAACCGCATACCTGCACGGCTACGGCCGCAACAATCGGGGCGGTTTGTCCGCGATCGCCGCATATGGCGCCTGGCCGGTGCTGGCGGAGCAGGAAATTGAACAACGCATGGGGCGATTCCTCGAAGCCTTGCCGCTGGAAGAATTGCGCGCCATCGCCCAGTCGACAATCGATCTGAACGAGCTGGCCAGCCAAGTGCTGGCCCAGCTGGACAAGGAGTGAAGCATGGCAATGCCCCAACTATCCAGCACTGCGAAACTGGCCATCGAAAACATCGCCCTGGAGATTCTGGACATGGAATGTACGGAACTTCAGTGGATCAGCTCCAAGGACTATCACGAAATACCAGCATGTGATCTTTGGAGGGCGTTGCAGGCGGCGTACTTGGCCGGCATGGTGGACCATCACCGAAACGGCTGAACGGCATAGCCAGGCCTGGCGGCCTGGCTATCTCACTTGGACTATCAGACGTCCAAGGCTGGCCAGGGAGGCGCGCTCACAGTCGCCGGGTAGTGTTCAGTCTTTTGGACCAATCCGCGGCGACATGACTTTGGATTGCTCGGCGAGCCAAGGCGTCATCCGCGAATACCGCGCGCGCGCCGCCGACGCTCTCCCACGGTCCGCTCGGGGCATACTGCACTTCAGCTATGACCCCGTTTCCATTCGGCGATTGAATGGTCCGATACGTCGCCCGGACTCCGTTGATAACCAGGGTACCGTCCAAAGTGGTTCTCCTCGTCCAAAAAATCCGCGCGCGATTTGCCTGAGAATGCCACCGCAAGATGGGTAGGGCACTAGGGATAAACACCCGTTCGGATCGGTGCGCCATATGCTAGATTTCGCTCCTCTCTGACCTCGCGACGCGTTGACGCCGCCCCTGCGCCAAATGGACGAAAACAAGAAAAAAAGCCCACGGCGCAAAAAGCAGCCGGCCGCGCTGCATTGCTCGTTTTGCGATAAGTCTCAGAACGAAGTGCACAAACTGATCGCACGGGAAAACGCCCCTGGCGCGAGCGCGCTTGCAATCTGCAATGAGTGCGTAGATTTGTGTACCGAAATCATCAACGACCAAGGCTTGGTCGAGGCCGAAAACAGCCCCAAAGCCCTGTACGAGTACATCGTTCGGCAGAATCAAATCGTCGACGACGCACGAGATAGGGCAAATAAGGCCTTGGATTTGCTGAATGTCTCGATGCCGCCCGGATCCCAATCTCAGCACTGATTTTTTGATCACGACTCCCCATTGGGC
>NZ_JBCGCS010000056.1:0-2864 GCF_038594925.1 Achromobacter sp. JD-1 | reverse complement strand
AGTCCGGCGGCGAGGAATACGCGCGCCTTGAAATGGGGCGGCGGCTCGTTCGGAGCCTGCTCAACGCCGAGCTTCTTACCCGTGGCCACGATGCCGGTCCAACTATCCTGCCAAGCCGTGGCCGTCGCCTGCGCCGCCTCCCGCTCCCGGAAAACCCAGAGCCGCCATGACTCGAACCAATCGGGCGACATGCCCAACTCCCCGGGCCTGGACCGCATGTAGGCGCTGAAGGTGGCGGCCATGGCGTCGATCTTCTCCTGCGTCCAAAGCGGCCGCTGCGCCTGCGTCCAACTTCGCCACCGCTCCGGCAGAGTCCAGCTTGCTGGAAGCGGGGTGGGGCCGGCGCCGGCAGCGCGCGCATCAGGCTGGCGCCGTCGCCCCTTTCGCTTGCCCCCCTTCGCTGCTCTGCTGGTGGGCGTGTGCCGTGCGGCATCGGAAGCCGGAGGGCCTTCAGCACCGACGCCAGGACCCGTTGCACCGATTGATCTGCCCGTGGGAAGGAACGCCGCGTCCGACCCGCCGCAATGCGGCGACGAGGCGTCGCTCTTGGGAGGAGACAGCGATTCGTCGACCGCGGATCCATCCCGCTCTGACGGCTCGTTTTGAGCGGAACTCGTCCCGAGGTCGCCGGCCGGAGTTGTCGGCGGCACAATCCCACCGTCAGCCTCAAACCCGTCCTGCAGCGCAAGGTCCTGCTGCGCTGCCTGCGATTCGCCGCCGGCGACGGCGCCGGTGGCAGCAAGGTCGATCATGGGGACCGCATTCGGGCACAAGCGATAAATGATGCTGCTACGGTTGTCGCCCGCACGTCGCCCTGTGTCCTGGATCGCGCCGAGGTCGCGAAGGCGGCCGAGGGCATCGATGACCGTCTTGCGATTCAGATGCGTGACCTTGGCCAGGTAGTCGATCGATGCGAAAACCGTCCAGTGGTCGGCATCGTATCGAACGAGCTGTGCCAAGTTCAGCAACACGAGCTTGGATGAGGATTTCTGGACGTCGGCCATTCTGGCCCATTTGGATGCTTCGACGCTCATGTTCGCCCCTTGCGTTGCTGCGAGTTATTACCGGGTAATGGGTCTTGCTGGTACAGCGTGCCGGTCACGAGTCCGTCTCCAGTGATTCAGCGATGGTGCGGCGTGCCCGCAGGGGCAGGCCGTGTGCCTCATAGAATTCGCGGCGGGCCATCAGCCACGCCTTGTAGGGCCACGCGCGGCGCTCGCCCCAGGGGTAGGCGTCCTTGATGGCCTGGTGGGTTTTTTCGGCGGTGAGGCCTTCGGCGCGGCAGCGTTCGAAGACGCTCTGCATGATCTTGTAGGCCATGCGCGTGCGTGCTTCCTGCGCGCCGCGTTGGCGGTTCGCTCGAGTCATGGAAGTCTCCGGGAGGAAATGACGGCGGGACGCTGGATGGTCGGCCGCCGGCGGCAGATTGGATTTACAGCCGTTCTTGTCGTTCGATGGCTTGGATCGCGTCCATCAAGCCATCCACCAGCTGGCGCATGTCGGCAGTGGTAAGTGAGGCGGACCCGGTTGGCACGCCAGGCATGTCACAACCGCCCATGGATAGAAGTGCTGTTTTGCCTTTACCGCACTCGTGCTGAAGCCGCAGAACACCTGACAGTCCTACCGGCCCTGTGAACGCGAGCTCGACGTCTATACGCTTGTTCATAGCACCCGCCCAGGGTTGAAATAGACCTGAGTGAGCTTGTAGTTGGCGAAGTACAGCGAAATGTCCAGCGTGGAAAACAGGTAGCGCCGAATGGTGTCGACTTCCATCTGGTTTCCCGCTGTCGACTGCTTGACAAGCAGGGCGACGCGTTCGAACGTATCGCGGGCACTGTTGGCATGCGTGGTCGTGACAGATCCAGGATGGCCCGTGTTGAGCGCGTTCAAGTAATCCCATGCTTCGGGACCGCGCAGTTCGGATAGGAAGATCCGATCGGGCGAGCTGCGCATGGCGGCCTCGATGCACTCTGTGGCCGACATCCGGCCAGCACCTTTGCCGTAAATCATGTGCACGCGGTTGGGATGGTTGGGCAGGAAGAGTTCGTGCACATCTTCGATGGTCAGCAGGCGTTCGAGGAACGGCACGCAGTCGATGAGACTGCGTGCAAACGTCGTCTTTCCTGAGCCGGTCTTGCCCGCGACAATGATGTTGCGGCATTGAATGACTGCGCGTCGAAGAAACTGAAGGATGTCCCCTGCCTTCATGAGGTCGAGCAATTCCTTGTCGTGCTCGGTCAGATTGTCGGCGCTACCCATGGGGCCGCTCACGTCGACCCAGTTAGCGAAGGCGCCTTCGGCGGCCAGCTCGTCCAAGGTCTTCACGACGCTGCTGTGCTTGCGAATGTTGATCGAAAGCGAGCCGTCGATCACGGCCGGCGGCTGGGCCACCTGAGCGCGCTCACCGTCGGGGAGCAGCAGCGACATGATGGGGCTGAAGTTGACGTTGTTGTAGCTGGCCATGGCCGACACCAGCGCTTCCAGAAAGCTGAACGTCAGCTTCGGATCATGGCGTTCGTGCCATTGCCCGTGAGAGCGCGTAAAGATCACGCCGGGCCGCGTAATGGTGATCTCGCGGACGGCGTCATCTGCCATGTAGCCGGAGATGGGTCGCATCATCTGGCGTAACGCGGTGTCACGGCCGCCCGAGTCGATGGGCGATGCGTTGTGGGAATCTTTCATGGGATGCCTAGTCAATGAACGCTGGCCCCGCGACCGAATGGTCAGGGGCCAGGCGTTTGGTCGAGGAAGAGGTGCCTGTGCGCGAGGCGTCATTAGCGGCGCGCAACCGCGCTGCTACCGAGCGACGGATCTGAGCGTGTAGACCGAGCTGAAGTCCAGATCTCGAGCGACATAAATTCCCA
>NZ_JBCGCS010000055.1:0-2932 GCF_038594925.1 Achromobacter sp. JD-1 | reverse complement strand
AGTCCGGCGGCGAGGAATACGCGCGCCTTGAAATGGGGCGGCGGCTCGTTCGGAGCCTGCTCAACGCCGAGCTTCTTGCCGGTGGCCACGATGCCGGTCCAACTGTTCTGCCAGGCCATACCCGCCGTCTCTCCGGCGTCGCGTTCCCGGAAAACCCAGAGCCGCCATGACTCGAACCAGTCGGGTGACATGCCCAGTTCTCCGGGCCTGGACCGCATGTAGGCGCTGAAGGTGGCGGCCATTGCGTCGATCTTCTCCTGCGTCCAAAGCGGCCGCTGCTCCTGCGTCCAACTTCGCCACCGCTCCGGCAGGGTCCAGGTTGCTGGAAGCCGGGTGGGGCCGGCGCCGGCAGGGCGCCCATCAGGCTCGCGTCGTCGCCCTTTTCGCCTGCCCCCCTTCGCTGCTCTGCTGGTGGGCATATGCCGTGTGGCATCGGAAGTAGGAGGACCTTCAGCGCTGACGCCAGTGCCCGCTGCATCGATTGATCCGCCCGTGGGAAGGAATGTCGCGTCGGTCCCCTCGCAGTGCGGCGACGAGGCGTCGCCCTTGGGAGGGAACAGCGATTCGTCGATCGCGGATCCATCCCGCTCTGACGGCTCGCTTTGGCCGGCATTCGCCCCGCGGTCGCCCTCGGGAGCTGCCAGCGGCACAACCCCATCCTCGAGCTCAAGCCCGTCCTGCAGCGCGAGATCCTGCTGCGTCGACTGCGATTCGCCGCCGGCGACGGCACCAGAGGCTGCAAGGTCGATCAGGGGGACTGCATTCGGGCACAAGCGATAAATGATGCTGCTACGGTTGTCGCCCGCTCGTCGCCCTGTGTCCTGGATCGCGCCCAAATCGCGAAGGCGGCCGAGGGCTTCGATAACCGTCTTGCGATTTAGATGGGTGACCTTGGCCAGGTAGTCGATCGATGCGAAAACTGTCCAGCGCTCGGCATCGTAGCGAACGAGCTGTGCCAGGTTCAGCAACACCAGCTTGGATGAGGATTTCTGGACGTCGGCCATTCTGGCCCATTTGGATGCTTCGACGCTCATGTTCGTCCCTTGCGCTGCTGCGAGTTATTGCCGGGTAAAGGATCTTGCTGGTACCGCGAGCCGGTCACGAGTCCGTCTCCAATGATTCCGCAATGGTGCGGCGTGCCCGCAGGGGCAGGCCGTGTGCTTCATAGAATTCGCGGCGGGCCATCAGCCACGCCTTGTAGGGCCAAGCGCGGCGCTCACCCCAGGGGTAGGCGTCCTTGATGGCCTGGTGGGTTTTTTCGTCGGTGAGGCCTTCGGCGCGGCAGCGTTCGAAGACGCTTTGCATGATCTTGTAGGCCATGCGGGTGCGTGCTTCCTGCGCGCCGCGTTGGCGGTTCGCTCGAGTCATGGAAGTCTCCGGGAGGAAATGACGGCGGGACGCTGGATGGTCGGCCGCCGGCGGCGCTAGCCCCGAGTAGAGGGTGCGCTGGGATTAGGAAACAGAGAAGGCGCCAATGCTGGCTATGACGGGCGTTAGCGTGACAGCCGGTCTTCGCGTTCGATGGCGTGGATCGCGTCCATCAAGCCATCCACAAGCTGGTGCATGTCGGCTGTGGTAAGTGCTGCGGATCCAGTCGCCCCGCCACTCATGCCACAGCCCTCCATGGACAGAACTGCGGTTTTGCCTTTACCGCACTCGTGCTGAAGCCGCAGAACACCTGACAGTCCTACCGGCCCTGTGAACGGGAGTTCGACATCTATCCGCTTGTTCATAGCACCCGCCCAGGGTTGAAATAGACCTGAGTGAGCTTGTAGTTGGCGAAGTACAGCGAAATGTCCAGCGTGGAAAACAGGTAGCGCCGAATCGTGTCGATATCCATCTGGTTGCCGGCCGCGGACTGTTTCACGAGAAGCGCAACGCGCTCAAACGTATCGCGCGCACTGTTAGCGTGGGTGGTCGTCACTGATCCAGGGTGGCCTGTGTTCAAAGCGTTCAGGTAGTCCCACGCTTCGGGGCCGCGCAGTTCGGACAGAAAGATCCGATCGGGCGAGCTGCGCATGGTGGCCTCGATGCACTCTGTGGCCGACATCCGGCCAGCACCTTTGCCGTAGATCATGTGCACGCGGTTGGGATGGTTTGGAAGGAAGAGTTCGTGTACATCCTCGATGGTCAAGAGCCGTTCGAAGGATGGCACGCAGTCGATGAGACTGCGTGCAAACGTCGTCTTTCCTGAGCCGGTCTTGCCCGCGACAATGATGTTGCGGCATTGAATGACTGCGCGTCGAAGAAACTGAAGAATGTCCCCTGCCTTCATGAGGTCGAGCAATTCCTTGTCGTGCTCGGTCAGATTGTCGGCGCTACCCATGGGGCCGCTCACATCGACCCAGTTAGCAAAGGCTCCTTCGGCGGCCAGCTCGTCCAAGGTCTTCACGACGCTGCTGTGCTTGCGAATGTTGATCGAAAGCGTGCCGTCGATCACGGCCGGCGGCTGGGCCACCTGAGCGCGCTCACCGTCGGGTAACAGCAGCGACATGATGGGGCTGAAGTTGACGTTGTTATAGCTGGCCATGGCCGACACCAGCGCTTCCAGGAAGCTGAACGTCAGCTTCGGATCATGGCGTTCGTGCCATTGCCCGTGAGAGCGCGTAAAAATCACGCCAGGTCGCGTAATGGTGATCTCGCGTACGGCGTCATCTGCCATGTAGCCGGAGATGGGTCGCATCATCTGGCGTAACGCAGTGTCACGACCGCCCGAGCCGATGGGCGATGCGTTGTGAGAATCTTTCATGGGATGCCTAGTCAATGAACGCTGGCCCCGCGACCGAATGGTCAGGGGGCCAGGCGCTTGGTCGAGTAAGAGGTGTCTGTACGCGAGGCGTCATTAGCGGCGCGCGACCGCGCTGCTACCGAGCGACGGATCTGAGCGTGTAGACCGAGCTGAAGTCCAGATCTCGAGCGACATAAATTCCCA
>NZ_JBCGCS010000054.1:0-3006 GCF_038594925.1 Achromobacter sp. JD-1 | reverse complement strand
GCAAAGCCGCTGTATACCTGCGCAGGCTTTAGACGGCCAATGGTTTCCAGAACGAATTTTCGCCACGCATCCTTGTTTTCCAGCCACCATTGCCAACGGTAATAGAACTGAATAGACGAGAAATCGTCGTTTGCTGCTCTATCCCGTTTTCTCCAAAGGTAGGCGGCATGGGTGGGACTGCTTTGCGAGTTCTTTTCGTCCGTGAAGCCGACTGTGAACGATTTGTCGGGGCGAATTTTGTGTGCCCACTCGCGAATGTCTCCTAGTCTCTTGGAACCATAGGGATGGGGACGCTCGGAAACGGGGTGTGTTGAGACGGTATAGGGGTGGCCAAGAAGCGCTTCAAAGGCCTTGTGGATTTCGACCATGGCCAGTGTCGTCCGAAGCAGGTGCTTGGGGTCGTACGTGAAATAGAAGGTCAGATACGGGGTAACGGCAAGTTCGAACGCGTTGAGTTCGACGGCTGTGTTGGGCCATCGCTTCAGGTCTTCCACCATGCCGGCAACGTCTTCCTCGTCCAACAAGCGCTCGATCGTGCTCATTTTGATTTCCTTGGTGTTCCACCTTGGCCACGTTTTTCCGTGGAAGATTTAAATCCAGTGCAGTCTTCCGGTACTCGGAGGAGCGCTACTTTTCTGTTATCCCGGCCCATCAATATGACGTAGTCCTCGAGCTGATCCCGCTTCACCCAATCATTGGGAAACTTGATTTCCACCGCTGCAAATACGTTCCCGACGTCAAACGGCTGCTGCCGATACTCCACAATGACCAGATCCGGTGCCAGGCTCCCTTTAGGCCGAGGCCAAAAAGGGAAGAACTCGCTGATGCGCTTGGGGCGTGTGGAGGGATCTCCCAGCATCGGCATGTAGGAGGTGCCGTCGTAGTTCGGCTCTGCTTTCAACGGGCTCTGCCACGCCAGCAAGTCATCCACCACTTCAAACACCAGGGACGCGGTGGTCTGCTTCAACGCGATATCGATCGTCGTTTCGATGACTTCACCGGGGATCTTCTTGCGGATGCGCCTGGGGACTTTCAGCGGCGACTTCAGCGCCCATTGGCACACCGTACTGCTGACGGGGCGAAATGGAATTTTGCGTTCGATGTATTGCTGATACGTCACGTTTTCCTTGCGCCCACGCGATACGGTGCTGTTGCCGCCGGTGCGTACGAAGGTCGAGCTTTTGACGTCGATTTCTTTTTTCATGCCTTCGATGATGTCTTTCAGAAGGGTTTGGACTTCCTTCTTGCGTTTGCTGATCTGCGCCAGGGTTTCGGCTGTTTCGATGGCGGTTTGGGCGGCTTCATGGGCGGCGTAGGCGCGATAGGCCCGATAGCCCCAGACCAGCGCGGCGGCTGCGGCGGGGGCGGCCATCAGGCGTCTCCTTCAAGGTGGGAATCAAGAAAAGCCTCATCCATCGGCCCGTATTCCGAGTAATGGGGATTGATCTCGGCCACCCGCGCCGCAAGCTCGCTTGGGTTGTCCGGTATCTTCTGATCCTCGCGCATGATGGTTTTGTAAGTCTGCACATCGCGCCTGCGGGGGGTGTCGAGATATTCCGTTTCACCGTTGTTGGTGGTCGTGCCTTCCAGCAGCAGCGTCGCGCCTGCCATGATCCGGTATCGATAGCGCTCAAACAGGCGGTCGTCGGTCTTCTTCATGCGGAACCGGCCTGCATGGTCGCCGGCAGCGACGTCAGGCGATCTGAAGGTGGGCAGCGCCGCGGTGCGGCCGGTAGGGCCCGAGAAGTCATGGGATGTGGCCTTGACCGAGAAGGCGCCCGGCATGCCCAGTTCAATATTCCCGTCGGCCATCTTGATGTACGCGCCGCCGCAGAGCAGCGTGATGTGTTTGTCGGCGGCGATCAGCACATGCTGTTTGCTGGAGGTGATTTCGGCGCCTTGGTCGGCCTGGATGCGGATGGCGTTGTGTTGGGCTTGCAGCAGCAGTTCGCCTTGGTGGGCAATGTGGCGCATGGCGCCGCTTTGCGAGAACAGGCCCAGGTCGCCGCCTGCGTTGATGACGACTTTGTCGCCCGCGCTGATCTGCTGGTGCTGCTGGGCGATGCTGTCGATGTGGGCGCCTGCCGTCATCACGATGCCGGCGGGCGTGGCGGCGGCGATGCCGGCTGGCGCGCTTAAGCCGATCGCGCCGGCATCGCCTTGGCCGGTCCCTTCGGGCTGATTGTTGGCGCCGTGGCCCAGGTCGCGCACGGCTTCGGTCAATGATTGCTGGGGCTGGGCGTCGTGGGGTACGCCTTCGTGGGTGCTGGCGTAGTCACCCAGGTTACGAGCCAATTCCAATGCGGATTCCAACGCTGCAACGATATCGGATCGGTCCAATTGCCCGCCCTTGGCTTGCAACTGCGCCTCGGTGCTTAACAATAGCCCCTTGGCGGCTCGCAACGCCCCGTGTTCATCCGTGCGCAGCTCGAACCCCTCGCCACGAGGTTCGCCACTGCCTGGACGCGGATGCGTCAGGTAACCCAGATGCAACTCCGTATCGCCGTGTTCGCTCATCAAGGCCGCGCTGATCTGTGCAGACGTGTCGTCCAGTCGCAGTTCATTGGCGCGGTTGCCCTTGTGCTCCTTGCTTTTGATCGTGTTCAGGATGTTGTGGCGCGGCAGTTCATATGGCGGCAGGTTGGTGGCGCGGAACGTTCTCCCGATAACTATTGGTTGGTCTGGATCGCCGTTTGCGAATTGCACGATGACTTCTTGTCCAATGCGCGGTATCGCCATGTGCCCCCACTGCGCACCAGCCCAGTTTTGTGAGACGCGGATCCAGCAGGAGCTGTGTTCGTCGTTGCGACCCAGCCGGTCCCAGGGGAACTGCACTTTGACGCGGCCCCAGGCGTCGCAATAGATTTCTTCATTTGGCGGGCCGACGACGGTGGCCATCTGTGGGCCATCGAGGCGGGGTTTAGGGGCAGGCTCGGGCTTCCAGTCGACTTTGTCGGGCACAAGTTCGGCGGTGTAGTGGTAGTGCGTGCCTTGTTCGGAACCCGC
>NZ_JBCGCS010000053.1:0-3430 GCF_038594925.1 Achromobacter sp. JD-1 | reverse complement strand
GATGTCGTCTTCCATCTTCATGCTCATCGTCAATTCCCTCGATTATGACGTGAGCAGGTTTTCACTGGGTCATTACAGAGTAGGCTGCTTACCAGCAAAAAATGGCACACTGGCCGGGCATCTCCGGCCTTACCGACGCGCCTGTCTGCAAATTTTTCGAAAAACGGCGAAATCAAATGCGGCCGAAGTCGACATCACCCTCATTCCTTTGTCCTTTTACAATGTGGGCCGTCACGCCATGGTGCAATGCAACCTTCCCACTATTCCATTCTATGATTCCCGCCATTAATTTTCCACCCACTTGAACTTTCGATAAAACTAACTGAGCGGAACTCGGTTCTGAAACTGTTTCATCTTTGTAGGCTACATAAACAGTAGTTCTAACGGGAAATTCAAGGCGAATAACTCCAAGAGTCGCCAGAGCGGATAAATACATCCCCCTCCATTGTTCAATTACTTTAAGAAAGCCACCATGTGTAAGCTTGCTTTTCATTTCAACGATGTGAAGCTCGAACTCTGACTCTGATCGCTTTACGACAAAAGCGCCCTCCGCACATCGCCTATTTTCGAGCGACCACACAACGGGCGCTTGATCCTTCGCCCGAATTAGCAAAACCGGGTGTTCGGCCTCAAAATAACAAGTTCCTTCACCATCTGGGTTTTTCTCGAAAATTGAAAATTTATTATTCTCATGAACAACCCGCGCATATGCGGAGTTCAATAATTCAACATGAGGAAATGCCATCTGAAGTCTTATCCCCCGACTGTTTTTTAGTCGTCACTATCCGGTCGCCCATTGCTAATAAGAATGGTCTCTTTTGCCAGTCGCACAATCACGTCGTTTAAAGATTCGGCGCCGAAACCAGCATTTTCCGCCTTTAAAGCAATCACTTTCGTAGTTCCATCGCGGCAGGAAAAGTCGTACGCCGCTACAGAATTTCTATCAATAATCTCATCGTCGGATAATTCAAGTTGTTCGACCAACGACGCGCGTTCTGGATGATCAGACAGCGCGATTAAATTATTGATTTGTTGAATAAACGTGTCGCTGTGCGTGGTGATAAGAATTTTTGCGCCGCGCTTGACCAGATGTGCCAGGACGCGCGCCATCTCTCTCTGTGCTTCTAAATGAAGGTGGGCTTCTGGCTCTTCAAAGATCAAGAAGGTGGTTGGCCCTATCCTCCGCCACATTAGTGCCAGCGGAGACAACTCCGTGACGAGAGACGAAGTTGACGCGAGCGGTATTTCCGTTGCAGTGCCTTCCGGCGCATACAAGAAAGAACCTCGCCGCCTTCCTCGTTTGAGTTGTCCACTGACCAATCGAGATAATCGATTTCCTTGCGTCGAAGGTGGAACTCGTGAATGCACAGCCCTAACCATTTCTGAGGCGAAATGACGAATTGGTCCTGGTAGGTCGCTAGCACCCTTATCATCTTCAAGCGGTAACTCAGCCCGCCGCACCACTCGATCAACGAAATAATTAAGCGCCAGCATTATTCCGGTTCTGGCGGCTGGAATGTATAATGTATTCCTAAAATTACTCCAATCGTTTCCGAAGCATGCATAGCCAATTATTTCTTCACGAATGTCTGCTGGCAGCCAATTTCCGATCCAAGCTGATTCAAATGCGTTGGCTCGAAGTTTAGAGACATATCTGTTCGCCCCTTCCACAGATACCTCAAAATTCCAAGTGGCCTCCTTGGGTTCAGCATCTGTTTCGCCACCAATATCTAAATTTTGCTGTTCACGCTCAATAAAAGGGGCTTCCACAAGTTCATCCGGAGCCTTGTTTTCTGTGATGCGGCACGTGAGAGTAACAGGCTCTTTATGCTCAAGTTCTATGGTTACTTTACTGGCTCCGAATCCATCGTAGCCAATAGCATCGGCCAATACCTTCTTAATATTGTTATTAAGATGGTCTAATACAGATTTTTGGAGTGCATTTAACGCTTCAGCGCCAATGCTGACTTGAAAAACACCTTCCTCAATGCCTCTATTCTTGAAGGAAGAAAGGTAGGTGCGCAATTCAGGCGGAATGCCTGGAAAGTCTCTCCCCTCGGGAATATTTTTTATGAAATTAATGGTGGCCCATATAGTGCTGGCGGCGTAAGTCTTCCCACTATCGTTTTTTCCAAAAAACATAGTGAAATTGCGCGGCTCAATTACAGCCTCAGATATTCTTCCGACTCGATGTATTTTGAATTTCAAAGCGTATAACTCCAGAGTCGCATTTAGCGCCGCAGCGCTGTCCTAATGCCTCTATCAGAAACTATGCCGATGGGTGATATAGCCAATTGAATGGTCCGTTACAGCGAAAGGCAGCACCCAAAAGCCAGAGCAAAGACAAGCGTATTGCCTTATCCTTCGTATCAGTCTTATTGCATTCGCGTGGCAGAAAAAAATAGCAACCATCCATAATACGTGAGCGCAAATACGCAAGAGCACTCGGCGCGGCCGGTAGGTGCTAAGGACCCCGGCGGTCCCGCTCCGGACTCCCCCTCCCCCGGCGATCGGCCAGCCCGGCCGGCCCGGCCGGCCACAAGCCCGCTGCCATGAATCCGCCCGAGCAGGTCGAATCCGTTGGATTGTATGGTGATTCGCTGGAAGTGACTATGCTGAACAACAACCTGGCCACGCGTTGAGACACTCTCTGCACTTGCCTCACGACACGGCACTTGCGACGCACGGCTAACCGTTGTGACGCGACGACCAGTCTCGAAATAGAAATCAGCCGAATGCAGATACCATCTCCCGATGATGTACATCGTCTGAAGCAGTAGAGCACTCAGAAAAGCCGACGTAGATGTAGACCCGCACACCAGTTCAGAGTGTGTGCCTGTCAGCAGAGGTACTCTCGATAGCGCTTAGGCTGATGCTCGAACATAAGCGCCATCTTTTGCCATCATCAAGACGAATAAAAGCCGAGGATCTCCACATGTATTTGCTACGGTTGCAAGTGACGCAAGAATTTGACGAGTGGGCGCACGAGCACTACCGACACGGGTCACGGCCGCCACAAGGAATGAATGGTCAAAGCGCTTAAAGCGTTCGAAAGCACGCGTAAGACTGTCTGCACTAAGCGACGCAGGGACATTCCTCAACTCCCTCACCTCAAGCATTCATCAGTACTTGCATGGAAAAAGGCATATTCCCGGCCTCCCTGGAGACGCAGATGGCCGCAGTCCGTAATTTGCATGGTCAGCCCTGCGTAACAAGCTTGGAGGGCACGGTCAAGGGGCTGGACCGATTCAGGTGCCGGAGTACATGGCGAGATATGCGCTAAACCTTGCCGCACCAGCATCCGTAAGCTCCCCCTTCAGGTAGACACCGCCCGGTAGAATTTCGGAGCCTCGCTGAGTTGGAGATTCCCTTGAAGAAAAGCAGATTTACCGAGAGCCAGATCGTTGCTGTTCTGAAGGAAGGCGAAGCC
>NZ_JBCGCS010000052.1:2446-3573 GCF_038594925.1 Achromobacter sp. JD-1 | reverse complement strand
CGCCGACGACGTACCGCCGTTGCTGGCCGATGTTGCCGAACTGGCAAGCGCATGGGTGGACGGCTGGGACGCAGCAGAAGAGTCCGTAGTGATGGCAGCGTGTTCGGGTTGCAACGATGGTTCTGGCAATCCTTGCCCGCATCACGGCTGAGAGGGGAACCCAGATGCTTATCAAGTACGTAACGGACCAGATGGAAGGCGAGCCGGACATTCTGACCGCACTGCGCCACCAGCCTTTGCTCCTGCGCGGCCTGGATGGGTCGACCCTGCACGTCCAGCAGGCACCGGCACACGGCTGGACACATGAGGGGCTTTGCGCTGTGCAACCTGAATCGGCCGTGATCGGCTGCGATGCGTTCCTGGGAACGTCCTGGATCGGTTCAACCGAAGTCTAGTCAAACAAGGAAATCCGCCATGTCTTGCGACGTCGTTCTGTACACCCACCTGGCTTGCGTCCAGTGCGAGCTTTCCAAGGATGATCTTGCCGCGCGCGGCATCGACTTCACCGAACGCAGCGCTGCCGACTTCGCTCAAGCGCTCGCGGCAAAAGGCTATGACACCGCGCCGGTCTTGGCCGTCGCCATCGAAAACGAGTTGGTCGCATGGCAAGGCCACAGGCCCGACATGATTGAACTGCTCGCGGACCTATTCGATCTCGGGCCGGTTTCGGCCCGGGGCCTGCGCGATAGGGAGTCGGCGGACGAAGCCGTGGTGACGCGCATCCAGGTCATGGAAGAAATCGGTAGGCATCAATTGAACGCTCAAGAGTTCTTTGCCGACTGCGGCAATCACCCGCTGTATCGCGGCCACGTGCTGCTGGAATGGCTTGGCTATTAAACGAAAAAACCCCTGATCGGCGGCAACCGACAGGGGCTTGCACCTCGACCCACCCTTCGAAGGAGAACCGTGATGAACCACGACTTTATCAGATTGGCGAACGACATGCGCCGCGCCCACGTGCTGGGCCTTTCCTACCGCCTTCCGGCGATGACGGTGCGCGACCTTGCCACCCTCATCGCCGCGATGCAGGACGCGCCGGTCACTGCACAGCTGCACTAATTCCGATAAATCGAAGCAAGAGCACACACCATGAAGATCGACTCCAAAGAACTCGCCGCCATTCACGC
>NZ_JBCGCS010000052.1:0-1542 GCF_038594925.1 Achromobacter sp. JD-1 | reverse complement strand
TCAGGCCAAGCAGATTGAAGCGCTGGAGAAAAAGGTGTCCACCGCACAGGAAAAGCTGGATGGCTTGCGCGCCGTTGAAGGCTACGACGAATCCGACCTCGATAAGGTTCGGGCATTGATTCGCGGCTACCAAGGCGAGATCCGCGCCATTCGCGACGAGCTTTACAACTACCCGGCTGAGTTGAAGGCAGTGGGCGGTGCCATCGTGCACCTGACCTATGACGGCGAGCTTACCGTCACCCGTGGCCTGATCCGCCAGGACGAACGCGAGGCCGTGGCGCACATCATGCGGGGCAAAGCAGGGGAGGGCGACACGACGGCGGGTGTGGACCTGCCTCCGGTCAAGACCCGGCCCGTGCATTCTGAGGCGCTGACCAACCGGCTCCAGGCGCAACGCGTCATTGCGCTCCAGGCCGAAATTATGGCCCGCCCGAACTTGGCGCTTTGCCTGCTCATTGAGCAGATGCTGGGCGACTTCGACGGGAGCCGGTCCAGCAGCGCCGGTGACTCATTCGACCTCGCATTGCGGCCAGCGCATCATGAGCTTGCGAACACGGACGCGGACATCAAGGGCTGCCCAGCCTGGGCGCGGGTTCAGGAGCAGATTGAAGCCGTCACCAAGAACGTACCGGAAGACGACGCGGCGGTGCTTCCCTGGCTGCTGGCGCAGCCGCAGGCGGACCTCATCGAATTGCTTGCCGTGCTCTCCAGCATTTCAATTTACCGCCGCCAATGCCATTCCTATGGCGCGGAACCCCGGCACCTGGACCGCCTGGGAGAAGTGGTTGGGCTGGACATGAGCAAGTGGTGGAAGCCCACCGCGCAGTCGTACCTTGCCCACGTGTCCAAGGACCAAATCGCGGCAGTGGTCACGGAGGCGGTCGATGCCGAGCAGGCGAAGCCGCTCCTTGCGATGAAGAAGGCGCAGGCCGCCGCCGCAGCCGAGCAGTTGCTCGATGGGAAGGGATGGGTGCCGGAACTGATGCGCGGGAAGCCTTTGCTGTCGAACCCGAAGCCGATTTCGCAGGAGGCGGCAGCGGGAGAGTAAGCCACTAGGGAAGGGAAGGGGGTAGCTCGCCAATTTTGCGCGCCACCCCATTGCATCGTGTATCGTTACGGGATACAATACCGCATGATCATCGGATTTCGCCACAAAGGTCTTGAGATCTTCTACCGCACCGGTTCAACCCGAGGAATTCAGGCGGCACACGCCAACAAGCTGGGCCGCATCCTGGCCCTGCTCGATGTGGCGAAGGGGCCGCAGGATATGAATATCCCAGGCTATAAGTTGCATTCGCTCAAGGGCGGTCTGGCCGAGCATTGGTCAGTCTGGGTCAACGGCAACTGGCGCGTGACATTTCGCTTTACCGAGGCCGGTGCTGAACTGGTCGATTATCAGGACTACCACTAGGAGCCAATCATGATGCACAACCCTCCGCATCCCGGTGAAATTCTCCGGGAGGATGTAATTGCCCCCTTGGGGCTATCTGTGACCGAGGCTGCTGACCGGCTGGCCATGTCGCGGGTGGCACTTTCCCGGGT
>NZ_JBCGCS010000051.1:0-3644 GCF_038594925.1 Achromobacter sp. JD-1 | reverse complement strand
ACCAACGCCCAGTGGGCCAGCGAGTAAATGATGCAACGTCAGAACAACGCCTAGAACACAAAATTTCTGACAGTCCCTGACACCTTATTTCATTCTGATCGACGCAACAGCCAGCGCAGATCAGATCATCGCCTCGGTCGGCAAGAATCTTCGAATCGAGACGCTGCAAGACACCAGCACCTACGATGCCAAGCAGCAGAGCGCCGGCATGCAAGCCAGCATTCGCATTACGGCTACTGCAAAAGCTCCGTCTCCGGAAATGTCTCGCAAGGCAGGATGGACAGCAATTTCCAGACCGCTACACAGCAGGCGGGGCTGAAAGCGGGTGACGGCGGTTTTCTGGTGAACGTGGGCCAGAACAACACGCTGATTGGTGGCGTCATATCGAGCAGTGAGCAGGCTGTGGCAGACGGCCTGAATCAGCTGTCCACCGGCACGCTCATTGTCAAAGACTTGCAGAATACTGCGCGCTACAAGGCTGATCAGGTCGCGCTCAGCGGCGGGTATAGCTGGGGAGGCAGCGGGGGAGCGGAAGCTAAGCAGGGTGATGTCGGTACGAACTCGAAAGGGCAAGCGGCGGGCGGTGCGGATAAGGTGCCCGGCACGAGCTTACCGACGAACAGCAATGGAATGTCCGCCGGTATGCCCGTGGTCGTTGCGGCGTCTGGGAATGCCAATTCGACTACACACAGCGCCATCAGCGGCGGCAGCGTAGTCATTCGTGATGGGGCTGGCCAACTTGCCCTGACCGGCAAGACTGCGGCGGAGACGATCGCGTCGTTGAACCGAGACACGACCGATACGTTGAATGCGCTGAAGCCGATCTTTGATAAGGAGAAGATCGAGGCGGGGTTTGAGATTGCGTCAGAAGCCAGTCGGCAGATGGGGCAGTTTTTGACGAATCGGGCGAAGGAGGCTGATGCGCTTGAGAAAGCGATGAAGTCTGAAAATGATCCGACGAGATACGCTGAGCTCGAGAGCCAGTACAAGGATGCCAAACTTTGGCTCCCGGGCGGAACCTATCGTCGGATTGCGAATGCCGTCATGATCGCAACCGGCAGCAATGTGACCGGGGCAGCCGCGGATATCGCCCAACGGGCGCTCGTGAGCTACGTTCAGCAGTTGGGTGCTGCCGAGGTTGGCAAGTGGGTCAGTAGCGGCATCATCCGCGATGGCTCTCCAGAACATGCTGCCTTGCAGGGCATAGTCGGTTGCTCTGTCGCCGCGGCAAGTGGCCAAAGCTGCGCGGCCGGCGCTACAGGTGGCGCTGCGGCTGTGCTCATCAATGCTCTGCTTGATAACACTCAGGGGAGTTCGAATGAAGAGCGTGAGGTGCGACGCAACTTGGTGGCTTCGCTTATTGCCGGCGCAGCAGCAGTGGCAGGTGCTGACGGAATTGCCACGATTACAAGCGCTGCGATTGCCGAGTTGGACAATAACTCGCTCGATCCGAAGCTTCACGAAAGTCTGATCAATCGTTTTGCTCTGAGCGACCAGCTACAACCGGAGGAGTACGAGGACCTCATCCAGCGAATGAAAGCCGCAAACGCGGAGGGTACGCAGCAAGCGCTGGATCAAATGAAGAGCGTGTTCGGCCCTGCGTCGTTGGAAGCAACACGAGCAGAACTGGAGACAATGCTTGGTGGAAATTCAGCATGCGGCCAAGTACCGGCTTGCGCATTGCAACTGAAAAACTCGATCAAGGAACTGGATAGCCTTCTTGCGCAGTACAGGACGCAAAGCGAACTGACGCCAAAAGTCGATGCGACGTGGATGATTTTCGATCTCGCTACCAGTGGAATTGGTGGTGCGATTCGAGGCTCGGTGATCGATGCGGTACGAATGAGCGCGACGCGAGCTGCCGGGGGCTCGCTGGAGATGGCAGCGGCAAAAATGGTCTATGCGGATGGCGCTTCCTGGACGGTGCGCAATGCTGAGGTGTTGGCTGCGGACGGTACGACCGTGCTGGCGAGGCAGAATCCCATAAACCGGAAAATATGATCCTGTAGGGCCTAGCCTGTTGAGCGACGGGTCGAAGCCAAAGTCGGAAATCTATTTCCGAGTGGAGGGTGGTGGAGCAGGAAGTGCTACGAGTCAAAATAGAATAACGGTAAATGCAGATGGAACTATTAGTATTAATCCCGGGTGCTCTGGTCAGTTGTGTGTGAGTTTCGGAGGGGGGCGTGCCGTGTATTATCTGAATAACAAGCGCCCTGATGGAACTGTCATCGTATTTGAGGTGGGTGCTGGTCTCCATAATAAGATAATGGAACGTGCAATCCCGCAGAAGCCTATCCCGGGAATTCCGCGAGATACTAATGCACCAAAAATCGTAGATTCCACAACTCCAGGGACGTCGCTGGAATTGCCCAAAATGTGGGAACTGCTGCTGGAAAAACACTCTAGCAATGCGAGAGTTTATTCTCAGAGTGATTTTTTAAAGGAATTTGGAAAGTGATTTTGAATAATGAAACAGCAGATCGTTTGTGGTCAGGGGAGCTTTGCATAGGTTTTATTGTGCATATGGGGAAAATTCGTTGGTTGATTGATGTCAAAGATAATTTCTCTCTTAATGCTGAAATCGACTATCAAGCTTATCTGGAAAAAAAAATAATTTCGGAGTCGCAATATGAGGCGGCGTGCCGTGCATTTAGAGGGGGGGTTCTAGATTTAACATCGGATAATTTTCTTGAATACTTGGGTCCACGGATGGATCATGTTTATTCAACACCAGATTTGATGGGTTTTATGTTTCGAGGCACTCACGATCCCGTCAGTGTTTTGGATAAGGTGGAAAGCAGTCTGGTCACAGGGGGGGGCTTAACTGATGATGAGAGTAGGTGCGCACAAATAATGGCATCCAAGCTGCCGTTGTTTTATATAAATTTTGATCGAAAAATATACATGCATCTTGAAAAACACAGATTCCACGAGAAATCTGCTGGTGCGGAATGGTTTGCGCAGTACGGGGATTTTTTAGCGCTAATTCCTGATTCGGAAAGATATTGGATTTTGGGTGGAAGGGATTATTGGAAATGCAGGTAATTAAATAGGGATAATTGAGTTAAACGGAAAGAAAAAGCCGTGGCAGATTAGTGAATATTTCCTCGTTGCGCTGGATATTAATGATGCGCAGTTTATGCCTCGGTTAACTATTGCTCCGATTTCTTAGCAGCCATTGTCTCCTTGATGGGGGGGCTTGCGCGCGTGCCTGTGCCGTTCCTGCTGCGATCCGACAACGGGTTGGTCTTCACCTCTCGTAGCTATACAGCGTTGGTGCGAGGCTACGGGCTGCGCCAAGAGTTCATCACGCCGCACTGCCCGCAACAGAACGGGATGGTCGAACGCGTGATCCGCACGTTGAAAGAGCAATGCACGCATCGGCATCGCTTCGAGACCATCCAGCACGCCAGCCGCGTGGTAGGGGACTGGATACGCTTTTATAACCACCGGCGCCCGCACCAGGCGCTCGGCATGAAGACCCCGGCTGAGGCATTTGCATTAGCCGCTTAACCTCGTAAGCTCCCCCTTCAGGTAGACACCGCCCGGTAGAATTTCGGAGCCTCGCTGAGTTGGAGATTCCCTTGAAGAAAAGCAGATTTACCGAGAGCCAGATCGTTGCTGTTCTGAAGGAAGGCGAAGCC
>NZ_JBCGCS010000050.1:0-5300 GCF_038594925.1 Achromobacter sp. JD-1 | reverse complement strand
CCGGCTGATGGATGACGACGTCCCATACCCCAGCGCCCTCCCCACTGCAGAGGGCGCACCTACACCATACAAGGATGGCGTGGCGATTGCCAATGGCCAATGGCTCGATCCCGCCTTGTGGCTGGAATGGAAAGACACCATCCCAGCCACGCAACCCGTCATCATCTATTGCGCCCACGGTCATGAGCTAAGCCAGGGGCTGGCCGCGACCCTCCGTGCAATGGGCATCGACGCTAGGTATTTGCTCGGAGGGATAGAGGCCTGGCGTTCGAATGGGCAGAGTGTGGAATCAATCAAAGTTCACGACCAACCAGCCTGCATTCTGTGACCATCGTCCCAGGCGGCGTTGCCTAAGAGGCCGGAGGGATCCGTAACGACTGCCACTGGCCGACGGCGGACATCGAAATCTGCGCTTTGTGCCGTGATCTCCTTGAGTGGACGCTTGTGCACTCATTGGCTTCGGCAAACGCTGGCTCGCAGCCGGCCTAAACCCGCTTTCCAGCCGTCGGATGGTCGGGGCTATCGTCGACACATCCTGGCACGATGTGGCCTTGGGGCTAGTGACCGACTACAGCTACTTACTGATGCTGGTGCCGAAGTCGAAGGTGCCGATGAGCGCCTCAATGAAGCGAAAGATCTGGGAGAGTCAACCGGCAGGGGCCGTAACAGTCGTTAATGAGAGAGTCTTTCGACCACCGGCACATCTGATGTGTGCAGCAGTGCATGAGATTTTTGGGGACTCGATCAGGTTGCCGAAGCTGTAGGCGGTGCCCGTGGCCATGCAGTGCAGAGAAAGGCGATGAAACTAATTTCAGCTTAGCTCCGCGCAGCTGGCGCAGCTCGCAGCAGTGCATCCGGGGAGGCGATTGAAGCGCCCCAGATCGCACTTGTCCCACCGCGCGAGCCCTCGCTGTGAAGCTATGTCTTCAAACGAACGCAAGACAAAGCGTCGTGAAGTGAGCTATCCCACTCCCTGCTATCTCGGACCATCGCGTTAATGAGGGTCAATAGCTTGCGCATGCAAGCGACCAGCGCCACCTTGGGAAGCTTTCCAGCTGCCTTCAATCTTTTGTAGAAGTCCCTGATGACCGAGTTGTGACGTGCGGCAGTTAGCGCAGCCATGTAGAGCACCCGCCGTATCTCAAATCTTCCGCCTTGAACTCTTCGCCTGCCTTTGGTTCCTCCTGAGTCATTAGCCATAGGAGCAACTCCGACCAATGCTGCTACCGCGCGCCTGTTCAATCGGCCGAGTTCCGGAAGCTCGGCAATGAACGTGGCACTAGCCACGGGCCCGATCCCACTGACTGTCTGAAGAAGGCGGTTCAATTGGGAGAACTGCTGCCTTACATAAGCGACCATCTCGGATTCGAGTTCAGTAAGCTGGGTTTCTATCGCCTCCACTACAGCCTTGATACTCGAATGCAATCGGACAGGTGTGGTGTGCAGACGCTGGCGCTCGGAGTTGATAAGGCTCAGTAACTGACGCCTGCGCGTCACCAGGGCGGCCAGCCAGGCGCGGTGGTCATCAAAAGGGGGAAGGGCAAAGCGAGCCGCATCATCCCGACGTACCAACACGGCGGCCAGTTCCGCCAGCATTCGAGCATCCACAGTGTCGGTTTTCGCAAAGCGACCCATGGACTTCGCGAAGTCGCGTGCCTGCCTTGGATTAATCACCGCTACGGGCAGACCTGCGGCTTGAAGCGCACGCGCGAGTGTTGCCTCATAACCCCCGGTTGCCTCCATTACCACCAAGCCAACCGCATGCGGTCGTAGAAAAGTTGTGATTTCCGCAAATCCTCCTACGTCATTAGTGACTCTGAGTGCGGTGAAGTCGGCCCCCAGTACACAAATGTCTAAGTGCGCTTTCGCGACGTCAATTCCCACCGTTACGGACGAGATAGACATGATCTTCAGCTCCCTTGCTTGTGCATGCGCGCTCAGAATGGCGCGCGTAACCGTTCGGGCTTCAGGAAGACCAGCACGGCGCTCGTGCGTTTTTTACTCAAGTACGGGCTATGACGCCCCAGCGCTAGGCTAACTGCACGGACCGGTCTAACCGCTTCCACGGTGTGAAAAATCTACCATGCTGGCCTGGGATCAACATACAAGCGCTGCGCTGCGCCGTGACTCTCAAGTTCCGGGCATTCCCGCCCTGGCAACCGGAGAGACCACATGGCCAAAACCTCAAATGCACAACAACGCCGTTTCCTGAACGGCGCCGACGCCCATCAGAAGGAAATCGTCAGCCTCATTCGGCAGGTCGCGCGTACACGCGGCATCGACCGCGTGTGGAGCGATTGGGTAGAGATCTGCGCGATCGCATTGGCCCGTGCCGATCTCGCGCAGCGCGACGCACGCGAGCAGCGCTACCTGCAGGTGATCGCTGAGTACGAGCGAGCTGAACTCGACCAGCTCGTCCAAGCGTTCTCGCACTTGGTCATGGCCTACGAGGTCCGGGTTCAGGCAGCAGACTTTGGCGACGTGCTGGGGAGCACGTTCATGATGCTGGACATGGGCAACGCCGGCACCGGCCAGTTCTTTACGCCCTATGAGGTGTCGCGCCTGATGGGCAACATGATGATGGGCAATGGCCAGGATCTGGTCGACAAGACGAGCGCGCAGGAGTTCGTCCGCGTACTGGAGCCGGCGTGCGGCGCCGGCGGTATGTTGATCGCGGCGGCGCACGCGATGCACGATGCGCAGCTGAACTATCAGCAGTGCATGCACGCGACTGCAATCGACATCGATCAGCGGTGCGTGCATATGACATTCATTCAGCTGGCGCTCTTGCACGTGCCGGCCGTGGTGATTCATGGCAACGGCCTCACGGGCGAGTGCCGGGAGCAGTGGTTTACGCCCGCACATATTCTGGGCGCCTGGGGCGCGCGGCTTCGCCGTCGCGAAGCGGAAGAGGGCGCTCGAGCGCTCCTGCAGGCGCCGGCAGCCGCTGGCCAGGGCCAGGTCGACGAGACCATCGCCGGGGATATTTCATCTGAGGTTGAGCAGCCGCTGCAGGCCATTCCGAAAGCCATCCGCCAAGCAGCCGCCGGTGGCCAGATGTCGCTCTTCTAGCAAGGTGCGATGGCCCCTTCCGGGACCTGGCGCGCTAGCCACGCGCCAACTGCGGACCATGTAGAGCCACAAGCACTGCACGGAGCATACAGTCGCATCCCACTCCCGCACGGACGCTAGGGCCGCTGCGCGCGGCCTTGTAGCCGCGGCCCCATCTTCAAGGGCTTTCGCGGCATAAACCGCTCTCTGCGTTCGCTATTTATTCCACGTCCCTTGACCGCGCTTTCGTGGGCTGCGCCCGCCTGCCCCGTGCAGTGCAATGCAGATCGGCTGACATTGCTGCACGCAAGGAGCCAACCATGAGTCGTGTTGTCCTGGGCGATTGCCTGTCCGTTCTTCCCACCTTGCCGGATCGCTGTGTTGACCTCGTGTTGACCGATCCGCCGTACCTCGTCAATTACGTGGACCGCTCCGGCCGGAGTATTGCCAACGACCGCACCGATGAATGGATGACGCCGGCGTTTTCGCAGATGTTCCGCGTGCTTCGCGATGATGCGTTCTGCATTTCGTTCTATGGTTGGAACCGCGTAGATCGGTTCTTCGCGGCCTGGCGCGCGGCGGGCTTTCGTGTGGTCGGTCACATCGTGTTCGCCAAACAATACCAGTCGAATGCGCGATTCTTGGCGTACCAGCACGAGTCCGCCTACTTGCTGGCCAAGGGCCAGCCGGCGCTGCCGGCGACACCATTGCCCGATGTGCTGCCCTGGAAGTACACGGGGAACCGCCACCATCCGACCCAGAAGCCGGTCGAATGCCTGACGCCACTGATCGAAACCTTTAGCCGCCCGCGCGACATTGTTCTAGACCCGTTCGCCGGCTCCGGTTCCACGTGCGTGGCCGCCCGCCAAACCGGACGGCGCTTCTACGGGATCGAAATGGACCCGAAGTATCAAGAGGCCGCGGTGCAGCGCCTTGCGCTGGCCAACCAGGAAAGGATCGCAGCATGAGCCGGGCAACCAGCGAAATGCAGAGTGGGCTTATCGCATATCTACAAGGCTACGGCCGCAACAATCGGGTCGGTTTATCCGCGATCGCCGCATATGGCGCCTGGCCGGCGCTGGCGGCTCAGGAAATTGAACAACGCATGGCGCGATTCCTCGAATCCTTGCCGCTGGAAGAGGTGCGGGCCATCGCCCAGTCGAAAATCAACCTGAACGAGCTGGCCAGCCAAGTGCTGGCCGAGCTGGACACGGAGTGAAGCATGGGAATGCCGCAACTATCCGAGGCCGCGGAACTGGCCATTGAGAACATCGCCATGGAGATCTTGGACATTGAATGTCTGGAACTTCGGCGGGTCCGCTCGAAGGACTATCGCGAAATACCGGTGTGGGATCTTTGGAGGGCATTGCAGGCGGCGTACTTGGCCGGCATGGTGGACCATCACCGAAACGGCTGAACGGCATAGCCAGGCCTGGCGGCCTGGCTATCTCGAAACGGCGACCGAATGGCGGGAAAAGGCCGGCGCGGTCCGCGTACCTTCACTGCCTCTGGTTCGTCCCCTTGGACCAGTCAGCGGAGACATGGTTCTGTATCGCACGACGGGCAGAGGCGTCGTCAGCAAACACCGTTTGAAGTCCACCGACGCACTCCCACTGTTCGTTGTCGGCGTACTTCACTTCCGCTATCACCCCTTTTCCATTCGGCATTTGAATCGTTCTGTAGGTTGCACGGACACCGTTGATGATCATGGTCCCATCCAACGTCACTCTCCCTGTTCAAAGAAGTACCGGATGCAATACGCGCCAAAAATGCCGGTACGAAATTGGGATACAACTAGGAAAAACACCCATCCGGGCTGTTGGACCTTGTGCTAGATTTCGCACCTACTCTGACCTAGCGACGCGTTGACGCGGACCCTGCGCCCAATGGACGAAAACAATAAAAAGAGCCCTCGGCGAAAAAAGCAGCCGACCGTGCTGCATTGCGCATTTTGCGATAAGTCCCAGGACGAAGTCCACAAGCTGATCGCGCGGGAAAACGGCCCTGGCGCCAGCGCGCTCACGATCTGCGACGAGTGTGTTGAATTGTGCAACGAGATCATCAACGAGCAAGGTTTGGTCGAGGCCGAAAACAGCCCCAAAGCGCTGTACAAGTACATCGTTCGGCAAAATCAAATCATCGACGACGCACGAGATAGGGCGAATAAGGCCCTGGATTTGCTGAATGTCTCGATGCCGCCCGGATCCCAATCTCAGCACTGATTTTTTGATCACGACTCCCCATTGGGC
>NZ_JBCGCS010000005.1:0-335314 GCF_038594925.1 Achromobacter sp. JD-1 | reverse complement strand
GGCTTCGCCTTCCTTCAGAACAGCAACGATCTGGCTCTCGGTAAATCTGCTTTTCTTCAAGGGAATCTCCAACTCAGCGAGGCTCCGAAATTCTACCGGGCGGTGTCTACCTGAAGGGGGAGCTTACGATTCCAGCGCAGTCGTACCCAGCCATGAAGAGGCAAGCCTCAAGGCTGCGAATGCCTGAAGGGGACGGGTTGGTCAGCAACTCGGACAGAAGCCATCCAAGTCGAACCTTGGCAGAGGCCCATTCCTTCGCTGTACGGATGGCGCGCTCCTTCGATTGTTTTTCCGAGGAATAGTGCAGAGTCGGTGGCTTGATACTTCCGGGATATCGCGCATGCACGCTGCGTCTTTGGCCGCCGCCACCGACCGCTGGGAAGACCAAGGCCGCCGAGAGCGGTTCCGCAGTTTGGCCGTCCTCACAGCGCCAAGTCTCAACGAGCGTCGCGATGGCCCCGGCGACGCGAGAGTCGTAAATGGGAAGCCCGTCGCCTGAGTTGAGCGCGTGAACTTTCGTCAGCATCGAATTCATCGCCAGGATCGCTGGCAGCTCGCCTGCTGGCTGAGCGACCGCCGTTTGCAACGCCAGATCAGACTTAACCGCATTCAGATAGCGAAGCAGGCTTGCTTGGGACCGCAGGAACGGCAGCGCGCCCACGTTTGAATTCCGGTCACCTCCCCATCGAACGATGTCCTCGCATGCCGCAAGAGCTTCCGCGTCGTTGCGTGCCATGATGATGCCATTGGACAGGTTCTCCAGCTTCGCTCGAGTCTCAGCGAAGCTCCCGCTCGTCATGCCAGTGGCTCGCCAGCTATACACCTGAGTTAGCCGAAAGAATGGGACCTTCTGGCGGACTGCAACGGGCACCTTCGACGACTTCGAGATAGCCAAATCGATGGAGGTGGTTGCCAGGGAACCGGGACCTACTGGCGCCAAGTGACCATCCTCATTGCAGTGAAGCTTACCTGCCCATGCGACAAATGCATGAGACGCTGCTTGAAATTGTTGTCTATTCACGAGCTCATCTTCTTTTCTTTTGCGTTTAGAAACCAACAGGGATTTCACGCGAGCGAGGAGCGGGCACCCGTGTGGCGAACATCCCCAATGGCCTGCAGCAGGCCGCCGATAAACTGGTGGATTAGCGCCAAGGTGATGGCGTCTTGCGTCTCGGTCGACGTCAGCATATCCGCTATCCGCCGTGGTTGAAACCGCAGTCCCGCTGCTATGCTTTGCCTCACTGGTCGCCACGCCGCAGCGCCGGGCCATGGCGGCAGCCCAACCGCAACTCAGGAGCATCGACATGAAGCTATCCAAACGCGCGTTATTGGCAGGGCTGGCGTTATCCGCGCTGGCGTCAGTGGCGCCCTCGGCCATGGCGCATCACGGTTGGTCTTGGGCGGAATCCGAACAGATGACCTTGCAAGGCACGGTCGAGCAGGTGCAGGTCGCGCCGCCCCATCCCAACTTGAGGGTGCGAGCCAGTGACGGTGTCTGGCTTGTGGAACTCGGCAATCCTACCCAGACGAAGGAAGCGGGATTCGTCGAAGGGTCCGCCAAGCCGGGCGACGCCATCACCGCCATTGGCAACCGTGACCAGGACGCCGGCAAGAAGCGCATGAAGGCCGTCCAGATCATGGTGGGCGGCAAGACCTACGACATCTATCCCAGCCGCATCAAGAAGCCCTGAGCCGCACGGCCTTCAGCCATGCCTGAACTGCTTCGGCTGGCGCTGGAACAGCTTACGACCCTGCCGCCAGCGCTGTGGCTGCGACGGTCCGGAACGCTGTACCTTCTGGTCAACGCCGCCCATATCGGCGCCATCGGCCTGTTGATCGGTTCAATCGTTCCGCTGGACCTGCGCCTGCTCGGCGTCCTCAAACCCACTTCCCTGGCGCTGCTGGCGCCTGTGTTGGCGCGCACGGCCGCGGTTGGGCTTGCGCTGGCCGTACTGACCGGCGCCACGCTGTTTACCGTGCGTCCGCAGGAATATCTTGAGAACCCGGCATTCGTGGTGAAGATGGGCTTGCTTGGCGCGGGTGCGATCAACGCGTGGCTCGTGCGCCGGGGCGGGGCGTGGGGGCAGGTATTGCAGGGAGATCGCCCGTCCGGCGCGCTGCGTTGCCAGGCCGCCGCCTCGCTGCTGCTGTGGACGGGCTGCCTGGTAGCGGGCAGATGGATCGGATTTCTGTAGGCCGCCGTTCGCTTGCATTGACCCGGTCAGGCGGCCGGTGGCGCCCCAGCGCTACTGTGCCGCACCGGTTGCCTTGGCCACATAGTTCGCAAGCGCCTCTACATCCCCATCGCTTAGCGCGTCAAAAGCCGGCATGACGCCGATGCCGTTGCGTACGGCCTGCATGACTCGCTGCGCGTCTGGCTTGAGCTCGTCCAGATTGGGTCCGATGGTCCCCTTGGCGCCCGCGTCGGCCATTGTGTGGCAAACGGCGCAGGCCGGCGTTGAACCCTTCAGGAACAGCGCGCGGCCAGCGTCGGCATTGGTCGGCTCCGCGGCGACGGTCAAACTGCCCGGTACGCACAACAGAGCCGCCGCCAACACGGGGAATACCCGCCACCCGGGAAGGTGGCGCGGTGTAGGGGGGGACACAACCCTGCTCGGCATCAATCCGCCATGTTCATGACACATCGACAGCCAAGCCGTGATCCTGCCAGCTACTGTTGATATACCCCCGTACATTTTCAAATCGCTTTTCCATCTGCACGTTGCCCGCTGTGTCTTCGACGCGGCTGACCAGCATGTGCTGTCCTGCGGGAAGATCGATGGGTAGCGCGAACTGTCGCCACGCGTATTTGCCAAGGTCCGGCCCGATAAGCGAAGCCTCTTTCCAGGTCTTGCCGCCGTCTATCGAGACCTCCACCCGCTTGACCGCATGCATGCCCCCAAATGCCACGCCGCGCACGACGGTGCGTCCCGCCTTCAGGGCCTGCCCATCCGTACCAGGCGCGGTGATCCAGGATTTGGGCTCCATGGCCCAAACGGAGGGCTGGTCAGGGCCGGATTTGGCGCCCATCGGAGTCAGCCGATAGCCGGTTTGCTGGATCTTCGCGCGACTCTGTTCGTCGGTAAAGGCCAAGCGCTTGATGTACTTGACGTTGTTGACGCCGGTATAGCCAGGAACGATCAGCCGCAGTGGCCCACCGTGAGCCAGCGACAGTGGCTCGTTGTTCATTTCCCAGGCGAGCATGGCATCTTGCATGGCTTCCCGCGGCACCGAACGCTCGACAAGCAAGGTCATGGGGTCGAGGCCTTCAGGCAAAACTTCACCGCCTGTGCCCGTCATGTAAGCGGGCTTGCCCTTCAGGCCACCCAGGTGTTCGACCAAGGTGCGCACCGGAATGCCTGACCACATGACGCAGCCGGCCGCGCCTACCTTCCAAGGCGTGCCGCTGGGCTTGTGCGGAAAAAATCCGCGGCCGTTGCCGGAGCATTGCAGCACCATGGCCAGCGTTTCCACGCCCAATGCCTTGAGTTCCCCCACGGTCAGGGTGCGCGGTTGCTCCACGCCGGCAATCTCGACGGTCCATGCATCGCGGTCATCCAGGACGGACGCGGCGGGCGGCGGAAGGTTGTTGCGTACGTAAAGTTGGCGTGATGGCGTGATGATCCCGTCACCAAAGGCACTGCGCTTGGTTTCGATCGTGTTGGCACTATGAACGATGACGCTGTCGGCGTCTTTCCATGCCGCGTAGGGGGGCAAGGGCTTGGCTGCGGGGGCGGCTTTGGTCGCGGTGGGGTTAGCGATTGCGTCTGCCGCACAGACGGCACCTGTGGCGCCCAGGCCAACGGCGGCAAGGGCGCCGGCGCTGCCGGCCAGCAGGCGCCGCCGGGCAAGGTTCGGGGGAAGTGTCTCCATGGCATGCCTCTCTGGTTGCCGCGCCTTTGAGAACCCGGCGCTGTGTTCTACCTATCGCGGCCCGGCGAAGCGGGGCCTTCTGCATCATCGACACTGCGTTTTTTCATGTCAAGGGGTTCTAAAGGACTATGGATTTCGTACTTTTTGGCATAAGTGTTTGGGAGGGCCAAGCTGGAGCGGCCCGTCAGCAACACGCCGGCGCACCATGCGGCAAGCCGCGGATGTCGGATTCTATTCGTGGAGCCCGCTCACGGCCGCCATTGAACGTGCTCAACGCGGTCGCGCCCGTTGTGCTTGGCTGCATATAGCTGTTGGTCCACGGCCTTGATGAAGTCGGCACGTTCCGCCTTTCCATCAAGCACCACCGTGCCCGCGCCGATGCTGACGGTGACGCGCCTGCCATGCGGCGACAGGGCGTGCAAAATGGATTTCTTCTGAAGCAGGCGCTGGCAGCGTTCAGCGACTTTTCGGGCGATCTCGGCGTCGGCCTCGGGCAGCAGCACAACGAATTCCTCGCCGCCATAACGCGCTACCAGATCGCGGGGGCCGTCCAGCGCCAAGCTTAACGTCTGGGCAATTTCCACCAAGCAGTTGTCGCCTTGGGTGTGGCCATACAAATCGTTGTATTGCTTGAAAAAATCCACGTCGAACAGCAGCACGGACAGGGGGCGTTGTTCGCTTTCCGCGCGCTCCCACTCCAATTCAAAACACCGATCGAAGCGACGGCGGTTGGCAATATTGGTCAGGCTGTCCTTGAAGGACAGTACCTCTAGTTCTTTTTGCAGGCTCAGCAGTTTTTCTTCGGTCTTCTTGCGTTCGGTGATGTCGAACATGAAGCCGATCAGCGAATCGACATCGCCGCTGTCATTGCGCACGACGTGCACCACGTCACGAATCCACACGTAGCCGTTGTCCTTGGTCAGCGCGCGGTAGTCCGCCTCGTGGTCCACGCCGGCCTGGGATTGGGTGACGCAGAAATTCACTACGTATTCGCGGTCCTCGGGATGCATGCGCATGGCCCAGTCTTCGGCGCTTACCCAGCTTTCCGTGCTCCAGCCCAGCAATGCCTCGATCTGCGGGCCGATGTAGGCAAACTTCATCGTGGCCCAATCGATCTTCCAAGGAATCGCCTTGGTCGACTCCAGCAAGGTCCTGTACACCGCGTTGTCATCCAAAGTCGGGCCTGCGTGGGACATGCCAAATCCTTTTTCGATCAATACGTTTCGCGCGACGTCGAAAAATACGTTCCGCCCTTGCCATCCGGCGTCAACGTCACCCGGAACGGAATCTGTTGATTGCACAGTTGCACAATCCATCGTTCATCGACACTTCCATACTGCCGGGAAGCGGCTGAACTGCCGGTGCCCACCGGATTGATCTTCACGACTTCGGTTTGAATCGCGTCGACCTTCTGGCAACTCAATTGTGTTTGGGCCTGCATGGAAATGTTCCGGGCGACGTCGGCTTTCAACGTTGCACCAGCGTGCGTGTTGCCGGTGATGGGTGCTTTGGTTTGCGGGGTGGCGCAAGCGGCAAGCATCGCGGCGGATGCGGCAGCGATAAAGACGCGCGAATGGCATTTCATGATGACTCCCTTGTTGGTCGGCAAAAGGTGTGCGGCGAAATTACGTTGTCGCGTCGGGCGGTCGGACGGGGCGAGGATACCGTAGATTTTTTACCTGACATCGCGCTTTCCCCCTAGTGACTCCAAGTGCCTAAAAGTAGCCGGTCATCAAGGAGCTTTTTGCCATGAGCCCAGCCCTCTCCCCTATCGTTTCGGAATTCGAAACCGAAGAGCAAGCGGTCAGTTATGACCGCTGGTTTCGTGCGAAAGTGCAAGGCAGCCGGGACGACCCGCGCCCGAGCATTCCCCACGATGCCGCGATGGCGCGTATCCGTGAAAAATTGGCAAAAAAGCTGGCCGATCATGATGCAGCGCCAGCTACGCGGCGCAGTCGAGACCGTTAATAGCCGGTATCGCAACAGGACTACCTACGAAGCCCGAGCCGACCACATCGAGGTCATAGCCGTCATGCACGCCCGTCAGGAATACCCATAGTCACCACCTCGCCCCGCCGCCGGCATTCGATCAGATCGTAGAACCGATACCCCATTCCCCGCAGCGTCGCGACCGGCAGCTCGCGGTCGCAGGCTTGTTCGACCTTTCGGCGCAGGCGGCGCATCTGCGTATCCAGGCTGCGCCGGTCGTAGGTCCAGTAGTCCTTCCCAAGCGCTTCCACGATGGCCTTGCGGCTGGCGCCTTGGTCGTGCGCGGCCAGCGTGGCCAGGACGGTGTAGTCCTGGTGGGACAAGGGAATGGGCGACGCGCCGGGAGGCACCAGGCTGGGCGGCGAATCGCAGAGTTGCCATGGCAAGGGTTGCGGGGGCGCCGGCTTATCTTCCAAAGCGCTGTGCTGAACATGCCGTTCGGTGACGTCCCGTGCCACCGCAACGCGTATCTGCTTGTCCGGATACCAGCGCGCCGACCACATGATGTGGACGACGCGTCCGTCCTTGCGCACGTAACGGTTCTCGAAATCGTATTGCAGCTTGCCGCACATCAGCCGGTCGACCGCGGCCAGCGTTGCGGGCCGGTCGGCCTCATGAATCAGGTCCATGATCGGGCGCCCCACCATCTCTTCAGGCGTGTAGCCGAAAATCTGTTCGCAGGCGCCGGTCACGCTGAGGAAGACGCCCGACTCGGTCACGACACACACGGCGTCCAAGAGCATGGGCATCAGGTCGGCAGGCGGCGTGGCGGACATGAGGATTCGTGGTTGGTATTGGGGCACCGGTAGCGGCGTACCCGGGAGGGGTGCGGCGCCCAGTTTAACCAGACTTGGTTTTCCCGCGCAGCGTTTTTTTTCGATGTCGCGTCATCGGAAATCCAGCGTGTGCGCTCAGTTTTGCTCAGCTTCAGACGCGCGCAAATTTTTATACTCCTCGTCGCCGCGCCGGGATGCGTACGCCCGGCAGCCCCAAAACCTGGAAGCCAAGAATGAAGCTAACGCGCCTGTCACCCATGATTTCCCATTTGCCGTTGCGTCCGCTTTCCGCCGCGATCGCCATGGCGGTTGCTGCCCTGGGCGCGCCAGCCGCCGGTGCGGCAACCGTCACCTGGGTTGGCGGCGGAGGCGGAGGGTTCTGGGACGTTCCCGCGAACTGGGGCGGTGCCTTGCCCAGCATTGCTGACGATGTGTTTATCGAAGCCAACACGGTTCAGATTGACGGCGTGAGCGAAGCGGGCTCGTTGCTGGTGGGCGACACCGCAGCCGGCGCACTGGTGTTTCGGACGGGTGGAAGCCTGACTACCGGCAGCTTCGTGCTGGGCAATGGTGGCGGCTCAAGCGGGGCAGCGACGTTGGGCGGAGTTGGCGCCGGCAACGTCTGGAACTCCCTGAACGGCACGATCGCCAAGGGCGTCAACAGCACGGGGTTCGTGACGGTGACGGACCCGGGGAGCCGGCTCGAAGTGTTGTCTAACTTGTTTGTGGGTGAGCTTGGAACGGCTGCGCTGGCCATCAACAATGGCGGCGTGGTGCAGGTGGGTGTTTTGGCAGCGGGGCGTGGCGGGGACGGGTGGGGGGAGATCCAGGTGGCGGACGCAGGTTCAACCTTGCAGGCCGGCACCTTGCTGGTCGGCGGCGATGAGTTTGGGCCGGCCAGCACGAGCGCGCGCGGCACGGTGCGCGTACAGGCGGGCGCGTCGCTTATCGCCACCGAGATCAGCATTGCGGACTCGGCGCTTTCCACGGGTTCCGTCCAGGTCAGCGGCGCGGGATCGTCGCTGGATTCGGCACTGGCCGTAAAGGTGGGGCATCTTGGAGGCGGCGTGTTTGAACTCAGCGATGCGGGGCGCGTAACGAGCGGCGGCCTGGTGGCCGCCAATAAGGCGGGATCGACAGGCAGCGTTTCGCTGATGGGCGCCGGCTCGTCCTGGACCAGTTCGGGGCCTGTGGAAATCGGCAAAGAGGGCAGCGGCACGCTGCTGATAGCCGACGGCGCGACGCTCAGCGGCACCTCCGGCTTTGTTGGCGTCGGTGCGGGCAGCGTCAGCACGGCCTCGATTGGCGGGGCGGGGGCGTCGTGGATAAATAGCGGGATCTTTGTCGTTGGCGACGCCAATGGTACGCGGGGCGGCGTGGGTATCTCCAACGGCGGTCAGCTAAGCAGCCTGAACGGCACCTTGGGCAGGCGCGCCGGATCCTATGGCAACGTGACGATTTCGGGCGATGGGGCGAACTGGACGTCGACCGGCCCGGTGACCGTGGGCGATGCCGGCGAAGGACGCCTGCTGCTGATGTTTGGGGGGGCGCTGAACGCGAGTGAAGTGGTGATCGCGAACGCCGCCGGCTCCAAGGGCACGCTGGTCATGGGCACGCCGGCGGATTTTGGCGCGGCGCCCGTTGGTGTCTTGAACGCGCCGGTGCTGCGCTTTGGCGCGGGCGATGGAGAACTGCTGTTCAACTTCGTCGGCCCGGCCCTGACTTACGGCGGCAGCATTCAAGGCAATGGCCGCGTCAACATCCTGTCGGGCGACGTGATCCTGACCGGCAACAGCAGCAACACCGGCCTGACGACGGTGACGGGAAGCGCGCTGACGGTCAATGGCGCGCTGGCCGGGCCGGTCAGCGTGGGCGCGGGCGCCACGTTGGGCGGGTCGGGTTCGGTGGGATCGACCACGTTGGCTAGCGGGTCGGTGTTGAGCCCCGGCAATTCGATCGGCACGTTGACGGTCAATGGTGACCTGACCTTTGCGCCTGGGTCCACCTACCGCGTCGAAGCGGCGCCGGCATCGGCCGACAGCGATCGGGTCGTGGTGAACGGCATCGCACGCCTGGCGGGTTCGGTGCTGCACGTGGGGCCGGACGGCAACTTCACGCCCAACCTTAGCTACACCATTCTTAGCGCCAATTCGGTGCAGGGCAAGTTCGAGAGCGTGTCGTCGAACTATGCCTTCCTGGACCCCCAGCTGTACTACAGCGCGACGGACGTGAAACTGGGCTTGCTGCAGACGCGCACCTTTCCCACCGGCGCCAATACGCCCAACCAGCGCGCCGTGGCCGGCGCCCTGGAAGGCATGGCGGCCGACAGCGGGTTGCGCCAGTACGCGGCGACGCTGGCGGTGGGCCAGACTGAAGACGCCTTCGACAGTCTGTCGGGTGAAATACACGCCAGCGTGTCCAGCACGCTGCTTCAGGGCGCGGCACAGGTGCGCGAGAGGCCCTTGGCCAAGCTGCGCGCGAACCTTCAGGCGACGGCAAGGGCTGGGACGCCCACCGCCGCCGTGGGCGTATCGGATGCTCCGATGTCGACCGGTGCAATGCCCGCGTCCGGCGCGTTGCCGGCCTGGGCCGAGGTCGTGGGCAATTGGCAGACCATCGATTCAGACGGCAACGCCGCGCAAATCCGCCAGCACGTTGGCGGAATCTTCGTGGGTGCCGATCGTGCCGTGGGCGCGGGTTGGCGCGTCGGGGGCGCACTGGGCTACACCGACAGCAAGGCCCGTGTCGACGAACGGTCTTCACAGGCGGACGTGTCCAGCTACAGCGCGCTGGTCTATGGCGGAAAATCTTTTGCCGCCGGGCCCGGCGCCTGGCAATTCCTGGCGGGCGCGGGCTATACGTGGCACGACATCTCAACGCGTCGCTATGCCAACAGCCAAACCGCCGCATTGACGGCGGACTATGGCGCCAGCACCAGCCAGGTGTTCACGGAATTGTCCTACGCAAGGCAAGTGGGGGAACGCACGACGCTGGAGCCGTTTGTCGGCCTGGCCTGGAGCGATCTGCGCACGCGCGGCTTTGCCGAAAGTGGCGGCGACGCCGCGCTGTCGGGCGAGTCCGGCAGCGCGCAGCAAACCTATACAACGCTGGGTCTGCGCGCGGCGCAAGGCTTCGATGTTGCCAGTCGTCAGGGCAGGGTGTTCGGCACCTTGGGTTGGCGCCATGTGTTCGGCGACGTGAAGCCGGAATCAGTGCTGGCGTTTGACTCGGGGCAGTCGTTCACCGTCGCGGGCGCGCCGATCGGGCGCGATGCGGCGTTGGTGGAGTTGGGGGCCGAAGTGGAGATTGCGCGCACGGCGTCGGTGCGGCTAGGGTATGCCGGGCAATATGCCGACGACAGCCGCGAGCATACGCTTAGCGCGAATGTGCGCTGGCAGTTCTAAAGGCGCCTTCACTAAACGCGCCTTCAAGCCGTCCCGCGCGCCGGACGCTTTCTTTCCCAGTCCTGCACATGCCGCTCAATATGCTCGCGAATGAAGTCGGCAAGCACGCGCGTCGCCATCGACGGAAAGCGGTTGGGCGCGGTGAGCAGGTAGATGGCGTCGCCGACGCCTTCGGGCTCGAACTCGGGCAGCACTTCCAGCAGCTCCCGGTCGCGCAACTGCTTCCACACCGCGTAACGGGGCAGCAAGGCCACGCCAAGCCCCGCCAGGACCGCGTCCCGCAGGAACGGATAGTCGCCCGATTGCAGTCTGGGCGTCACGCGCAGGATCAGCGGGTCGCCGTGCTCCTGCTTCAAGCGCAGGTCAAAGCGGCGGCCCAGGGACTGCGGGGCAATCAGATCGCATCGCCCCAAGTGCTCTACCTTCTGCACCGGCTCGGTTTGCGCCAGGAATGCCGGCGAGGCGCACAGGCACCATTGGATGCCGCATACGCGGCGCGCCACGTGGTCCTCGGGCGGCGATGAGGTGATCTTCAGCGCCATGTCGACTTCGGCGGAGATCAGGTCTCCGATGCCATCGTTGATATGCACGCGCAGCGAAATATCGGGATGCGCGCGCGCGAATTCAAGCAGCACGGGCGCCAGGTACAGATGACCCAGGCCCGTCGGCAGCCGGATGCGCACGTCGCCCCTGACGGTTCCGTCCAGGCTGTCGATGGCGGCTTGCACGGCGCGCATCTCGTCCAACAGACGAATGCCGTGCTGATAGAGCAACTGGCCGGCCTGTGTCAGCTCGACGTGCCGGGTGGTGCGCCGGAAAAGCTGCGCGCCCAGGTCCAGCTCAAGCCGCTTGAGCCGATGTGACATGTTCGATCGCGTCATGCCGCAGCGCACGGCGGCGGCGCTCAGATTGCGTGATTCCACCATTGCCACGAAGAGTCTGACCAGGTTCAGGTCCGGCATATTGTCAATCATCATTCACCATTCAAGGAACAAGTTGATGGATTGTCCAATGATGCCGGCGAGTCTAGCATCGACCGCATTGTCCTTGCCTTTCTTGCACCTATGCCGACCACGCCGATCGACCCTTCTTCCGGCCCGCATTCAGCCCCGCGTTCATCCCCCTACGCGGGCCTGCGCGTGCTGGACCTTAGCCAGGGAATCGCGGGCCCCTATTGCGCCCAGATACTCTGGCAGCAAGGCGCGGACGTTGTGAAGGTGGAGCCCCCGGACGGCGATTGGGGCCGCCATGTCGGCGTCGTGCGGGCAGGGCAGAGCGCGCTGTCGATCGCCTACAACGTGGGCAAGCGCGGCGTATGCGTGGATGCCCGCCAGCCACGGGGCAAGGCCCTGCTGGCGCAGATGGCACAACAGGCCGACGTCCTGATCCAGAATTTCCGCCCCGGCGTGGCCGAACGCATGGGCGTGGGCTACGACAGTCTGGCCCAGCGCTGCCCGGGCCTTGTGTACGTGTCCATCAGCGGCTACGGGCCGGATGGCCCCAGCTCGAACGCACCCGCGTCGGACTCGGTGATGCAGGCCGACAGCGGGTTGATGTTCGCGAACCAGACGCCCGAGGGCGAGCCGCGCCGAATCGGTCTGCTGATGGCCGACATCGCCACGGCGCTGTATGCCGCGCAGGCCACCAGCGCCGCGCTGTATCAGCAGGCGCGCGAGGGCCGCGGCCAGCATGTGCAGTTGAGCCTGTTCCAGGCCTGCGCCGCATTGCAGGTCAACGACATCCTGGCGTTCGGCATGGCGGGCGCACGCGCCGCGGGCGCGGTGAGCGCGCCCAACGGCGTGTTCGGGACGGCAGACGCAAGCCTGTCGGTCCTGGCGCTGAACAACGACCAGTTCGCGCGGCTTTGCCGTGCGCTGGAACGCACCGACTGGCTGGCCGACCCGGCGCTATCCAGCAACGAGGGGCGCATGGCGCAACGCGAACGACTTCATCGCGAATTGGCCGCTCAACTTGCGACGCAGCCTGCCGCGCACTGGGTGGAGCGCTTCACGCGCGAAGACGTGTTGCATGCAAGGGTCAGAGACTACGACAGCTTGGCCGCTCACCCGCAGGCCGCGCATATCGGTCTGCTGGAGCCGCTGTCGCAGCCCGGCGGCGAACCCTTGCCGTTCGCGCGCGTGCCGGGCGCGGCTGCGCGCCGGCCGTTGCAAGCCGCGCCCGAGATCGGTCAGCATACGGTTGCCGTGCTGACGGAGTGGGGGGTAGCGCCTGCAGACATTCAGTCCATGCTGGACATGGGCGTGCTGCGCCAAGCGCCGTCTGCTCAAGGGGGGCACTGATGCGCGCGCTGATCTGCCAACGCCATGGTCCGGTTGAGGACGTCTTGCCGGGCGACATGCCGGACGCTCCGGCCCCTGGCCCCCACGACGTCACGGTTGCCGTGGAATTCGCAAGCGTCAGCCACGCGACCAAGCTGCTGATCGAAGGGCGCTATCAAAGCCGGCCACCCCTGCCATTCGCGCCTGGCACCGAAGCGGCCGGGCGCGTCATTGCTTGCGGGGCGGAAGTCACGCGCCTGAAGCCGGGCGACAAGGTGGTGGCGCTGTCGCGCTGGGGCTGCTACGCCGAACGCCTGACCTTGCCCGAGCACACCGTCTATCCCGTGCCCGACGACTTGCCGCTGCTGTCTGCCCTGCCCATTCCCATTTCCTACGGGACTGCCTGGTGCGCCTTGCTGTGGCGCGCCGCCATGCAGCCTGGCGACACGGTGCTGGTGTTGGGGGCCGGGTCTGGCGTCGGCTTGGCGGCGGTGGAGATTGCCTCGTCGCTGGGCGCCACGGTGCTGGCCTGCGCCAGCACGGATGCCAAGCGCCAGGCCGCGCTGGCCGCGGGCGCCGCGCATGCGTTCGCCGCTGACGAAAACATGGTGCAGGCGGTCAAGGCGGCAAGCGGTGGGCGCGGCGCCGACGTGGTGCTGGATGCCGTGGGCGGCGACGCGTTTGAGCGCAGCGTGCGGGCGGCGGCGGCCAATGCGCGGATGGTCTCGGTGGGCTTCGCCAGCGGCCGCGTTCCCGATGTGCCACTGAACCTGTTGCTGGTGAAGAACATTGCCCTGCATGGGTTTTTCTTCGGCCGCTACATCGGCTGGACGCCTGCTGACGAACGCATCGTCCACGCGCCCGCCATGCAGCGGACGATGTCCACTTTGTTTGACTGGGCCCGCAGCAAGCGGATCCGGCCAGCTGTAACGGCGGTCTATCCGATCACCGGTCTTGCCGCAGCACTCGCCGCCCTGGAAAGCCGACAAGTCGTCGGCAAGGTGGCGATCACAATAACGACGGAGACAAACCCATGCATGCCATCACCGCCCGACTCGCCCTTGGGGCGAGCTGCTCCCGCATAGTTCCACGCGCCAGGCAACTGGCCGCCGCCGCACTGGCCTTGGGCCTTGCCACCGGTCCATTGACCGCGCTGGCCGACGACGCTGCGTTTCCCTCCAAACCCATCACCATGGTCGTCCCCTATCCGCCGGGCGGCCCGACGGATATCGTGGCGCGCTTGGTGGCGGCGGAAATGTCCAAGACCATTGGCCAGAACATCGTCGTTGACAACAAGCCGGGCGCAAGCGGCATGATCGGCGCTGATCTCGTGGCGCGCGCCGCGCCGGATGGCTACACCTTCCTGGCCAACGCATCCCTGCACGTGATCAATCCGTATATCTACAAGTCGATGCGCTACGACGCCTTCAAGGATTTCGCGCCCATCACTCAGTTGGCGGACGTGCCCTTGGTGCTGGTGGTGCCACAAACCGGCAAGGCTCGTACCGTTCAGGAACTGATTGCGCAGGGCAAGAAGCAGCCGCTCAATTTCGGATCGGCCGGGTCTGCGTCGGCGCAGCAGCTTGCGGGAGAGTCCTTCAAGGTGCGCTCCGGTTTGCAGATGCAGCATGTGCCCTACAAGGGCAGCGCGCCGGCATTGACGGATCTGGTGGGCGGACAGATTCAGATGATGTTCGATTCGATGCCGTCGGCCATGCCGTTCATCAAGTCGGGAAAGCTGCGCGCGGTGGCGGTCACGACCGCGCGGCGGGTGGATGAACTTCCCGACGTGCCGACCATGGCGGAATCCGGCTTTCCGGGATTCGATATCAGCACCTGGTATGGCCTGTGGGCGCCCAAGGGCACGCCGCCAGAAATCGTGGCCAAGTTGGCCGACCATGCCGCGCGAGCACTCAAGCAGCCCAACGTCGTGACGCAGTACACGGCGCTGGGCGCCAAGCCGGTGGGTTCGGACCCGGCCACGTTCGCGCGCTTCAATGTGTCCGAGGGACAGAAGTGGGGCGACATCGTGAAGGCGGCGCAGATAACACCGCAATAACCGGGTCGTTTGATAGCCGTCCGTCACGATGGCTTATTTCGCTGGGCGGGCCGCCCAGCGGCATCAAGATGCTTGCTCCCATGCCGTTGCCGAAGCCTCGCAGCGCCGCTCCGGATTCGGGATGGGAAATCAGCCTAGTAGATTGTCCCGCACGTGCAGCAGGTGTCGCCGCACGGCTTCTTGCGCTCTCGCTGCGTCGCGATCATGCAGCGCCTCAACGATCTCTCGGTGCTCAAGTTGGTAGGCCTCCCGACGCTCGGGCGTCAGGCTTTTCCGCTTGAGCGCGCCCCATGTGGCCTGTGAGCGCGCCGCGGTCATCAGCGCGAACACTTTCTCGATAAAGAGATTGTGGGCCGCCTTTGCCATCAGTTCATGCAACTTGGCATCCCAGACTTCAAACGCTTCGAAGGTTGACGCGGCTTCGGCCTCATCACACGCATGTTGCATGGCCGCGAAGTCCGCGGGGGTGCCGTGCTGAACCACCAAGGCCGCGATGGCGGGTTCAAGCACCAGCCGCGCAGCCATCAGTTCGGCAGGACTGGTGGCCAGCACCTCGTTGCGTAGCAGGGTCTCGGTTTGCGCCAACGCCGACGTGGGACTGGCGTACGTGCCGCTGCCCACGCGTTGAGAGATCAGGCCTTCGCCCTTCAGTTCTGTCAGCGTCCTTCGAACGGTGGAACGGCTGATACCGAATTGTTCGCTCAATGTCCGTTCGGTAGGCAAACGATGCCCGGCGGGCCAGACGCCTGATGTCAGGTTCTCAATGATGACCGCCCGCATGGCGGAGGCTTTGTCCATGAAGGCTTCCTCTACGAATGATCGCGATCATACCAAATGAGTCCAATGAGAGAGAGTGGGGCGGAAGATTCCTACTTGCTATTTGGTTTATTTGGTCTATTATTCGACCAAATTGGTTCTGAAAATTCTTCAATTGGTTTGATTTGGTTTTATCTGTTTGGCGGATTTGGCCGCCTGGGGAGCAAGCATGAAGATCGCGGTATTTCGAATTGAAGGCGAGCGTCGGGTTGGAGTGGTTGCCGACGATGGCGGTAGCGTGACCGCCCTGGATTTTCCCCGCGAGCTCGCGGCGCTAGGCGCGTTGGCTGCTGTGGATCTGTTGGCCGAAGGCAAGGCATTGCCGGCCACGGTTGGCAACGCCTATCGATGGGATCAGGTGGAACACGAAGCGCCATTTCCCGCGCAGCGGCGCAACCTCTTTTGTGTTGGGCGCAACTATCACGCGCATGCGAAAGAACTGCGCGATTCGGTGTTCAAGGACAACGACGCCAATCCGGAATCCTGGCCCATCGTCTTTACCAAGGTGCCGCAGACGGTTGTCGGGCCTTGGGCCAACGTTCACTTGCCCGTAGGCATTTCCGACAAGATCGACTACGAAGCCGAACTGGCGGTGGTGATCGGCAAGGGGGGCAGCAATATCTCGCGCGCCGAAGCCATGAGCCATGTGATCGGCTACACGGTGGTCAACGATGTCACGGCGCGCGATGTGCAGATGCGCCATCAGCAGTGGGACTTGGGCAAGTCCTTTGACACCTTCTGCCCGATGGGCCCCTGGCTGGTGACGGCCGACGAGCTTGACGGGAGCAAGACCCGGGTGCGCTGCTGGGTCAATGGCGAACTTCGTCAGGAAGGCAGCACCGAAGACCTGATCTTCGATATCCCCACGTTGATCGAAACGTGCTCGCGCGGCATCACGCTGTATCCGGGGGACATCATCGCGACCGGCACCCCGGCGGGCGTGGGGCAGGGGCTCAATCCGCCGCAATACCTCACGAGCGGTGACACGGTCCGGGTCGAGATCGATGGCATCGGGAAGATCGAAAACCGTTTCGTCTGAAGGACCGCGCCGGCGGAGTAGCGGCGCGTTGCAGGACACAAAACCATAACGGAGTGAGACATGAATCTGCGCTGCAAGAGGGTGGCTGCGGCTGCCTTGCTATGGCTGGGTGCCGTCTCGGCGATGGCGGCGGACTACCCCGACCGCCCCATCACGATGGTGGTGCCTTTCCCGCCCGGCGGCGTCGCCGACACCATCGCACGGCCGTTGGCTCAGGCGGTCGGTGCCAAACTGGGCCGACCTATCGTTATTGAAAATAAGGGCGGCGCAGGCGGCGCCATCGGCATCGGTCAGGCCGGGCGAGCCAAACCGGATGGCTACACGTTGCTGATGAGCCTGTCGGCGATTTCCATCTTGCCCGCGGCGGATCGCCTTCTGGAACGCAAACCGGCCTATGAACTGGAGCAGTTCGTGCCCATCGCGCGGGTCACGGCGGATCCCACTGTGCTGGTGGTGCGCGCGGATGCGCCGTATAAGACTTTGCAGGAATTTGTCGCCGCGGCCAAAAGCCAGGCCGGCAAGCTCAGCTTTGGATCCTCGGGCATCTACGGCACGATGCATGTGCCGATGGAAATGCTGCAAGACGCTGCCGGGATCAAGATGATGCATGTGCCGTTCACGGGCGCCGGTCCGGCAGTTCAAGCGTTGGTGGGCGGCCAGGTCGACGCGCTTGCTACCGGTCCCTCCAGCGTCATGCCATTGATCCAAGCAGGGCGCGTCAGGCCGCTGGCGCATTGGGGGGACGGCGCGCTCGATAGCCTGCCGCAAGTACCGTCTTTCAGATCCCAAGGCTACGACATCCGCTTCGTGCAATGGTCAGGGGTCTTCGCGCTGGCCGGGACGCCGCCAGCCGTTCTGGAAAGGCTGCGCCAGGCCATCAGGGACGTTGCCAATGATCCGGAATTTCGTTCGCGGATAGCCGCTACCGGCAGCCCTGTTCAGTATCTGGACGCCCCGGCCTTCGACGAATACTGGAAGGCGGACTCCGCTTCTCTGGAGCGGGCAGTGAACAGAATCGGGAAAGTCGACTGATGCTGTGGGACGGCTGATTCCGTCCATGCAATGGCATCGCAATCTCCGGCCTAGGCCGACTATCAAACGAGGTGAGTGCATGAGTTCCAAGATCATCAATGGCCTGTGGGTAGAAGATACCGGTAACGGCAAGGATGCCGTGCTGGCCATCCACGGGTTGGGCGGAAGCTCCAATTTTTGGGGGCCCGTGATGCCCGCATTTGGCGAACGTCGGGTGCTGCGGCCTGACCTCGCCGGGGCCGCGCGTAGTGCCGAAGCGCCCGACGGCTTGAGTGTCGACCTACACGTGGCGGCATTGATAGGCGTGCTGGACGATGCGGATCTGCAAAGTGTCGACGTCGTGGCTCATTCGATGGGCACCATCGTCGCCCAGCACTTGGCCGTGAGGTATCCCACCCGTGTGCGGTCTCTGGCGTTGTTCGGCCCGCTCACCGCGCCAGCCGATGCCGCTCGCGAGGCCACGCGCAAGCGCGCGGGATTGGCGCGCTCCGGAGTGGCTGCTATGCAGGAAATCGCGGACGCCATCTGCAAGGCCGCCACCAGCGCACAGACCAAGGCCGAACGCCCGGCTGCGCTTGCGCTGATCCGTGAATCCATCATGCGCCAGCCGCCGGAAGGCTATGCGCGCAACTGCGAAGCGTTGGCGGAGGCGGTCGCGGCCGAGGTCGAATCGCTGAATATCCCGGCGTTGCTGGTCACGGGCGACGAAGATGGGGTCGGTACGCCCGCAGGCACGGCCGCGCTTGCCGAGCGCCTGAGAACACGCAACACCTTTGTGCTGGAAGGTTGCGGGCATTGGACGACCTATGAAAAGCCGCTCGAATGCCTGCGCATCCTTACCGATTTCTATAAGCCCTGAAAGCGGGTAGCCCGAGGAGACAAGACATGACAAGAATCGCCATAACCAATGTGACACTGTTCGATGGCTCAGGCGCCGATCCTTACCCGGGGGAAGTGCTGGTAGACGCGAACCGCATCGTTTCGTTGGCCCGTCAAGGCGAATACCTGGATACCGGCGATGCGCGCATCATCGACGGCCACGGCGCGTTCCTGATGCCTGGCATGACAGAAGCGCATACGCATTTTTCCTGGAACGACCAGCCCAGCCTGTCGGCAATCCAGTTCATGCCGCCCGAGGAACACATCCTGTGGTGCGTGCGCGTCGCCAAGCGCTATCTGGAAATGGGTTGGACCAGCGCATTGGGAGCCGCCACCGCAAAGCCTCGCCTGGATGTCGTCACCCGCAACGTCATCGAGGCGGGCGCATTTCCGGGGCCGCGCTATCTTGCGGGTAGCCAGGAAATCACCACTGCTGGCGGCTTGGGCGACAACACCCTGCCGCATCTACCCTACGAGGAGATGAACTTTGGCGCCGTTTGCAGCGGGCCCGAAGACATGCGTCGCATCGTCCGTATGTTCGTAAAGTACGGCGTTGATCATCTCAAGATCAATCTCTCTGGGGAATACATCGCGGGCATTCCTGCCGAAGCGAATCCATTTTCTCAAGAGGAAATAGCCATGCTCGCGGCCGAAGCCAAGCTTGCAGGCAAGCGGGTTGCGGCTCACGCGCGTTCCAATGAGTCCGTCAAGACCTGTGTGCAGCAGGGCTTTGAGCTGATTTTTCATGCCAGCTTCGCCGACGAAGAGGCTCTGGATATGCTGGAAGCCAACAAGGAAAAGCACTTTGTGGCGCCGGGCATCGGATGGCTGGTCAACACCCTCTACAACGCCTCGGAGTATGGGATAACCGAAGCCATCGCCACGAAGATGGGCTACAAGCGTGAGCTGGAGGTCGCTGCCGAGAACCTCTCGAAAATGCACAAGCGCGGCATCCGCATTCTGCCTGGTGGCGACTACGGATTTGCCTGGATGCCGCACGGCACCAACGCGCGTGACCTCGAGTACTTCGTCAAATACATTGGCATGACGCCCAAGGAAGCGCTGCTGGCGGCTACGCGGTTGGGCGGAGAGTTGATGATGCGGCCCGACGAGCTTGGGCAGCTCAAGGAAGGTTTTCTGGCTGACATGATCTTGGTTGATGGAGATCCATTGCAGAACCTGGCGGTTTTGCAGGATCCAACGAAGATCCTGATGGTGATGAAGGACGGCGAGATTATCAAGAACGCGCGCACGCTTTTGCCTCCGCGCGGGGTGATCCGTTCTATCTACGGTGGAAATCCGATGGTCGAGGTGGGGGCGAGGCGGGCGAGGTCCGTGGACCCGATGAACTCGCAGCAGATATAGGCCGGGATAGGCGGCGCGCGGCAATATGCTGCGTCCGCCGTCCCAACGGCGTCGAGCTCACTCGGTATTCCGCCTTCACTTGCACTGCGCCTGGGCATTGATAATACCGGCCGCTCAAGCCCGCCCGCGCCGAGGCAGCCAGCGCCAGAACACACCCGCCGCGACCAGGCCCAAGGTACCAACCCCAAACGATGCGCCGCCCAGCGACACCAGGGCGGTCAGTACCGATAGCGCCACCGGCCCGCCGCTTGCGCCCAGGTCGGCCATGAAGCGCCAGATGCCCAGGAACTGCGTGCGTGCGCCTGGGGGCGCGGCGTCCGCGCCCAGCGTCATCACGATGCCGGAGCCGATGCCGTTGCCAAAGCCCAGCAGCGCCGACACCAGGATGAAGCTCGTTACGCCGCTGGTCAGCGGGATGGCCATCAGGCTCAGCCCCATCAGCAGCGTGCACGGCAGCGCCACCCACAGGCGGCCGCGCTGGTCCATGACCTTGCCCGCCGGATAGAACACCGACATGTCGACCGCGGCGACCAGCCCGTAGACGAGTGACGTGGTGGCGGCGTCCAGGCCCAGATGGTCCGCCCACAGCGGAATCACCACCTGGCGTGATGCGCGCAGCGCGCTGATCAGCATCACGCCCACGCCCAGCGTGGCGTACACGCCGCGATGGTCGCGCGCGACTTCGCCTATGCGGGCGCGTGGGGCTCCCGGGCCTGTGTTACCCACGGGTTCGATGTCGGGCGCCTTGATGGCGATGAACCCCGCGCCGAACATGGCGCAGATGGCAATCCAGTAAGCGCCTTCAAGCCCCACGAAATGGATGAGCGCCGCACCCGCGAAGGGGCCGATGAAGGTGCCGATGCGCGTGGTGCCGCCCAGCGTGGACAGGGCGCGCGCCCGGTACGCCAGCGGCACGACCTCGATCATGTAGCTCTGGCGCGCCAGTTGGAAGACCGACTGCGCGCAGCCCTGCATCAGCATGGCCAGCGCCAGCACCCAGAGCGTGGGGACGGTGATGACGAGAGCCAGGCCGACCACGCTTAACAGGGCGGCGCCGGCCATGGCGCGTTTCTCGCCAAAGCGCTCGGTGATCAGCGCGGACGGAATATTGCAGAGCAGCGACCCTATCCCGATCAGGGCGGCGATCAGTCCGGCGGCGGCTACCGAGGCGCCTTGGTCACGCGCGGTGAGCGCGATGACGGGGAGGATGGCGCCGTTGCTGATGCCATAGAGCAGCGACGGGCCGAACGCCGGCACGGCGATCTGCCTGAGATTGAACGAATTAGGTTGCGACATGACGGGGCGATGAGAGCAAGGCCGCCTGCCGACCGCCACGCCCATGCGCGCGAGGCCGGTCCGGCGGCCATCGGCGCGGGATCCCGAGAGTGTAGCGGGACCGCCCCGCGCCCGGCTGTCGGCCGGCTGAAAGCAAAGCGTCCATTGCCCGCTCTTAAGTGCGCCGCGTCATGTCATGTGGGCGGGCGCACGCCCGGTGTTCAACCGTCAATCAGGTTTGGGCGCGTCCGCCTCATTGTCGTACTCGGCGATCAGGCGCAGGCATTTGACGAACAGGCCTCGGTATTCCTCGGGCAGGCGAGCCAGCAGCTGGTCTTCCACCACCACATCACGCGGCATCACTCTGCATAGCAGGTCCAGCCCGGCCGGCGCCACGTAAAGCTGATAGGCCCGGGCATCCGTCGGAGACGGTCGGCGTTCTATCAGCCCGCCGCCATGCATGCGTCTTACCATCTCGGCGACCGTGTTGCGGTCCATCGCCAAGCGTTCCGACAAGGAGTTCTGGCTAAGCCCCGGCTCTTGATAAAGCAGGACCAAGGCGGCTTTCTGCCTGGGCGTTACCCCTTCGCCCGAAAACGTCGTGGCGAAGATCTCCTCGGCCTTGAAGTGCGCGCGCCGCAAAAGATGCGACGGCACATCTTCAAGCCGGAAATTTCGCAGCAGGGCGTCGACTTCCGCCGCGGCGGTTGAGGACGAAACCGGGGAGGGGGCGGACTTGGATGGGGTGGGCTTGGAGGACGGTGAACGGGCCATTGTGATCAGAGGGTTCTACGGTAGATGGAGATATTAAGATGGGACCCTGCGTAGTTACAATAGCATGTATACGTACAAGATAAGAGGTTCCTCATAACGCGCATTTACCACGTTAAACGGATATTGATAGGGTAATTACTCGTTTCTTGGCTTGTTGCTCCGCCCTAATATAGTACGCATACGTCCCATAAAGCCCGTTCCGCTGGGTGCTGCGATGGGGATCGCGTTTCAACTGTCAATGAAGGAGCTTCACCATGAGCGAAGGAATGATTCTTTCCGGCTTCCTGGCGCCGCATCCCCCGCACCTGGTCTACGGCGAAAACCCGCCTCAGAACGAACCTCGGTCGGAAGGCGGCTGGGAACCGCTGCGCTGGGCGTATGAGCAGGCACGCGAGAGCATTGAACGCATGAAGCCCGACGTGCTGCTGGTGCATTCCCCGCATTGGATTACGCAGGTGGGGCACCACTTTCTGGGCGTGCCACGGCTTAGCGGGCGATCGGTCGACCCCATCTTTCCCAACATATTCCGCTATGACTTCGGCATGGACGTGGATGTTGAGCTGGCCGAGGCCTGCTGCGCAGAGGCCGCCAACCTTGGCCTGGTCAGCAAGATGATGCGCAATCCGAAGTTCCGGCCAGACTACGGAACGATCACCACGCTGCACATGATTCGGCCGCAATGGGACATTCCTGTTGTGGGCATCTCCGCCAACAACACGCCGTACTTCCTTAACACCAAGGAAGGCCAGGGCGAGATGGATCTGCTGGGCCGCGCCACGCGGGAAGCCATCCGCAAGACCGGACGCCGCGCCGTGCTGCTGGCCAGCAACACCTTGTCCCACTGGCATTTTCATGAAGAACCTGAGCTGCCCGAGGACATGACCAAGGAGCATCCCGAGCGTTACGACGGCTACAAGTGGGACGTGTGCATGATCAACCTGATGCGGCAAGGCCGCATGCAAGAAACCTTCCAGCTTCTGCCCCAGTTCATTGATGAAGCCTTCGCCGAAGTGAAGTCCGGCGCCTTCACCTGGATGCACGCCGCGATGGGCTATCCCGAACTTGCCGGCCGCTTGCATGGCTACGGCACCGTCATCGGCACCGGCAACGCGGTGATCGAATGGAACCTTCAGGAAGCGGGGCTTTCAAGCCTGAAGCCGGCAACCCAGCCAGCCTGATCGCGCGGCCTGGAAAGCAAAAAGGAAAAGGGGAAAAACCATGAGCATCGTGTCCGCGTTTCTTGTTCCCGGCAGCCCGCTGCCGCAACTGCGTCCCGACGTGGCGCCGTGGGGCCGCCTGCGAGACGCCTTGGCGCATGCCGGCAAATCGCTGGCCGAGTCCAAGCCTGATTGCGTGTTGGTCTATTCCACGCAATGGTTCGCCGTGCTGGACCAGTTGTGGATCACGCGGGCGCGCAGCACCGGACTGCATGTCGATGAGAACTGGCATGAGTTTGGCGAGCAGCCATTCGACATTTATTCGGATTCGGCCCTGGCGCATCGCTGCGTTCAAGCTTGCAACGAAGCGGGCATCAAGACGCGAGGCGTCGATTACGACCAGTTCCCGATCGACACGGGCACGATTACGGCGACCACCTTGATGCACTTCGGCTCAGCGGCGTTGCCAGTCGTCATCGCGGCAAACAATCTTTATCACAGCGCCGAGCAGACCGAGCAGTTGGGCGCCATCGCCGCATCCGCCTTGCAAGACAAGCGCGTTGCGGTGGTCGGAATCGGCGGCCTGTCCAACAGCATGTTCCGCGACAACATTGATCTTCAGGAAGACCACATTCTTTCGGAAGCCGACGACACGTGGAACCGGCGTGTGCTGGCCCTGATGGAAGGCGGCGATGTCGAAGCGTTGCGCGCGAGCCTGCCCGACTATGCCAGGCAAGCGCATCCGGACATGGGGCTGAAGCAATTCCATTGGCTGCTTGGCGCGATGGGCGGGAATTTCAAGCAGGCCATCGTGCATGAGTATGCACCGCTGTACGGCAGCGGCGGTGCTGTCGTGGAGTTCAAGCTCCAGTAGCGCCTATCAAAAGGGCCTGCCTGACGGGCCCGACCTTGCCAAGGAGCAGTCGTGTTCAAGCAGTACAGAAATTTCATCAATGGTCGGTTCGTCGACAGCGAAAAGCGGTTTGCCGGCATCAACCCGGCAACGGGCGTTCGCTTTGCCGACGTGCACGAGGCCAGCAAGGAAATGGTCGACGCGGCGATCACCGCGGGCCACCGAGCGGTGCGCGGCTGGGGCGCCACGTCGGTTGCCGACCGGGCCGACATGCTCTACCGCATCGCCGACGAAATCGATCGGCGTGCGGATGACTTCCTGGAAGCAGAGGTCAGCGATACGGGCAAACCGGTATCCCTGGCGTCCAAGCTGGATATCCCGCGCGGCGCGGCAAACTTTCGCATCTTTGCGGACATTCTGAAGACGGCCCCGCTGGAAACGTTTCGCACCGAGCTGGCTGACGGCGCCCACGCCATCAACTACGCCGTCAGAAAGCCCTTGGGCGTGGTCGGCATCATTTCGCCATGGAACCTGCCGCTGCTTCTGTTCAGTTGGAAAGTCGCGCCCGCGCTTGCGTGCGGCAACGCGGTGGTGGCCAAACCATCGGAAGAAACGCCAGGCACCGCCACGCTGCTTGCCGAGGTGATGCAGTCCGTGGGGTTGCCGGACGGCGTGTTCAATCTCGTGCACGGCTTTGGCCCGAATTCGGCTGGGGAATTCATTACCAAGCATCCGGACATCAGCGCCATCACCTTTACCGGCGAATCAAAGACGGGCACGGCCATCATGCACGCCGCCGCCGACGGCGTGAAGCCGGTGTCGTTCGAGCTGGGCGGAAAGAACGCGGCCATCATCTTTGCCGACTGCGATTTCGAGAAAACCGTGGAAGGAATGACGCGCGCGGCGTTCCTGAACAGCGGCCAGGTGTGCTTGTGCTCGGAACGCATTTTTGTTGAGCGCCCCATCTACGACCGCTTCGTGGCCGCGCTGGCTGAACGCGCAAAGCGCATCAAGCTAGGCGATCCCACCGATGCGGCTACAGACATGGGCCCCGTGATTTCAGCGGCGCATCGCGACAAGGTGCTTAGCTACTACGCGCTGGCGCGAGAAGAAGGGGCGCAGTTCATCGTGGGCGGCGGCACGCCCAGCTTTGGCAATGCGCTGGATGGCGGCTTCTGGGTTGAACCCACCTTGATCGCCGGCTTGGCCGATGACGCGCGCTGCGTGTCGGAAGAAATATTCGGCCCCATCGGCCACATCACGCCCTTTGACTCTGAAGCGGAAGTCATCCGCCGCGCCAATGCCACGCCGTATGGCCTGGCGGCGACGATCTGGACCAGCAACGTGAACAAGGCGCACCGTGTTGCGCAGTCCATGAACGTTGGCATTGCCTGGGTCAACGCCTGGTTCCTGCGCGATCTGCGCACGCCGTTTGGCGGTAGCGGCCTGTCTGGTATCGGCCGCGAGGGCGGGCTGCACTCGCTGAACTTCTACTCCGAACTCACCAACGTTTGCATCCACGTGGATGCGCCGGACGCCGTCACTGACTGAGAAAATCATGGAAAAAAGCAATGTGTCATCGGCCGTCGTCGAAGGACGAGCGCAGCCGCGCGGCAAGTTCCCCCACGTCAAGCGTGCGGGTGATTTTCTGTTCATTTCGGGCACCAGTTCCCGGCGCGCCGACAACAGCTTCGTGGGCGCCGAAACCGACGCCATGGGCGTGCTGGATGCCGATATCCGCGCGCAGACGCGGGCGGTCATCGAGAACATCAAGGCGATTCTTGAACGCGCGGGCGCCGGCCTGAAAGACCTGGTCGAGCTTTCCACGTATCTGGTCGATATGGGCGATTTCAAGGGCTACAACGAGGTCTATGCCGAGTATTTCGACTACGACGGCCCCGCCCGAACCACCGTGGCGGTGCACCAACTGCCGCATCCGATGCTGCGCATCGAAATCAAGGCAGTGGCCTACAAGCCACTGTAGAGCAAGCGAAATCACTTCAGCGCGGTCCAGACATGAGCTTCACCGATCTATCTCCCCAACCTCCCTTGTATCCCCCAGAGGCCGAAGACTACGCGCGGTCGGCCCTGGCGCTGTCAGCTGCCGCCGTCCTGCGCTGTGAACGTGTCGCCGACATTCAATACGGCGATACGGACGCGCACCGACTCGACGTGTACCCCAGCAGAAACGCGCACGGACAACCCGGCCCAGTGCTGGTCTTCGCGCATGGCGGCGCGTGGACGAATGGCTACAAGGAGTGGGTGGCGTTGATGGCCCCGGCATTGGTCGCCGCCGGCATTACGTTTGTCTCGGTCTCGTATCGGCTTGCGCCTGGCTACAAATGGCAGGCGCTTCTGGATGATTGCCTGTCAGCAATCTCGTGGGTGTATCGGAACATTCACGAGTACGGCGGCGACCCAAGCCGCATTGCGCTTGGCGGGCATTCGGCGGGCGGCCACTTGATGACGCTTGCCGCGTTAAGCGCCGACGGTCTGACGCGCCACGGCATCCCGGCATCGTCGATAGTCGCGTGCTTTCCGCTGTGTGCGCCGCTTGATATTCGGTATCCCGATCGGCTTGCCGATAGTGGGGAAGAACGTACGCATCAAATTCTTCTACACGACGCGTCGGAAGCGGCGTTGGCAAGTCCGGTTTGTCTGTTGAATGAAGACGCGCCCTTGATGTTGCTGGCCTATGCCAAGGAAGACTTGCCACGCATCATCAAGGGCAACCAAACCATGCAGGCCGAGCTGCGCCGGTTGCAACGGCCCTGCGAAAGCATGGTGCTGCCGGGAGATCATTTTTCGCCGGCGCTTGCGGCGGGGGACGCGGAATATCCCTGGATGAATCGCCTGATTCAAATTTTGCGCGGATGACGTGCAGTCAAACAGGTATGTTGGAGAATCCCATGAAAATTTCCCGATGGATCGCGCTCTTGGCGATCACACTTTCTACGGCCGTGCATGCGCAATCCTGGCCGAGCAAACCCATAAAACTCATCATTCCCTATGCGGCGGGGTCTGGGCCAGACGTGGCGACGCGGCCCGTTGCCGAACAGATTGGAAGGATCCTCAAACAGCCCGTCATCGTGGAAAACCTGTCTAGCGCCGGTGGAATCGTGGGCACCCGCACGGTTGCCAAGGCGGCGCCGGATGGCTACACCTTCGGCTTTGGCAACAACATTACCCTGGCGGTCAACGCAAGCTTCTATAGCAGCCTGCCCTACGACCCGGTCAAGGATTTTGCGCCCGTCGGCTTGCTGTTCGACAACCCTTACATTCTTGTCGCGGGCAAGAACTTCAAGCCGAACTCCATCTCGGAATTGACGGCGTATATCAAGCAGAACCCCGGCAAGGTGAACTTCGCGTCGGGAACCGGGGTAGGTTCGGGTAGCCATTTGACAGGCGAAATGATGAAGGCGGTTGGCGCGCTGGATATCACCCATGTGCCGTATCGCAGCGGCTCCATGGCGCTATCGGATGTCGTCAGCGGCCGGGTCGACGTGATGTTCGATAACGTCAACGGCGTGCAGCAGTTCATCAACGACGGCACGCTGAAAGCGTTCGCGGTCACCAGTCCCAAGCGCCTGGCGACCATGCCGGATGTTCCCACGATGGCCGAATCCGGTTTCCCCAACTTCGAAGCGGTGGCTTGGGGCGGGATCGTGGCGCCCAAGGGTACGCCGGATGCGATCATCAAGCGCATGAACGAAGCGATCGGGCTTGCCCTCAAGACCCCGGAAGTCGAACGGGCGAACGCCACGATGTCGCTCAACCCGATCGCCTCAAGCCCTGAAGCATTCGCGGCATTCATTGCCTCGGAAACCAAACGGTGGGCAGAGACGGTCAAGGTTTCGGGCGCCCGGGCGGAATAGGGAACGCCAAGCGGGCCGACAAGCGACACGGGTTCGCGCCCGCCCGCCGTTGCAGATGCCCTGGTTGATGCAGGGTATCGATTCATCCACCTTGTCTTGGACTTGGGTCGTTCGGTGTATGCTTGCCGCGAAATGCACCGTAGCGGTGCGTGAACTTTAGTCCGGACACCATGACCAAGGCCTTGTTAGTCGAAGACGATGCGAAGCTTTCGCGCTTGATTGCGCAGTTTCTGGAACAACACGGTTTCAATGTCGCCCAGGCCTATCGCGGTGATCATGCGGTGGAGGCATTTCGTCGCCACGAGCCGGCCATCACCATTCTGGACTTGATGCTGCCGGGCCGCGACGGCTTGCAGGTTTGCCGCGACCTGCGCGCCTTTTCAAGTGCGCCCATCCTGATGCTGACCGCCCGCGAAGACGATCTGGACCAGATCCTGGGGCTGGAATCCGGTGCGGACGATTATGTCATCAAGCCCGTGGAGCCGCGCGTGCTGCTCGCGCGGATTCGCGCGCTGATGCGCCGGCACAACCAGGCCGAGGCGCAGCTGGATCACCTGGAATTCGGGCCGCTGTCCATCGACCGCCAGACGCGCGCGGTAAGACTCGCCGGCGTCGAGGTGGACCTGACCACCATGGAATTTGAGATGTTGTGGGCGTTGGCCAGCCAGGCCGGCCAGGTGTTGACGCGCGACGATTTGCTTAACGCGGTGCGCGGCATTGAGTTCAACGGCCTGGATCGCAGCGTGGACGTGTGCGTCAGCAAGCTGCGCCGCAAGCTGGAGGATGATCCGCGCGACCCCACCCGCATCAAGACCATCTGGGGCAAGGGCTATTTGTTCACGCCCAAGGCGCACGAGCTGGGCGATGCTTAAGTTCGTCCTGCGGATCTTCGTGGTCCTGGCGATTGGGTTTGTGTTGTCAAACGAAGCGGTGGATCGGGCCGCGAATTACTTCTTCGAGCCCGAGACCGCGAACTACACGCGCGAGGCGGTGCGCGGCCAGTTACACAGCCTGAAGCAGGAATTGGCCAACGTGCCGCCCGAGGCGCGCCGCGATTATGTGCGCAACACGCTGGCGCCGCATTACGGCTTGGTCTTGCAGGTGCTGGACCCCGCTGACTACCGCGCGGCGGACTTCGCGCTGACCGACGAGGAGCGGCGCACGATCGACTCGGGCGGCTTCTTCCTGCGTGACAATCTGATGAGCTTCGTTGCCGCCATTCCGGGGCCGGGCGCGCAATGGTTGCTGGTCAAGATGCCTCCCGAGCCGCTGGTCGGCACCTGGGTAATCGTTGGCATCTACGTCGCGTTGGGCTTGCTGCTGTGCGGCTTCATGCTGCTGTGGGCGCTGCCGATCTGGCGCGACCTGGAAGCGCTGAAGACCGCCGCGCAGCACATGGGGCAGGGCGACTTGCAAGCGCGCGTGCGGCTGTCGCGTTTTTCCAGCATCCGTGGGCTGGGCGACACGTTCAACCAGATGTCCGATCGCATCAGCGCGCTGATCAGCAATCAGCGCGACCTGACCAACGCGGTGTCGCACGAACTGCGCACGCCCATTTCCCGGCTGTCGTTCGAGCTGGACATGATCGACCGTGAACCCGACCCGGCGGCGCGCAGCCGCCTGGTTGAGGAAATGAAAAGCGATGTGGCCGAACTGGACAGCATGGCGTCGGAATTGCTGATGTACGCGCGCCTGGAACACAAGAGCGACAACGTTGCGCTTCAGGCGCTGGATGCGCGGGGCTGGGTTGATGCCGTCGTACAGCACGCGGCGTTCGAGGCCGGGCTGCTGGGCGTGCGGTGCACGGTGACGCAATGCGATGTGGACGAGGTTCGCTTGCACTCGCGCTACATGACGCGCGCCTTGCTCAACCTGCTGCAGAACGCAATCCGGCACGCGGGCGGGCAGGTTCAGGTTGGATTAACCCGTCCGGCGCCACGGCAGTACGTGCTGACGGTGGACGACGACGGGCCAGGCGTGCCGCCCGCCGATCGTGAACGCATCTTCGAGCCCTTTATCCGCCTGGATGAAAGCCGGGCGCGCGACACGGGCGGCACCGGCCTGGGGCTGGCTATCGTCAGCCGCGTGGCGCGGTGGCACAACGGCACGGCGCTGGTGGCCGACAGCCCGCTGGGCGGCGCCCGCTTCGTGATCAGCTGGAACGCGGCCTGACCGCTCGGCAGCAACAGTCCGCGCACTGCCAGGCATGGCGACACCCGTGTAAAGATCTTCACAAACTCCCTACAAAGCGGGAAAGATCCCGCGCGGAGGCATCGATAGCATCACGGCATTCCTCATTGACAGGGTTTGCCGACCGCCATGTTCTCGTTAAGTCGCTTGGTTGCCATCGGATCGTTGTTGCTAGCCGCGGGCGGTTGCCAGAGCCTGCCCCCCGCCGCGCCGGCAACCATCGCCAAGGACGATTACGCGACGGTGTTGGCATACCTGGCCCTGCGTATCCCCCACGACATGGACGCGGCCAAGGTGCCCGGTGTGTCGATCGCCATCGTGGATGATCAGCGCATCGTCTGGAGCACGGGCTTTGGCTATGCGGATGCGTCGCGGCATCGACTCGCCACCCGCGACACGCTGTATCGCGTGGGCGCCATCAGCAAGCTTGTCACGGCGGCCGCCGTGCTGCGCGCCGCCGACGATGGCCAGCTATTGCTGGACGCGCCTGCCGGAGACGCCTTGCCGGACTGGCACGTGGAACCCCGCCGTAACGCCATGCAGTGGATGGGCTCGGAACCCTATACCGCCCGTAATCTGCTGAGCCTGCATCCGGCCACGCTGGAAGACACGATGGGCCGCGCCCGCGCCGATATGGCGTACGCGCTGCTGGGCGACATGGTGGCGCATGTGGCGCACGAACCCTTCGATACCTACGTGCGCCGCACGATTCTTCAACCCTTGAATATGCCGCGCGCGGGGTTTCAGCCACACGCGCGCATGCTGGAACAGCGCGCGTCCGGCTATCGGCGTGGTCAGCCCTGGACGGAAGCGCCGCAGCCCAACCAGGCGGCGGACGGGCTGTGGACGAGCGCATCCGAGATGGCGCGCTTTTCCAGCATGTTGTTTGCCGGTGGCAACTACGGCGACAAGGACGGTGACAAAGACGGCGACAGATACAACGGCAAGCGGGTGCTGACCGAAAGGTCCGCGCGGATGCTGCTCGGCCTGGAAACCGTGGCGGGTGGCGGTCTGGATCTGGATTGCCGCTTTGCCGTGTCATGGCTGGCCGCGCCTTGCGGTGACGACCTGGTAAGCGCCGCGTCAGTACGGGAACACAGCGGGGCGACGGAAGCTTTCCATGCCCGATGGGTGCTTGCCCCACGGGAAAAGTTGGCCGTGCTGGTCATGAGCAACGCGGATTCCGGCGAATCGCTGGTTGCCTCGGTATCGACGATGGCAATGCGCATGATGCGTCAGGCCAAGTACGGCAGGTAGCCGTTTTGAGACGTTTGGCGACGATCGGGCGCAGCAACCAGAAAATTGTGTAGTTGTATGAAGCGCCCCTGCACGCTTTTTCACAATCGTTAAAGGGAACCCGGAAATTTGCCGGACGCCTCCCGATACATTGCCCGCCAGCGGTCAACCGGCCGCGTCACGGGCAGGGAGGCCGAAGGTGTCGGAAATCGTTGTATATGTCAGAAGCCAGCCGCAGCTCGGCGACCAGATCGTCGCCATGCCGACGTTGTATCAGCTGAAGACGTGGTGGCCGTCGCTGGGCATCAAGGTGGTTGCCCGGGACAATGTGGGCGGCTTCTACCGCGCGCTGCCCTGGGTGGATGAGTTTGTGCGTGCGTCCACATTCGGCGATTACCTGCGTAGCCTGAAAAAAAACACGCGTATATGCGTCAGCCTGCATCACAGCAGCGAACGTTTCGGCGTGGTCAACCTGCTGCGTCGGCCGCCCATCCGCCTGGGCTTCCGTAATGCACGAATCAGCGACCTGGCCTGGACGCATTGCCACCGCAAGGACATCACCGAATATATCGGCCAGGCCAATCTGCGCCTGCTGGCCGCGTACCGTCCGTTTGACCTTGGACGCGCAACGCGCACGTGCTTCCATACGCTGGCGCGCCCGCACCTGGGCAACGTCCACAGCGCCGACGTGGTGATGATCCCTGGTGGCGGTTCTGGCGCGTTCAAGCGTTGGAGCCTGGCGAACTACCTGCTGTTGGCCGACAAGCTCAAGCGGCAGTTGGGCAATGACACCCGCTTCCTGTTCGTGCTGGGCCAGCAAGAGAACGCGGAACGCGACACCTTGCAAGCGATGCAGCGGCCCGACTTCGCCATTGCCTATTGCCGGTCCATTCCCGAGCTAAGCGCCATCATGCTGCGCGCCCGCCTGGTGGTGGCCAATGACTGCGGCCCCTCGCATATTGCGCAAGGTGCTTGTGTGCGCTACGTCGGCGTTTTCAACGAACCGAACCCGGAATGGTTCTGGCAGCGGCCCGGCTCGGCCTCTGTTGTGCCGCGCCATCCGCACGACAAAATCGACGCCATCACGCCTGACGACGTGCTGGCCGCCTGCCTTAATGTATTGGAGCATCATGCGCATACTGCATACGCTGGCTGAACCCAGCCTGGGCGGATTGGAATTCCGCACCCTGGAGCAGGCAAGCTGGCTGCAAGACCATGGCTACGACGTGGCCATCGCGTCACCCTCGGGCAGCGCCGTCAGCCATGCGGCGCGCGAGCGCCACCTGACAACCGTGGACATCGACTTCAAGCCGGCGTATTCGCCGTTGACCGTCCTGGCGCTGCGCCGCGCCATCAAGGCCTTGCACATCCAGGTCATCGACAGCCATAGCCGGGCCGACGGCAAAACCGCCGCGCTCTGCCGCGACCTGTGCGCGGTCGTTCGTACCCGTCATTTCGCCAAGCCGATGCGTACCTCGCCGCGCCGCCGGCTGGAGTGGCACATTGGCTGCGACCACGTCATCGCGACCAGCAACGTCGGCAAGCAGGAACTGCTGGCGGCGCGGTTGGTGCGTGAAGATCGGATCAGTGTCGTGGGCGAATGGGCCGGCGAAGAGTTCTTCCGGCAGGCCGACGAGCCGGACGCGTCCTTGCACATCCGACGCGACCTGCAAATTCCTGCCGCCAACGAGGCTTACGTTATCGCAACCGTCGCGATGCTGCGCCCGGAGAAAGGCCAGGCCGACCTGCTGCGCGCGGTGCAACGCCTGCGTGTCCAAGGGGTGCCCGCCGTGGCCTTGGTCGTGGGCATGGCCACCCCGTCCACCCAAGCGTATGCGTACGAGCTGTACCGCCTGGCGGTGGATCTGGGCATTGCGGAGCATGTGGTGTTCGCCGGCCACCGGACCGATGTGCCCGACATGATCCGGGCCGCTGACGTGGTGATGGTGCCGTCGGCAACGGAAGCCTGGTCGCGCATCGTGCCCGAAGCCTACGCCACGGGCCGGCCTGTCGTGGCCAGCAACGTGGGCGGCTTGCCCGAGATCGTCACGCCTGGCAATACGGGCTGGCTGGCCGCGCCGGGCGACGTCGCGGGTTATGTCGATTGCATCCTGCAAATCCGAAACCGACCGTGGCATACGCAAGCCATCGTGGCCAACGCCCGCGCGTTTGCGGACACGCATTTCCGCTTGGGGGAAAAGATGTTCCGCACGCTTGAGGCGTACCGCCGTGCGATGGATCCGAGCCTGCCCGCTGAAGCCTGCCAGGGTGAGGGGACGTCGGCGTGAACTTGCCCAACGACTATTTGCTTGCCGGAAACGGGGAGCGTGGCCGCACCGGCATCCTGCTGGTTCACAGCCTGGCCGGCACGCCCAAGGAAATGCGCCTGCTTGCGCGCAGCCTGAACCTTCAGGGTTACACCGTGCTGACGGTGACGCTGGCGGGCCATGGCGGCGCGCGGGAACATCTGGTGAACACAAGCTGGCTGGATTGGTTGGCCAGCGTGCGGCGCGGCGCGGATCTGCTGGCAGGCCGGGTCGATCGCCTGGTGGTCGGTGGATTCTCCACGGGAGCCTTGTTGGCGCTGGCCCTGGCGCAGGAACGCCCGCTGCACGTGGCCGGCGTGCTGGCCTTGTCACCCGCTTTCCGACATGACGGCAGAGACATGCCGCGCTATGCCCGGCTGGCCTTCCTGATGCCTGTGTTGCGGGCGCTGGGCATCGGCCAACACCGTGTGTTTGCAGAACGATCGCTCCCAATGGGGCAGCCGGGCACTCCCTGGTGGGCGCTTCCCCAGATGCGAAAGCTGACGGCCTCGGTGTTGCGTCGCATGAATCTATTACGGGCGCCTTGCCTGGTCATGCATGCCCGACACGACGACATCGCGTCCGTATCGAACGCCTTTGAAATCGTGCATCGGGCATGCAATACGAACGTGTCCTTGCAGTTGCTCGCAGACAGCCGCCACCTGATCACGATGGGTCGCGAGCGCCGCGAAGTTGTCGCGCGGGTGGCGGCGTTCGTCAACGGCATTGCCGAGGCGCCCGCGCTTCAGGGGTAAGGCGCTCAGGGCTTGAAGAACGCCGTAGGCGTCATGAGCCGGTTTACCTGGCTGATCAGATAGCCGGCGTCGGCGCTCTTGGTCAGGTAGCCGGCCCAGGCGGGATCTTTCTGTAGCGCCTGGCGCTTGGCGTCGCGGTCGGCGGCGCTGTCATAGACCCAGATGTGCATGTAGCTGTTCACGTCACCCGTCTCGGTCTGCATGTAGGCCAGGGGCTTGCCCAGGTGGCGGCTTTGCACTTCATAGCCGTGTTCGGCATACAGCGCCAGATGCTTCTTGATGGTGCCGGCGCGGCAGGTGTAGGTACGTACGTCGTAAAGCATGGGGTGTCCTCGATTGATGTTGCGAAAAAGTGATCGTCAGTCGACCGTGGCGCCGGACTGTTTCACCAGCACGCTCCAGCGCTCAACTTCCTGGTTCACGTACTTTTGAAAGGCGGCATGGCCGTCGCCGACGGGGTCGGCGCCCAGCCCTTTCAGCTTGTCCTGCACGGCGGGGTCGGCCACGCCTTGGGTGATGGCCTGCGACAGCTTTTCCACCACGGGCTTGGGGGTGGCCGCGGGCACGAAGAGGCCGAACCACGAGCGGGCGTTCATGGCCGGGTAGGGAGTCTCGGAAAACGCCGGCACGTTGGGCAGCGCGGCGTGGCGCTGCTGGCCCGTGACGGCAATCGGCGTCAGGCGGCCGGCCTGCACCTGCGACAGCACTTCCGGCAGGTTGGCGAACATGATCTGGACCTGGCCGCCCATCAGGTCATTGAGCGCTTGCGAGCCCCCTTTGTACGGCACGTGCGTCATCTGCGCGCCCACCAGCGAATTGAACTGGGCACCCGCCAAGTGCGACGCCGTGCCGGTGCCGCCCGACGCGTAGTTCACCCGGTTGCCGTTGGCCTTGACGTAGGCGGCCAGCTCCTCGGGCGTCTTGGCCGGCACCGACGGGTTCACCACCAGCAGCAAGGGCACCGACGCCAGGTTCGACAGGCCCGCGAAGTCGCCCGTCAGGCTGTAGTCCAGCTTGTGATAGAGCGTGGAATTGATGGCGTGGCTGGACGTGGCCATCAGCAGGGTGTAGCCGTCCGGCTCGGCGCGCGCCGCCATGACGGCGCCGATGTTGCCGTTGGCGCCTGCCTTGTTCTCCACCACCACCGGTTGGCCCAGGCGGGTGGACATGGACTGCGCCACGGTGCGGGCGATTACGTCGGTGGCGCCGCCCGCGGCAAAGGGCACGATGATGCGCAGGGGGCGTTCTGGGTAGTCGGCGGCGGATGCCGCGAACGATGTGGCGCCTAGGGTCGCGGCAGCCAGCATCGCGGCCACGGCCAGCCGCCGCAGGGGGCGCAAGGGGGTATTCATAGTCTCTCTCCAGATGTGGATATTTTTTTATGTTTGCGCCGCGCGCCGTGCTTGCGGCCGGCGCGCGGCAATCCGATCCTGAACGTCAGGAAGCGGCAAGCCGCGCCTTTTCGCGCAAGCTGGTCAGGGTGGCCCGAGGCGTGATCACCTCGGGGTCCAGACTGAGTTCGATCAAATACGGCGACCCACTATCCAGCGCGCGCGCCAAGGCGGGCGCGAAGCCTTCGTGGCTGTCCACTCGCTCGGCGGGCACGCCGAACGATTCCGCGTAGGCCACGAAGTCGGGGTTGCAGAGGTCCGTGCCGATGGTCCGGCCCGGGTAGTGCACTTCCTGGTGCATGCGGATCGTGCCGTACATGCCGTTGTTGAACACAATGAAGACGATGGCCAGACGGTGCTGCTTGACGGTGGCCAGCTCTTGCGAGGTCATCAGAAAGCAGCCGTCGCCGGCCAGGCAGACCACCTGCCGTTCGGGGTGGCGCAGCTTGGCCGCAATGGCGGCGGGCACGCCGTAGCCCATGGCGCCGCTGGTGGGCGCAAGCTGGGTGCGAGGGTGGCTGAAACGGTAGTAGCGATGCGCCCAGGCGCTGTAGTTGCCCGCGCCGTTGGTAAGGATGGCGCGCGCGTCCAACCCTTCGCGCAGCGCGACGATGACACGTGCCGGGTCCATGCGCAGCGCGGTGGCGGGCGGTTCGGTGTAGCGCAGGTAGCTCTGCCGCAGTTCGTCGAGCCAGCCGCGCCACGGGGTCGCGTCCAGCGAGTCCAGTGCGGCGGCCGCGTCCGCGAAGGCGTTCAGGCCCGACTGTATTTTCACGGTGGGCTGATACACCCGGCCCAACTCTTCCGGGCTGGCCAGCACATGGATCAGCGTCTGCCTGGGCACGGGAGATTGCAGCAGCGTATAGCCGCCCGTCACCATTTCGCCCAGCCGCGCGCCCACCGCCAGGATCACGTCGGCGCGGCGCACGGCCTCGGCCAGTTCCGGATTGACGCCGATACCCACTTCGCCCACGTATTGCGGATGGTGGTTGTCGTACAGGTCCTGGCGGCGAAACGAGCACGCCACCGGCAGACCGTTGCGGCTGGCGTAGCGGGCCAGGCTGTCCAGGCCCGCATCGGTCCAGCCCGAACCGCCCACAAGCATCAGCGGCCGCCGCGCGCCGGCCAGCAGGGCACGCATGTCGGCAAGCGCATCGGGCGCCGGATGCGCTTGCGGAAACTGAATCGTCCCGCAGTCCTGGGGCGCGGCCAATTCAGTCAGCATGTCCTCGGGCAGCGCCAGCACCACGGGGCCGGGCCGGCCCGACATCGCTACCGAGAACGCGCGGTTCATGTATTCGGTAACGCGCGCGGCGCTGTCGATCTGCGCCACCCATTTGCTGAACTGCCCGAACATGCGGCGGTAGTCGATTTCCTGAAACGCCTCGCGCTCCACCATGTCGTTACCCACCTGGCCCACCAGCACGATAAGCGGCGTGGAATCCTGAAACGCCGTCTGCACGCCGATGCTGGCATTGGTGGCGCCGGGGCCGCGCGTGACCATGCAGATGCCCGGTCGACCGGTCAGCTTGCCGTGCGCTTCGGCCATGAACGAGGCCGCGCCTTCGTGGCGGCAGGACACCAGGCGGATGCGCTCCCGTTCCGTGTACAGCGCGTTCAGCACGTCCAGATAGCTTTCGCCGGGCACGCCGAATACCGTGTCCACGCCGTGTTCCAGCAGCGCGCGCACCACATGCTGGCCGCCCGTCATCAATGTTGGGGTGTCGTTCATCGCAGTTTCAATCAGGCCGCAAGGCGGCGGGTTGGGTCTGGATGAACTGTACGCAGCCCGGCGCCGGGCGCGTTAGGACAGATCAGAGCTTGTATTGCACTTTTTCGCGGATCCGTCCGGCGCGGCCGTCAGCCGATGGGGCGGTCGTACTTCTTGCGGAAATCGCCGGCGGTGCTGCCGGTGTGCTTCTTGAAGAAGCGTGCGAAGTAGGAGGGGTCTTCGAAGTTAAGCTGGAACGCGATCTCGTTGATGCTCAAGCCCGTGTTGCTGAGCAGGCGCTTGGCCTCAAGCGCAATGCGCTCTTGCACCAGTTGGCTGGCCGTGCGCCCCACGCTCCGCTTGACGGCCTCGTTAAGCTGGCGTTCGCTGACGCACAGCGCGTCGGCGTATTGGCGGATGGCGCTGAATTCCAGATAGTGTTCCTCGATCAGCATGGTGAAACGCTTGCTCAGTGAATAGCTGGGGCCGGCGGCCGTCTCGCGTTCGTCAGCCGGGTAGAGGCGGCGCAACTGCGTCAGCAGAATCAGCAGGTAAGAGCGCACCACGTCGAAGCGCCCGGTCTGGCGGTCGCGCGTTTCGCGTTCGATTTCGTTCAGCAGCGGCAGCATGCCGTCGTGCTGCTCGCGCGACAGATAAATGGCGGGCGAGCCGCCCGCCAGGTGGAAGAAGGGAAACTTGGCGATGTCGTCCGCGCGAGGAAACATGTGCGCGAAGAAGTCCGTGCTGATGTTCAGCACATAACCGCGCGGCTTCACGGAAGACGTCCAGGCGTGGATTTGGCCGGGTGACAGGAAAAACACCGAGTGGTCGCGCACCTCGTGCTGCTCGAAGTCCAGCATGTGGGTGCCGCTGGCCTCGCTCATCCAGAGCAGATGGTAGTAGTTGTGTCGGTGCAGGAAGCCGCGCGGTATATCGTCGCGGTCTTGCAGGCGCACCAGATCGAAATAGAACGAACCCTCGCCCGAGAAATCGGAGGTTTCAAAGGTGGGAAACGGTGCGGGGAAGGGCGTGGGTGTGCCTGCGGACAAGCGGGAGTCTCCTGGATGGCGCGCGGGGGGCGGCTCTTTTTTTGCCATGATAAAGGCAAAAAGCGTTGATGGCTGTGTTCACCGCACCGCGAACCAATCCCCATACTGACTGCACGTGGGACGGGAGATCAACGCCGGGCCAAGAAACGGCCCGGCGCCCGTCACATCAGCGTCCCGCCACCTGAAGCAGGGCCTCCGCAAACGCCTGGGGCGCCTCTTGCGGCAGGTTATGGCCGATGCCGCCGGTGATGGTGCGGTGCTCGTATTTGCCGGTGAACTGCTTGGCGTAGGCAGCGGGGGGCGGATGCGGGGCGCCGTTGGCGTCGCCTTCCAGCGTGATCGTGGGCACGCTGATTTTCGGCATCGTTGCCAGGCGCTTTTCCAGATCGTCGTACTGCGCTTCGCCTTCCGCCAGCGCCAGGCGCCAGCGGTAGTTGTGGATGACGATCTCTACGTGATCCGGATTGTCGAACGATTGCGCCGACCGCTGAAAGGTGGCGTCGTCGAACTTCCACTGAGGCGACGCCAGTTGCCAGATCAGCCTGTTGAAGCCGTCGCGGTTGGCGGCGTAGCCCGCCGCGCCGCGCTCGGTGGCGAAGTAGAACTGATACCACCACTGGAATTCCGCCTGCGGCGGCAGCGGCTTGCGGTTGCCCTCCTGGCTGCCGATCAGGTAGCCGCTGACCGAGACCAGCGCCTGGCAGCGTTCGGGCCACAGCGCGGCCATGATGTCGGCGGTGCGCGCACCCCAATCGAAGCCGGCAATGACCGCGCGTTCGATCTTCAACGCATCCATCAGCGCAATGATGTCGACGGCAATGGCCGCCTGTTGGCCGTTGCGAGGCGTGTCCGATGACAGAAAGCGCGTGGACCCATAGCCGCGCAGATAGGGAATGATCACGCGGTAACCGGCGGCGGTAAGCCGGGGCGCCACGTCGGCGAAGGCGTGGATATCGTAGGGCCAGCCGTGCAGCAGGACGGCGACGGGGCCGTTGGCCGGTCCCACGTCCACGTAGCCCACATCAAGGGTGCCCGCGCGGATCTGGCGGATATCGCTGAACGGCGTGGCGCCGCCACCGCCTGCGGTGTTCGAGGATGAGGGTGTTGCCTTGGCCAAAGCGCTGCCGCTTGCGGCAAGGTTCAGCAGACTGGCGGCCGCCAGCGTCGATGTCGTGGCAAGCAGGCGGCGGCGTTGCGGGTCGATGGGGTTCTTCATCGTGAATGCTCTTTGAAAAGTTCGCGGGGTTGGGCTTGCTGCGAACGATTTATAGGGGCTGCGCGATGGCGTTGGGTGTCGGAATGTATGGTGCCCAGGGGCGGATACAGTGCGATGCAAAAAGGGTGATTTCAATCGTGGATGCACTGCTTATCCTCCGCACGTCAATGCGAAGTAGGAGCCGCCTGTGAGCTCAGGCGGTTCCCACTGCGGCTCCCACTGCGGCTCAGTGCCGACTCGATTCCCTTGCCCGATCCAGCATGCCTTCGGTTAGCGTTGCAATGTGGTCGCAAAGGCTCTCCGCCCCGCCCATCAGGTCGGATGCCGTGCATGCGTCGAGCGCGCCTGCGGGGTCACCGTCAGTATCCGAGTAATGGTTGCCAACGATGCGCACGATGGCTTTGATGGCTTGGACGCTTCTGTCGATAAGGTAGATATCAGCCAGCCGGACGACGCCGTGTTCCGGGTCGTCGCTGATGGTCCAGCGATCATGAGTGTAGGGATGACTATCCAATGCGGCCTCCGTCGTTTGGAAGCCCGCGCCCCGCTGTCATTCGGGGTGGGCGGGCACAAGGCCGGGTGACAGACCGGTAACAACGGAAACCGGCGCACGCAAGCGTGCCCCAGCCAAGGCCCGCCCATAGAGGCGTGCAAAGGCCTACGAACAAAAAGCCGCATTGCTGCGGCGAGTTGTTCGCCGTTGTTAGTGCCGGCTGTCATCCCGGGCGCCCGTTGTTGCGGTCGCGGGTGGAAGTATACGAGGTATGACCGGGTGGACGCTGTCTGGCACTGATGCTTGGCACAGTCGTTGCCATTTTTCGAGGTATTGATGGCTGAAATTTGCTGCGGGTATTCCACCGAAGCCGCGGATGATTGCCTACCAATCGAAGCGCTCATCTCGTTCCCGGTCGAGGTTGGCTTCCCATTGCCTCGCTTTCTCGACCTCTTCACGCAATTCTGGCATGGCAGTTTTTGCCCAATCCCGAATTCGTTGATCTGGATCGTCCGCGAGTCCTGCCAACAGCGCTTCTCGACGGGAAAGGATGTCAGCCAGCGATCCGCTCCAACCGGAAGGTCTGAAATGGGCAGCGAACTCCCGCAGTACGGCAACCGGATCAGGCGCGCCATGAATAAGCTTCAATGCCGTCGGCGTCCAGCATAGTGCTCCATTCGGGTCATCATCATCGGGCGCGATGTTTGGGTTCTGCGCACTTTTCGGCCCGCCCCAGCCCTGGATGGCTGCCGCAATCGCAGGAAATCGCGTCTCCGGTTTTTCTTGCGCCCATCGGAGAAGCTCCTCGTCTGCGACCTTCCGAAGCGGGCACGGGCCGTCGTCTCGAATGTTCCCAAAGGATTCGAGACGAGCGCCGGAGTCGTCGTTCTCCGGCTCCAATGCGGCCTCCAGGACCACTCGCGGAAAAATCCCCGCTAGCTCGGCTATGACTTCGCGGTAGTCCCAAGGCGATACCTTCCATTCTGCAATCGCGTCGAAGAGTCGTACGCAGATTCTCTTGGCGAGCTCGGCGTCTTCCGGATTGACTAGGCAACGCCGCACAATGTCCGCAAGCATGTGAGGCTCTCGATCCTTGTTCTGATCAAAAGGAACTCTGCAAAGCAGATCTCTAGCTACTTCCTTTTCGACATCGAGAACGGGCCGAGTGTCGGATCTCACGGAAAGTAAGCGGACGTAGAGGATCTCTATCGCTATTTCCAGGCTATCGTTCCTGGCGGCTAATGCCGCCAGCAGAGCCTTGAAGTCGTTTCCTTCCAAATCATCCGTTGATCGTCCTGCGGCCAAGTTCCTCAGAGCCCGTACTGGGAACTCGGGCAGTGAAATGGCAGCAATTAGTCGCCTGCTGCCGACCTTATCGACGCCCACGCATCGTTGCATGTGAGGCAGAAATACGTGCCAGTCTTGGTTGGCGAGCGCTGTATCGAGAAGCTTGTTAGTCCATGCGCGATCCCGTTCAGATAACCCTAGCAGAAAGCCGCCGGGGAACGAATACAACCTGTCGCCACGTTCAGGCTTGAGAACAGCGTCCTCGATAATCTTCCAAACCTCATCAGGGTTCACGGAGTGCTTTCCGATCCATCTGGCGACGCTGAAAACTCGATCCGATGGCGAAGTGAGCAACTTTGGAAGGTGGGTCCGGAGATCGTCGAGACTCGCTGCAAGCTCAATTCCAATACCTTCACAAATCTCGTCGATTCTCTTCAGCGTTTTTTCGTGACGTCTTTCATCATCGACATCGACGTCCGCGAGGTCAAGCGGACTCCACTGTGCGGGAAGTACGTAGCATGCTATCCGCTGCGTCAGCGTCCTTGGGGCCACCTTTAGCTCCAGATTCGATAGCTTACTTATCCCCTCATTGTTCGTGGCTCTCGTTGCCTTGCGCAATGCGGCGCGAACGCCAACCATACCTTCTGGCCATCCTCCATCATCGACGAAACGCTCGGCAAGTGCGATCAAGTCATCGAGCCGAACCAGCGGGACAAGAACGTCAAAATGGGCGGCGATCTTCGACTTAACCCGTGCCTTTATTGCCGGAATTTTCGAGAGATCATCTGCTAACGAGAAGGTTTCGGCATACCAATCCCATTGTTCGTTGTAGGTTGTCGGGTGGTAACCGAAGTCGCGCTTCCTCGCGCCAAATTCGAATCTATAGGAAGAAGAGAAATGGCCGCCCTGAAGCATCGCATCGAACGCTGCTAGAACTACGGCCTGATCCAGTTCAGATTCATGTTCTGCTAGTTTTCGGAGAAAATCAGCTCGCTGCTTCGGCGGCGCATGCGTCCCGGATAGATAGATATGAAAAAGCGATCTAAATACGTTGATCGCTTCGCTCATGTTGTTGGACTTGGTCTTCAACCGTGCAAACTGGGCGATCAGTCCGGTTGCTTGATTAAAAAATTCGGATTCGTAGGCAATAGAGCGAAGAAGCTCAACTAGAGCATCGGCATTCGGATTGTTGTCAAAGAACTGGTCGTTCTTCATTGCCGTGCTGTGGATGGCATTCAGCACTGCTTTAGGATGTACGGGCGCGACATTGGCGAGCACCACCATCCCAAAGGGCGAGAGATTTGCGATTTCCGCAAGCATGCCGCCGCTCGCTAGCCATTCGCTCACAATATGTTGTGCAGGGGAATTGTCGTGAAGGCAGCCCAAGCGGCGTGATAACGATTTCAGAAGCCTTTCAGGTGAGTTCTGAATAAACGCCTTAAGGTCGCGGGCCGGTAAGTCTTCTAGCGCGAGCTTCGCGAGCCGGTACGCCAGAGCGTGGGGTAACAGCGCGCGCCACCGCGCGCGGGCCTGAATGAGCTGACGCCTTTTCAACTCTGCTGCGTGGCTGTGCAGGTCAGAGACGGATTGTCCTGCCAACGTGGCGAGCAGGGGTAGCTCCGCATCATTACCCTCCATTGTTTCGACATCAAAGGAGTAAACCAACGAAAAGACCTTAGCCGCACGAAGCAGAGCGGGATTGTCACCCTTTTTTTGTCGGAACAATCGATTGAAGAGCTCGGAATCTTTCAGATTTGCTAGTGATTGCCCTTCGTTAGAAGTGTTCGCGAGGGCCAACGCGATTCTGAAGTTTCCCTCTGAGAAGTCCGCGATAGTTTGAATTTCCGGTGGGGAGAGATTTGGATATCTAGGCCTGAGAATCTTCTCGATGATATCTTTTGATGCTGGTTCGAGTTTGAAGACATCAGTGTTCTCAGGTTCATCGTCACTTATGTCGTACTCAACAGTGATAAGGCTGATCGAACTATCATTTGACAAACGCGTGGCCAATTTTCGGTGCAGCTCGATCCCGCAGTTGTCAACAATCAAGATGCACCTCTGACCATTGGCCTGAATTCTGCTGAGGAGTTCTGCCGGAACTGGGTCCGGGTTGTCCCCCAAATCAGCGTAGACGGCGAGATTTCTATCTAGCGGTATGGTGCCCACTCGATCGTCAAACAGGGCTTGAACAAGCCGCGTCTTCCCAACTCCAGAGAGTCCGACAAGGCGTACAACACCCCTAGGTTCACTCAAGATTGAGCGAAGCCGATTTATCCCTTCTTCGGCTTTTAGACCTTTGTTGTTTGGATTGGCGCCGAATAGGCGCACGCGGTCATCCAGGACGTATTGGCCGTCGACAGCCTCTGGCGAACTGGACCAATCATGGAACGGCCTCCAGCCGGAAATCGGCAGACCCACGCGCTCGCGGACCCACGGAATGATGCCGGGATGTTGGTTGACCCAACTGGCGATGCGGCGCTTGTCGTAGAAATCTACGAACAGCGACTCAGAGTTTGGTTCATCAGCAACGGCGTCCGCCATTGCTTTCTTGCGATTCTTCAGGCTTGTGTCGGAGACAGAACCTTTGGAGCTGACAATAATGTAAGCGCCGTTGCTCGTGATGAGTTCGCGGATGCTGTCGCGCAATGCACCTTTGGGGCACATCTCCTTCTTAATGTCCGCCGCGCTGAACGTTTCCGCCTTTGCTTGATACCCGGTTGCTAGGCGCGGGATAAAGCCGTCGATCCTGCCGCTTGTGAGTGCTACGCGAACATCGATCCCACCATCCTTCGCAAGTTGATGGCCTCCATACGTCACTGTTGATGCCGAGTGTCCGGCATTTACGACTTCTCGCTCGGCTAAATAGCCCACGAGCGTGCGCAGATCAACGTCGCTGAGCGCCTCGATATGCGTTGGCGTGACCTCGAAGATCATTTAGTTTCGTCTCCACTTACTGCCGTGGTCAGCGACGCCAGAAAGACCAGATGACAGTTCATAGCGTGAAGTTCTCCGGACTGTGTTTGAGGTGTACTGCGCCAGCTGCATGTCTTGCTCGCGATGGCCTACTTCGTGTGCGCAGGGACTTCCTCTGCATTCGTGCTCGTCCCCGCCTTTTTCTCTGTCCATAGCAGCATCGCATCCAATGCGGGACACAGCGCCTGCCCCCATTCCGTCAACCGGTATTCCACTTTGGGCGGTACTTCCGGATAGACCGTGCGCGACACCATCCCGTCGCTTTCCATCTGCCGCAACTGTTGCGCCAGCATTTTTTGCGAGATGCCAGGAATCAGTCGTTCAAGGTCGGAATAGCGTTGGACCTTGCCATCGAACAGATGAAAGAGAATAAGCAGTTTCCAGCGGCCTTCGAGCAAGCGTATGGCCTGCTCGACGTCTCGGGCGGCGGTCTCGGGCGTGTATTGCTTTCTCATGGGGGAGTCGCTAACTTTTTCGTGCGTTCTTGTCGGCGGGGCGTAGGGTGCGGACAATTATCGCACCGCAACTTCGCTTAGCGAGAACCTATGCCTATTCCCCTACCTGATCCCATCGGCGCCCATTTCAACGCAGGCGGCCGGACCAATGTCGCCCCACTTGCTTGGGAGCTTGGCTGATGACCATGGACCTGCAACTGAAGGGCAAGCGCGTGTTGGTGACGGCCGGCACGCAAGGGCTGGGCAAAGCAGTCGTTGAGTTGTTCGCCGAACTGGGTGCGACGGTGTTGACGACCGCGCGGAACGAGCCAGCGGACGCACGCGGCGCGTTGTTTGCCTTGGCGGATCTTTCAACCGTGGAGGGGTGCGATGAGGTAGTGCGCGCCGTCGCGTCGAAGTTGGGCGGCGTGGACGTCATCGTCCATGTGTTGGGCGGGTCGTCCGCGCCCGGCGGCGGCTACGCTGCGCTGGACGAAGACGTGTGGCAGCGCGAGCTGGCGCTCAATCTCTTTCCCGCCGTGCGGCTGGATCGCGCCTTGCTGCCCGGCATGGTGGCGCAGGGCGGTGGCGTGGTGGTCCACGTTACGTCGATCCAGCGTGCGCTGCCGCTGCCGGAAGCGACCACGGCATACGCCGCCGCCAAGGCCGCGCTTTCCACCTATAGCAAGAGCCTGTCGAAGGAGCTTGCGCCCAAGGGCGTGCGGGTGGTGCGGGTGGCGCCCGGGTGGATCGAGACGGAAGCCGCCGTCGCCCTGGCCCAGCGGCTGGCCAGCGAAGCGGGCACCGATTACGAAGGCGGCAAGCAGATCATCATGAATTCGCTGGGCGGCATCCCCTTGGGCCGGCCCGCCAAGCCCGCCGAGGTCGCTGACCTGATTGCCTTCCTGGCATCCAGCCGTGCAGCCGCCATCACGGGTACGGAGTATGTCGTGGACGGGGGAACGATACCCACGGCTTGATGCCAGGCCCCCTGGCATCTGATCAAACGCGGATTCCACTTTGCCTGACCGCAGACTTTGTCGCTTGTGGTCAATCCCCGTGCGCGTGCTGGCAATTCCGCCGGGGCGGGCGCCCCTAACATTCCCTGCATCTTCCCCGCATTCTTCCCGTGCAGGTTACTGATTAGGCGCCACGCCCCGCTCCCCATGATCACGCTCTACGACCATCCCCGATCCGGCAACTGCTACAAGGTGCGCCTTTTTCTGTCGCTGATCAATTTGCCCTATCGGCGCGAATTCATCGATGTGCTGGCGCGCAAGAACCAGACCGACGCGTTTGAACGCATCAGCGCGTGGCGGCAAGTACCGGCGATTGACGACGACGGCCTGGCGGTTTGGGACAGCCACGCCATCCTGGTTTACCTGGCGCAGAAGCACGCCCCGCAATGGTTGGCGCCGCTGCCGCATAGCGCGCATATGGTCTCGTGGATATCGGTGTCGGCAAACGAGATTGCCAACAGCTTGCAGCCGCTGCGCCTGACCAAGGTGGTGAGTCTTGCCGAGGCCGCCCATCACCTGGGTGTAAGTGAGGCCATGCTTGATGTGCAGGGGCTGCAACAGCGGACCGATCGTTTGCTGAGCCTGCTTGAAAAGCGCCTTGCCGCAAGCCCTTGGCTGGCAACCACACCCAGCGTTGCGGATATCGCCTGCTATGGCTATCTGGCATTGGCCGAAGAGGCCGAGATTGATGTGAACGCCTATCCCGCGATAGCGGCATGGCGCCGTCGTATTGAAGCACTGCCGGGCTACGTCGCGCCCGGACAGGTGACGTAAGCGAAATTCGCCACGCCACAACGAACAACACACAGGGGAAAAAAACATGGAAGCAATCTCTCGACCGGACGTGAATGTGGGGGCTGGAAAAAAGCCGAATCTGCTTCGAATATCCGTGGCGACCGTGGTGGGAACCGCCGTCGAAGCGTTTGATTTTCTTGCGTACGGCACGGCCGCGGCGCTGGTGTTCAACAAGCTGTTCTTTCCGCAATTCGACCCCTTGACCGGCACCTTGGCTGCGTTTGCCGCGTTCGCCAGCGGCATGCTGGCGCGTCCCGTGGGCGGGATCCTGTTCGGGCACTTTGGGGATCGCATTGGGCGCAAGTCCATGTTGACGCTGAGCCTGCTGATGATGGGCATCTGCACGGTGCTGATCGGGCTGCTGCCCACCTATGAGCAGATTGGCGTTTGGGCGCCGATCTTGCTGGTGGCGTTGCGTATTGGGCAGGGCCTGTCGTTTGGCGGCGAACTGGGTGGCGCCATGTTGATGGCGGTGGAACACGCGCCGCCACGCTGGCGGGGCTTCTTTGGCAGCCTGCCCTTGGTGGGGGCGCCGCTGGGCATTTTGCTATCGGTGGGCGCGTTTGCCTTGGTGACGCGGCTGCCGGAAGAAGACTTCCTGTCCTGGGGCTGGCGCCTGCCATTTCTTGCCAGCGCGGTGCTGATCGTGGTTGGGATATTGATACGCCGAGGCATCGATGAATCGCCCGATTTTGCTCGCGTCAAATCCGAGCAGACCCAGGTCAAGCTGCCGGTGGCGGAATTGCTGGGCAAGCATGGCAAGGCGCTGTTGCTGTGCGTGGGATGCAAGCTGGCCGAAGTGACGCTGATCTACACCTTCCTGGTCTTCTCCGTGTCCTATGCCGTTTCCACGCTGGGTTTCAACCGGTCTGACGCGCTGCAAGCGCTGCTGTACGGCGCGGCGGTGATGACGTTCACCATTCCCGTGTTCGGCATGTTGGGCGACCGCTATGGGGCCCGGCGCGTGTGCGGCTGGGGCGGGCTGCTGCTGGGCGTGATGGCGATACCTATTTTCATGGCCGTGGGCAGTGGCTCGCTGCTGGCTTACAGCGTGGCGGCGTTTGTGGCCATGGCCTTGAACTACGCGATGATGATTGCCCCGCAATCCAGCCTGTATGCCGCGCAGTTTCCGCCGGAGCTGCGGTACTCGGGCTTGTCGATCGGCGTGCAGTTCTCCGCGGCAATTGGCGGTGGTTTGGCGCCGATGGTGTCGGCCATGCTGGTGGCGCGCTTTGACAGCATCGTGCCCGTGGGCGGCTACCTGGCCGTGCTGGGCGTTATTGCGGGCACGTCGGCGTTCTTGATGAAGCCCACCCCGGCACGGCGCGCCACTTGAGCTGAGCCCGGCAGCCCGCTAATCCTGCGCCAGAACCGACGCGCGATATTTGTTGGGCGGGCTGCCGAAGCGTTGCTGGAAGCAGCGGCTGAAATGGCTGGCATCTTGAAAGCCACAGGACAGCGCAATGTCCTTGACCGCCACATGGGCCTTGCACGGATCAACGAGCGCCGTGCGGGCCAGTTCCAACCGGCGTTCGCGCACGTACTGGCCGTATTGAATGCCGCGCATCTGGAACAAGCGATGCACCCAGCGGCTGGACGCCCGCAACGCGCGGGCCACCGCCGCGACGGACAAGTCGCTGTCGACGATATGCGTGTCCACGTAGCTGGTGATTGCCTGCCAGCTTTCGATGGGGCCGCGCTCGGTGGTGGGCAGTTGCTCCAGTGCCTGGCTGGTGTAGATGGCCGCCAGCAAAGAGATCAGCGCCTGTTCGGCAAACATGCTGGACGTGGGGCTGACCGTGTCGGCTTGCTCAAAGAACACATGCCCCAGACAGTGGTGCGCCGTGCGCACCATCGGCAGCGTCGACGCCGCGCGTTGGGCGGTGAACTGCGAAATATCCTGCAAATGCATGCCCAGCAGATTCAGCAACGAACCTTTGATGACGACCAGCCGGGAATCCGTCAGCATCCGCACTTCAGAAGGCAGGGCCGTCGTACGAAAAATGATGTCGCCCGTTTCCACGGGCAGGCTTGCGCCGTTCTGGCTGATGACCCCGTGCCCTTCAATGATGAAGCTGGCCAGGAACTCGGCCCGCATCGCATCGGCCGCGTGTTCGGCGCGATGCTGGACCCGCATGGGGGTGGATTCCAGGTTCACGGCCAAGCCGCCCGCGCGCAGCCGACACGCTTGCAAATGCAGGCGCGGTTGCAGGGTAAGCGGCAGGAAATCACCAGGAAGCACCAGCTTGTTCAAGCGGGCTTGATAGCCGGACAGTTCGGCTTCGTAGAAGGGACGAAAACGGGGGGCGAAGTTCAGGTCCGGTTCCTGCTGGGAGGCAGCGGGCGGAAGCGATTGGGCAACGTGCATATGGATGGACCCGACTTTCAGCGCGAGCCCAGTGCCCGCAAAATCAAAATCATTGTATCGACGCAGAACGCGCACGCACCTGCCGTTTACCCTAGGCCGTGTCACTCTTGGACAAGCGCTGTGCGGTTGCGGTCAATGGCGTAAAAGCCGCCGCAAGATGTAATGGCAGTGTTGTGCCACGAGGCATTAGGAGATGGGTGTGGATGACAAGAAACTGCAGTCCGATGCGTTCTTCAAACGGTCGGCTGACAAGCTGGATTTCGGCAACTGGAACGTGCAGGAGAAGATCGCGCTAAGTTGCCGGATCCTGGCTCGGGAAGGACACTCCGAGACCCTGGCCGGACAGATCACGGTGAAGAACGACGACGGCACGTTTTTCACGACGGCGCTGGCCCAGGCGTTCGATGAGATCCGCCCCGACACGGTCATTCGCATCAACGACAACATGGACGTGCTGGAAGGAGCGGGCACGCCCAACCCCGCCGTGCGATTTCACTTCTGGGTCTATCGCAACCGGCCGGACGTGCGCTGCATCGTGCACACGCATCCGCCTTATGTGTCGACGCTGGCCATGACCGGCCGCCCGCTGGTGGTGTCGCACATGGACGCCACGCCGTTTCATAACGACTGTGCGCATTTGAAGGAATGGCCGGGCTTGCCGATCGCGGATCAGGAAGGCGAAATCATTTCTGCTGCCTTGGGGGGCAAGCGGTGTGTGCTGTTGGCCAACCATGGTTTTCTGGCGGCGACCAGCTCGGTGGAAGAGACCTTGTATCTGTCGGTGCTGATCGAGCTCGCCGCGCGTAATCAGTTGCTGGCGGCGGCCGCTTACGGCGAAGTGAAGCCGGTGGATGATGCGCTGGCGGCGGAGTCGCATGATTTTCTGCTCAAGCCCAGCATCGTGCGCGCGAGCTTTGCGATGTTTGCGCGCCGGATTGAACGGCAGGGTTCAGCGTAAACATAACTGCGCAGCTGCCTCGCCAAAAAACAAAAAGGCCGGCCCCCAAAAAAGGCCGGCCTTGCTGTATGGCTGCTTGGCTTACGCCTCGGCGGAGCCTTCTTCCGCCGCTGCCACCGGCTGCACCTGATTGATCAGGGCTGGCCAGGTGTTGATCGACAGCAGGTGGCAGTACACCAGCGGCAGCCAGCCGTTGGCGCGCCAGCGCAGGAACTCTTCGTCCGACAGCTTGTTGAACTTGGCTTCGTCGATCACCTTGAAGCCGGACATGGCCAGGCGCTGGCCGTCGGGCAGGGTGATGTCGGCGCGGTTCTCGATCAGCAGGTCGGCGGCGGCCAGGGCCTGCGCGAACTCCATCGTGTAGGCGTGCTGGTTCTGGTAGTCGCGGCAGAATTCCAGGGCGCTGCGGGCCAGGTCGGTGGGTTCGCCAGCGTCGTCGAAGAACGGGTTGTCGCGGCCTTCAACCACCGATGCGGCCTTCTCGTCGACGCACAGCGTGAACTGGCTGCGGTCTTCGTTTTCCATGAAGATGAAGGGGTAGCGGCGGATGTAGGCCGGGATGTAGACGCCGGCGCGCCATTGGCCGTCGGCGTCGACGAACAGGTTTTCCTGGCCGCGCACACCCAGTACCGCCACGGGCGTGGGCTGCTCACCGTCGGTGAAGACGATGGGGAAATGGCGGCACGCGGTGGGCAGCTCGGTGGCCACCAGCGGCACCGCGTTGGTGTTGGCGGCGTAGGCAAAGCCCGTGTTGCCGGCCAGCGACAGGTTGGCGTGCACGCCGGCCGCCAGGGGGCGGGGTTGTTCGTAGAACAGGGGAAGCGAAGTCTGCGTAGTCATGGTGTCGAATCAAAGAGTGCGGGATTGCGCGTCGCGGTTGCGACGCTCGTCGTCGGAAGGCTGATTGCCTTCGGCGACGGGTTGTTGCGAGTTGCCGCCCGGGATTTGCAGGGCCGAGTTGTTGCCGGTCGGCGTGGTCAGCACGGCGTTGTCGCCCGACGGCAGTTGCCAGTTGAAGCTGGCGTTGGCCACCTTCAGTACCTGCGGATCGGTGTACGCACCCAGCGCATCCGGGCCGAAACCATCAGACGGGACCGTACCACGGAACAAAGAATCGGCGGTAGGCGTGGTCGGGATGATGGGCTGCGGCAAGGTGATGGAGGACAGGCGGTCGATGATGCCCGTCGGGCCCCACGTGACGCCGTTCAGGTAGTACGGTGCGCCCACCAACGAGCTCTTGATGGAAGTGGCGGCAACGGCGTCCGACCTGCCCCCGATCGTGCCCCAGACGTCGGCCGAGCCTGCGGTGGGAACGGTCAGCGAGGCCACGTTCAGCTTGTGGTTCGGGTTGGCGTCGTTCAGGCCGATGCGCAGCGCGCCCAGCGGGCCGGCCGCCAGCGTCAACGCCGTTTGCGGGCCAACCAGGCCGACGGCGGTGATGTCGCCGTTGGTGCTGATGGTGGCGTTCGCGCCTTGCAGTTTGGCGGGTGCGCCCAGGCTGATGGGGCCTTGGGTCACCAGCAGTTGCGCGGGCAGCGTCAGGCCGGCGCCGCCGGTCTGGGTGAAGCCGGTGGCGGCCTTCACCGTCGAGCCGGCGCCGAACGTCGTCGTGCCGGTCGGGTCGGTGTTGGCGATATGGATCGAACCCGTGTCGGCGGTGACGTTCTTGCCGAACGACACCGTGCCGCCCGAGATGTCGATGCCGTCCGGCCCCGAGGCGCGCACGTTGCCGTTGTAGCTGGCGGACTGGGCTTCCAACTGTTGCACGCGGTAGGCGCTGACGTCACCGTTGAACACGATGGTGTCCACGGCGCGCAAGGTCAGCGACCCCAGGCCGGTCGCGTTGCCCGCCACCCGCACGTTCTTGGCGGCATCGATGGCCAGGTTGTTGCCATTGCCGCCGTCCAGCGTGCTGCCCAGCACGACCGAACCGGTGTTGCTGGTCAGGTCGCGGTCGCCTGTCAACGTGACGGCGCCGGTGTAGACCTGGTCGCCGATGGTGACGACCTTGCCCGGACCCATCGTGGTGCTGCCTTGCACGGCCAGGCCGCGCAGGGGCGTGGTGGCGCCGACGTCGCCCTGGATGTTGGCGTTGCCGGCGATGATCAGGCCTTGCTGGCCCGACTCGGTGCCGTCCACGCCAGCCTTGAGCTGCACGTTGGTGCCGGTCAGGGTGGTGTCCACGCCAGAAAGGATCACGTGCTGGCCATATTGCTGCGCGCCCGTGGTGTTGACCGAACCGCCGTTGATCAGCACGTCGCCATTGCCGCTGGTTTGCAGCGAGGCGGTGCGGACCGGACCGTCCAGGACGATGTCGCCCGCGGCGGCCACCGTCAGGTTGCCCAGACGCGAACCTTGCCCGATCGGGGCGGTGAAGTCGACGTTCCCCTTGCCCGCGGATACGGTCATGTCGTAGCCGCCGTCAAGCGCGTCATTGAAGCGGATGTCGCCGTCGCGGCTGGCCACCGCGACCTTGCCGCCCAGCGTGACCGCGCCGCTGTACGACTGGTCGCCCGTGGTGGCGATGCTGCCCGCGCCCAGCGTGGACTTGCCGTTCACCGTCAGGCTGGCCAGCGCGTTCTGCGCACCGAGCGGGCCCTTCAACACGGCGTCGCCGTCAATCGTCAGGTCGTGTGCGCCATCGCCGCCGCCCAAGAGGCCGACGCTGCTGCCCTTCAATACGGTGTCGCCGCTGAAGATGGCCCGTTCGCCGTAGGACTGCGTGCCGGTGGTGTCGACCAGGCCGCCGTTGATGGCGATCGTGCCGCCGACGTCCGACGCAATCGATGCCGCGTAGACCACGTCGGTCAGCGTGGTGGCGCCGTTGCTGGCGATGGTGATGTCGCCCAGGCGGCCACCCGCGTTGTCGCCAACGGTGTCCGTGAAGGTGACGTTGCCCGCGCCGGCGGCCAACGACAGGTCGTGGCCGTCGCCGTGGCTGCTGGCGACCTTGTCGTTGAACGTGATGTTGCCGCCCTGCGTGGCAAGCGCGGCGTCGCCGTCCAGGGTGACCGCGCCGTGGTACGACTGGTCGCCCGTGGTGCCGATGCTGCCGTCCAGGCTGGACGTGCCATTGATCGTCAGGCTGGCCAGCGCGTCTTGCGCACCGAACGCGCCCTTCAGCACGGTCTCGCCGTCGATCGTCAGGCCGTGTTCGCCGTCGCCGCCGCCCAAGAGATTGACGGTGCTGCCCTTCAATACGGTGTCCGCGCCCAGCGTAACCAGTTCGCGGAAGGTCTGCGTGCCTGTCGTGTCGACCAGGCCGCCGTTGATGGCTACCGTACCCGGGGCATCCGTCTGCGCCGACGCGGCGTACACCGCGCCATTGAAGGTGGTGGCGCCGGCGGTGTTGGCGGTGAGGTTGCCCAGGCGCTGCCCGGCGCTGCCCACGGCGTTAAAGCTGATGTCGCCGCCTGCCGTCGAGTCGATGACAAGGTTGCGGGCGCCGATCAGCGCGTCGTCGAACGTGACGCTGCCGGTAGTGGTGGACAGCGACTGGTCGCTGCCCAGCGTGACGGCGTCCTGATAGTGCTGATTGCCGGTGGTGGCGATGCTGCTGGTGGTCAGCGTGGCGGGGCCGGTCACGGTCAGGCTGGCCAGCTTGGTGTTGGCGCCGATGGCGCCCGCAAGCGATGCGGCGCCATCGATCTCCAGCGCGTGGGCGCCATCCGCGCCGTCGGCCAGGGTGATGGTGCTGCCGCTCAGCGCCGCATCGTCGCCCAGCACCACGCGGCCGGCGTAGTGCTGCGCACCGGTCGTGGTGACGCTGCCGCCATTCAGGGCGGTGATGCCCGTGCCGGCCTGGTTCAGCGACGCCGTGTTGATGGCGCCGCCGTAGGTGGTGGTGCCGGTGATGGTGACGGTCAGCGCGTTGGCGCCCGAGACCTCGCCCGTGAACGTGACCGCGCCGTCGCCGGTGGCCACGTTGACGCCGCTGCCCAGTACCGTGGCGCCATCGACGCCGAAGGCGCCGTTGGCCGTCGTGTACTGACCACGCAGTGTGGTGTCGCCGTTGTACTGCTGGGCGCCGGTGGTGCTGACGCCTTGCAGGTCGATGTGGGCGCCGTCGATGTTCAGGCTGGCCAGGTTGCTGGCGTTGCCGCCCAGTATCACGTCGCCGTCATTGGCGACGATTACGGCTTGCTGGCCGCCGCCTTGCAGCAGGCCCCCGACGGCGACGATGCCGTCCGCGCCAGAGGCGGTCAGCGTGCGCTTGCCGCCAGCCAGCGTGGCGTTGCCGGTGATGTCGATGGACGTGCCGGTCAGGTCGCCGTTCAGCGTGACGTCGCCGTCGTAGCTCTGGGACCCAGCCGTGTTGACGGCCGCCAGGCCGATCTGCGCGCCGATCACCGCAAGGTTGTTGGCCTCGTTGCTGGCGATGGCGTGGTTGACGCCGACGTTGCCCAAGACCGAACCCAGGAAGATGTCGCCATGATTGCCGGCGGACAGCCCGACGGAGCTGATCAGGTCATCGACCGACGCAATCTGGATGTGGCCATCCGCGGTGGCGATGCGGCCCAGCGTCAAGGCGCCAGTGCCGTCCACGAGGATGTCGCCCGTGCCCAGGACGTTGGCCGTGAGGTAGCGCGCCGACGTGTTGAAGGCGGCGCCGGCGTCGCCAATGCCGGTCATGCTGGTCAGATCCAGGCTGTTGGTCGTGATGTTGATACCCGACCCCAGCAGCGACCCTTCGGCGGCGGCCAGGATGACGCTGCCGTTCGCGGCGCCCGCATCGATGAGGCCGAAGGCCACGTCGCCGTGCTGCGAGCTCAGGTCGATAGTGCGGTTGCCGCCGCTGGCCGTGGCCGACACATCCAGCGTGCCGGTGGCGTTGGCCGTGATGTTGCCGTTGGCGGTGGACAGCGCGGCGGTCAGCGCGCCGGTGTTGTTCAACGTGAGGTCGGCCGGCACGGTGGTGCCGGTGAGGCTGACGTTGGCGTTGGCGACTTCCGTCGTCAATACCGTATTGCCGCCTGCCGCGCCGCTCGTGAAGTTCAGCGTATCGCCCCGGGCGACGATGGCGCGCGGCGTGGCGCTTGCGGCAACCACATCGTGCCCGCCCGCCAGGGTGATGGTGTTGTTGGCCTGCACGCCCGCGCCAGCAACAGTCAGCGTGCCGGCCGAGGACAGCAGCAGGTTGTCCGCCGTATTGGACAGGCCCGAACGCGCGTCCAGGTCGCCGGACGAACGCAGGTACACCGAGCTGTTGTCGCCCGTCTGCGTCACGTCGCCGTTGAGCGTCAGGGCACGGCTGCCCACGTTGTTCAGAACGATCACCGCGCCATCGGCGCCGGTCGTCAGGTCGCCCAGCGACGCCAGGTTGGTGCGCAGGGCGATGCCGCCCGTGCCGTTGGCCAGATTGGTGGCTGCGCCGATGCTGCCGCCGGCGGTGGCCGTCAGGCTGTTGCCGTAGACCAGGTTGCCCGCCAGCGCGCCCAGGATGGATCCGGCGGCGGTCAGTGTGACGTCGCCCGAATCCATGGCGTTGATCGTGTTGATCAACAGGTTGCCCTGGGACGTGGCGATGGCGATGTCGTTGTCCGCCGAGTTGGTCCGGGTGTAGGCGCTGGTCACCAGCGTGGGGCCAGCGGTGGTGATGCCGATGGCGCCGTTCTGCGTGATGATGGAATTCAGCGTCGTGCCGGCCGCGCGGTCGTCGTCCAGGAAGATCGAGCCGTTGCCGGTGACTTCCGCCGTGATGATGGCGGCGGTCGTCTGCACGTTGTCGGCTGAGCCTGCGGCGCCGCCGATGCCCGCACCGGCCTTCAGCGTGACTGAATTGCCGATGATGCGCGTGGATTCCTCGCGATCGTCAACGATGGTGCTGCCGGCCTTGCTGTAGTCGATGTTGACCGTGCCGGTGCCCGCGTCGATGTTGCCGGCCACCAGTTGGCTGTTCGTGCCGTTGCCCACGATCCTGATCGTGCCGCTGCCGTTGTTGGCAATGGCATTGGCGATCTGCAGGTTGCCGGCCGCCGCGATGTCGATGGTATTGCCCGACAGGTAGGAGTAGACGGCGTTGTTGTCCGCCGCCAGGTACATCGCGCCGGTGGTGGTGGCTTCAACGCGCTGGCCGGTGGCGTTGATGCGGCCAGTTGTGGTGTTGGCGCCAATGCCGTAGCGCGCGTTCAGCGCCACGCCATACGCCTTGATGGTGGCGCCGGCCGCGTCGGCCAAGACGTAGCCATTTTCGGCGTCCAGCGTGATCTGGCCTTGGGTGGCGCCCGCCTGCACGTTCTTGACGGTGATGTTGCCCGACGAGGCCTTCACCGAAATGCCGTTGCCGGCGGCGTCGGTGGCGGACGTCATGCTGTTCAGGACAAGATTGCCCGACGAGGTGACGCGCGTTTCGCCGTTGGCGACCGAGGTCGTCAGGCCGCCCAGCAGGTTGGTGGTGCTGTCCAGGTACAAGGAACCGTCGCCGGTCACGGTGGCGGACACGGGGTTGTTCGGCGCGGCGATCTTGATGGCCGCATCGTTCGTGCCGATGCCGTTCTTCGCGCTCAGCGTGATGGCGCCGTTGCCCGAACCCGTGATCGCGCCGCCGCCGTCCAGGATGCTGCCGTTCTGGGCGTTCAAGGTCAGCGTCTTGTCGGTGCCGTAGCTGACCGTGCCAACCAGGATGTCGCCGGTGGTGGTGGTGACAGACAGGTCTTCGCCCGCGCGCAGGTTGCCCAGGTTGATCGAACCCGCCTGCTTCAGCCAGATGCCGCCCGAGGCGGTCGCCGAGATGTTGTTGACCTGGGTGTTCAGGGCGCGGCTGGACGAGCCGATCGCGTTGCTGGTGTCGCCCGACGCGGTGGACAGCGCCAGGTCGCCCGCCGTGATCTTCGACGTGCCGCTCATGCCCTGGATGGAGCCGCCGGTGTAGTAGTAGGGATTGGTCGACAGGTTGACCGAGCCATTGGCCGTTACGTTGATGTCGTCGAGCGTGATCGAGCCGATCGCCTTGTACGTGAAGTTCAGGCCGGTGCTGTCGCGAACGGTGGTCAGCGCGGTGTTGTTGCCGCTGTCGACGCCGTTGAACGTCAGGTTCTGGGCGCTGATGGCCAGGACGCCAGCGCTGCCATTCTGACTGCCCGTTGCGTTGCTTCGGTTGATGCTCAGGTCGGTCAGGTCGGCCAGGTTGTCGACATAGATGCTGCCCGGGGTGTTCAGCGTCAGCGACGGCGTGTCCAGATGGAGCCGGGTCGCATTCGAGCCAATGCTGCGTCCGGAGCCGTAGTCGGCCGTCAGGGTGACGCTCTTGCCGGTGATGCGGTTGCTGTTGTCCGCGCCGACGATGTTGCCGCGGCTGGTCGTCAACGCGACCGCGCCACCGCTGGTGCTGATGGTGCCCACCACCAGATCACGGCCGGCGCTGGCGGTATCGGCCGTCAGCGTGATGTTGCCATCACCGCTGACCGAGGCGGCGCGCAGCCCGTAGGTTTCGGTCAGCGCGATGCTGCCGTCCGCCGTGGCCGTCTGCTTGGCGCTGAGGTTGACGGTCGTCGTGCCGCCGCTGAGATTCGTGGTGCGGATGGCACTCTTGTTGCCAATCGAGCCGTTGGCCGTCAAGTTGACCGTGGTGGCGTTGGCGATTGTGCCGCTGAGGATCGAGCCGCCGGTGTTGTTGACGGTGAAGTCGTTGCCGTTGGTGTTGACCGAGCCCAGCTCGATATCGCCGACGGTATTGCTGACCGCGCTGGCGCCCACCGACGTCAGGCTGGGCAGGCTGGTATTGCCTTCCACCGTGATGAACGCGCCGCCGCCAGCGGCGCGGCCGGTCAGCGTGCTGACGCGGGTGTCGATGGCGTTGCCGGCGCCGTCGGCGCCGATCGCGGTGTTGGCGTTCAGGGTCAGCGCGGCGGCGTCGATCTTGGTGTTGGCATCGCCGTCGCCCAGCAGTGAACTGTTGCGCGCGGTCAGCGCAACATTGTCGTAGCCGACGTTGATGGTGCCGACGGTGATGTTGCGGTCGCTGGTAACGCTCAGGTTCAGGCCGCCCGCATCCGTGATGTTGCCCAGCACCAGGCCGGCCGTGCTGCCACTGCCGCCGTCCGTGGCGGTGAAGGCGATGGTGCCGCCTTCGCGGGTCGGTGAATTGATGCTGTAGGAACGCGCGTCGTTGCCCATCGAGTACAGCGACAGCGTATCAATGTGCGTGTCGGAATCGATGTAAACGTCGCCGGTGTTCTGGATGTTCAGCACCGGGGCGGACAGGTTGATTTCGCGGCCCTCGGCGCCGATGCCGCCCGTGCCTTGGGCAGTCAGCGACACCTGGGCGGCGGTGATACGCTGGCTGTCGTCGGCGCTGCCCAGGATGCTGCCGTTGGTGGACAGGCGCACGGTGCCGGTGGTTTGCGTATCAAGGACACCGATGTCCTGGCCGACGTTGCTGGACAACGTCAGGTTCAGTCCGGTGTTGTCGCGGACCAGGTTGGCTTGCAGGCGGCCGTTGTGTGCCACGTCGAATATCAGTTGGTCCGACGTGATGTCATAGGTGGCGGGCGACACGCCGGTGGCGTACAGCGACAGGCTGGACAGGTCGCGGTCGTTGCCCACAAAGACGTGGCTGCCGGCCGTCAGGTAGAGGTCGCTGGTGGTCGTGCTGATCTTGTCGGTCGAGCCTGTGCCGATCTGGCCCGTGGCGAACAAGTTCACCGAATCGCCCGTGACGTGCGACGTGGGCGACAGGTTGACGATGTTGCTGCCGGCGCCAATGGCGGCCAGGCTGACGGTATGCGCGGGGCCGGTGTCGATGCTGCCGATGTTCAGCGTGCGGTCACCCGAGAACGAGAAGTTCAGGCCGGTGGTGTCGCGCAGGTCGAACAGGTTGTAGGCGCCGGTGTCGGTAAGGTTGAACGTCAGGCCCTGGGCCGCTACCTGGACGATATTGTTCACGCCCTGGTCCGCGTGGTTGGCGGTGACGTTCAGGCTGAACAGGTTCGAGGCATTGTTCAGATACAGGTCGTGGCCGGTCTGCGTGGTCAGTTGGCGGGTGTCCGTTTGAATCGCGTTGCCACCGGCGCCGATGGACTGCGTGGCGGTCAGCGTCAGCGAGGGGGTGATGAAGTTGCTGCCCGCGCCTTGCAGGATGGATCCGTTGGTGACGTCGACGCGTGCCCAACCGAGGGCGCTGTTGTTGCCCAGCGTCAGCGTCTTGTTATTCGATAGCCACAGGCTGCCGCGAAGATTCGAAGACAGCTTGTCAACGCTGACATACAGCGGTTGGTTGGTGTTGTAGGTGCCCGTGACCGAGCCGCCGTTCAGCGTCAGCTCGCCCGTGGTGATATTGGGGCTGCTGGCGCTGCTGCTGTTGCCGTAGATGTTGTTGCTGCTTAAGGTGACGGAGCCGCCCGCGCCGGTTGCGACATTGTGGACGCTCAGCGTGCGATCCGAAGCAATCGACAGCGCCAGATCGTTCGCGCTTGAGACGGTGTTGATCGTCAGCCCATTGACGCCGGTCGAATCGCTCATCGAGAAGGTCAGACCGGTGGCCGAGATGGCGTACGAATTTGTCTGCGCGCCGGTGGTGTTGCTGTGGTTTGCCGTGAGCGACAGCGACGACAACTGCTTGCTGTTGGAGACGGCGACGTTGCCCGCCGACCCGATCGACAGGTGGTTGGCGCTGGTTGACGCCGACACGCTGCCATTGGCGCCCAGCGCGTTCAAGGTGACGCTGTTGCCGGTGATCGTGCCGGAACTGCGCGAGATGGTCGGACTGAGCAGGCTGTTCGCGTAGCGCGAGGTCAGGGACACCGAACCCGACGTGCCCATGTTGATCGTGTTGGTCGCGATGGCGGAATCGGCGCTGATGGCCAATGCGGCGTTGCTCATGCTCGCCGCGATCGACAGGGTTGTGCCACCGGAGATCGACAGCGATTGGGCTCCGAGCCCAGAGAAGGAATATGCGTTGGTGTCGGGAACCGTGGTGCTGGCTGCGTCGCGGCGCGTCAGGTTCAGGTCCAGGCTGTCAAGCGCCTGCCCACCGTTGTTCAAGAAGATGTCGCCGTTGTTCGCAATGGCCAGCGTGCTGGTCGCCGTGCGCAGGGCGCGCCCGCTGCTGCCGATTGCGCCGGTGTTGGCATCGCGCGCGGTGTAGTTGTCGCTACCGGTGGCCGACAGCTTGACCGTGCCCGCCGTGATTCGGCCGGTGCCGGCATCGCTGGTAATGCTGGAATAGACGCCGCCGCCGGCCGTGGTCAGGCTGACCAAATCGCTGGCGGTGATGGCGCCTACCTGGATGTTCTTGCGGCCGGTAAAGCTGAAGTCCGTCAGTCCGCCGGTGATCTGCTCCAGGTACTGCGTGGTGCCGTCGTCCGTGATGCGGATGGTCTGGCCCGCGCCGCCGCCGATGGCGATCGTGCTGGCGCCGCCCGCTGCGCGCAAGCTGTTGATGGCCAGGCTCTGCAGGACGGTATCGCTGTCTACATAGAAGTCATTGCCCTTCAAGCTCAGCGCCGACGTGCCATTCAGGGCCAGCGTGCCGCCAGTGGCCGACGAGCCGATCGAGCCGCTGGATCCCGCCGTCAGCGAGACCGTGGCCGCGCGGATCGCGCCGGGGTTGTCCAGGTCGTCGTTGGCGATGTTGCCGGCCGACACCAGGCTGACCTTGCCGGCCGAGCCGGCATCGACGTTGCCCACCAGCAGGTGCTTGCCGTTGGCCGAGAATGCGAAGTCCAGATCGCTCGAACTGGCGATGTCTTTCAGATGAATGCCGTTGGCGTCGTCCGTCAGCGTGAAGGCCGACAGGTTGGGTGCGGTGATGGCGTACGAGCCGTAGGCCGAACCATTGCGTGTGACGGCCAGACGGGTCAGACCGCTCAGATTGTTGGCGATGATGTCGCCACCGCTGGTCAGGCTGACGTCGGGGGCTTGCAAGGTCAGCGCGGCGCCGGCTGCACCCAGTACGCCACCGGCTGACAGCGCGATGCTGCTGGCCTGGATCTTCGTGGCGGCGTCGCCGTCGTCCAGGATGGAACCCGAACTGTTGGCAAGCGAGGCCGGTCCGTTGGCCTGCACGCTACCCACCGTCGTGTTGCCGGAAAACTGCATGTAGCCAAGCTGGCCGCCCGCCGTCAGCGACGTCAGCTTGATGTTGCTGTTGCCGCCGTTCAGGTAGAGGTCGCCGCCTGCGTTGGCCTGCACGTTGACCAGGCCCGCGCCGCCCACGCCCACATAGCTTACGTTGCCCGAATACAGGCCACCGATCGCGCCCGTGGCCGTCAGGAAGATGTCGCTGCCGCCGGCATAAACGCTGCCCGCGCCGTTGCCCAGGATGGAACCGTTGGCCGCGTTCAGCGTGACGTCGTCGTTCCAGCTTCGCACCGTGCCCGTCAGCAGCAGGTCGCCCTGGCGCGCGTCGATCTGCACGGCGTCGGTCGCGGTGATGTTGCCCAGCGAGATGACGCCGGTGGTGTTGCTGGCGCCCGTGGGCTTGGGCAACTGGGCGTAGAAGCCGCCATTGTTGGCCGTGCCGGACAGGTTGCTGGTCAGGATGTCCAGATAGCCCGTGCCGGTGGCGCCGATGGCGCGGCCGGCATACAGGTACACCGAGTTGGCCAGCAACTGGGTGCTCTTGTCGCCGTCGTCGAGAATGGCGCCCGTTGTGTTCAGCGAGATGCTGCCGTTGTAGCCGGTGTCGATGCTGCCAACCGTGATGTCGCGGTCGCCGGTGAAGTTGAAGTTCACCCAGTTGCTGTCGCGCACTTCGTGAATCGTATGGCCGCCGATGTCATCGGTGATGTTGAACAGCAGCGACGGGGCGCGCACGTCCAGCACGTAGCGGTCATCCTCGGCCTTGTGGCGCGCGGTGACCGTCAGTGTGTAAAGGTCGGCGATGTCGGTGGCGTAGAGGTTGCCGCGCGTGCTCAGCGACAGGTGGGGCGCGTTGACCGAGACGGCATTGGTGGCGCTGCCGATGTCCTGGTTGGCGCTAAGGGTGACGGAGTTGGCGGTAACGCGCGTATCCACGATGCCATCGTCCAGGATGCTGCCTTGCGTGGACGTCAGTGCAACGCTGCTGCCCGCGCGGATGTTGCCCAGTTTCAGGGTCTGGTCGCCGCTGAAGATGAACTGGTTCAGCAACGAGCTGTAGACCTGCTTCAGTTCGTAGGCGTTGCCCAGATCGTCATTGACGTCAAACGCCAGGTAGGGCGCGGACACCAGCAGGATGTTCTTTCGGAGGGGGTCGGCGTGGGAGTTGCTGACCGCCAGGTACGTGAGCGTCTTGCCGGGGTTGTCGATGTAGATGTCGCCGCCACTACCCAAGGTCAGGTTGGTCGTGGCGGTCTTGATGTGATCGCTGGCCGTGCCGATGTGGCGCTGAGCCTGCAGGTTGATGCTGTTGCCCAGCAGTTCGCTGTTGGCGTTGGCGCGCAGGATGCTGCCGCCCTGGGCGTTCAGCCACAAGGTGCCGGTGCCGGCGTCCAGCTTGTTCGCGGTCAGGTCGGCCACGCCGATGACCGAAATGCCGTTGTTGGCTTTCAGGTCATCCAGCAGCACCGAGCCCTGGGCCTGGTTGAGGTAGATGCTGCCGCCCGTGGCGCGCAGTTCACCGGCCGCCGTGCGCAGGTAGGTGCCCGCCGTGCCCACGGTGTAGTTGCTGTTGGAAGCCGGGGCCAGCAGGGTGACGAGGTTGCCGGTGATCAGCGACGCCGACGAGCCCGTGATGCTGCCCGCACGCGCGGTCAGGGTGACGTTTCCAGAGCCGGCGTTGATCTCGCCGGCGAAGATGCTGTTGCCGGTCAGGTTGACCGCGCCGCCCGAAGAACTGACATTGTTGGCCGACACCGAGCCTGCGCCGTTGATCACGATCGCGGCGTTGTTGGCCTGCGCCTGGGTGATGGTCAGACTGTTGCTGGTGCTGTCCAGATACACGCCGCCCGCGCCCGAGGTGGCGGACACGCTGTTGGCGTTGGTCTTCAGGGCGCGCGACGCGGCGCCGATGGCGCCGTTCTGTGCCGACAACGTCAGCGCGTTGGTGGCGATCGAGGTGGCGTCATCGCCATCATCAAGGATGCTGCTGGCGCCCGAGGTCAGCGATGACGACGCACCCGCCTTGATGGCGCCCAGCGTCAACTGGCCGCCCGTCCAGACGGACAGCGCGCCGGTGGTGTCGATGGCGCGCAGCGCCAGGTTGCCGGTGTTGTTCACGTACACACCGCCGCTGCCGCTGGCGGCCGTCAGCGTGCCGGTTTGCGTGTTCAGCGCCAGGCCCGAGGAGCCGATGGCGCCGTTGTTGCCGGTGCTGCCCGTGGCCTTCAGCGCGATGCTGCCGGCAGTGATGTTGCTGAGGCTGTCGCGCGCCCGGATGTCGCCCGCGGTCGACGTCAGCGCCAGCGCGCCGGTGCCCAGCGCGATGCTGCCCGCGTTGATCGTGCGGTCGCCGGTGAATGAGAAGTTCAGGCCGGCCTGGTCGACCGTGTTCAGTTGGTAGCTGCCGTTGTCCGTCAGCGAGAAAGTCAGTCCGCTGGATGTCAGCGCGTACGTGTTGTTGACGCCCGATTGCGCATGGCGGCTGGTGATGTCCAGCGTGCTCAGCACCGAGCGGTTGGCCACGGCCAGGTTGCCGCCGGTGGCAAGCGCCAGCCGGGTGGTCTGGGTGTTGACCGCGTTGCCGGCTTCACCGATGCTGCCGCCGCTGGCGTCCAGCGTGACGGTGTTGCCCGCCACCACCTGGTTGGCGCCACCCACATTGCGGATGCTGCCCGCGCTGGTGCGGACCAGCGCCGCGCCGCTGCCGGCGTCAATAACGTTGGCCAGGTTGATGTCGCCGGTGGCGTTCAGCGTGATCGCGCCGCCCCGGCTGTTCAGCTTGCCGATGTTGTCCAGCGTGCTGCCCACGCCCAGTGCTTCCAGCGTGATGGCGCCGCCCTGGGTGCTGATTTCGGTATTGGAATTCTCGAAGCGGATGCCGCCCGTTTGCGTCGAACGCAGCGTGAAGCTGTTGCCCGAGGTGGTTTGCAGATTGATCGCGGCCATGTCCGCGATGGTGATCTGGCCGGTGGCTTCCAGCTTGATGTTGGTGGTGCCGGCCAGGCTTTCCAAGAGGCCGCGCGACACGGTGTTGTTGGCTGCGTTGGCATCGCCGCCGTTGACGGTGCCGTCGCCCGCGCTGCCGTCCAGCGCGCCAGAGCCGTTACCGGAATCGACGATGCGCAGGTCGGTCGGGTCAATCAGCAGCAGGCCCGTTTTGCCCTTGGGCGCGCGCATGTCCACCGAGCCGGTCAGGCCGATGTTCTTCTTGCTGGAGACTTCGGCAAAGCCGCCGTCGCCGCCTTGTTCTCCGCCACGCGCGGACAGGCTGCCGGCAAAGGCGGTGGCGTCGTTCGACCACATCGTGACGTTGCCGCCGTTGCCCTTGACAAGCGCATCGGCCTTCAACGTGGCGCCCGCCGCTACCTTGACGGTGGACGATTTGCCGCTGAACGCGGCCGAGCCATTGTCCGGGGCCACGCCCAGGCTGCCCAATGCAATCTCGCCGCCGCCCGCGGCGCCCGATACGTCGATGGTTGCGCCACGCGCCACGTCCACGTGTTCGCCAGTGACGACGACCTTGCCTCCCTGCTGGCCCGCGCTGGCGCCCGTGGCGTCGACCTGGCCCGCGATCTTGACGGTGCCGGCATCGCCGCCCGCCAAGACAATCTTGCCGTTCTGCATGCCCACCGACTGGGCGCTGATGATGCCGTCGGTGTTGACCACGTTGTCGATCACACCCTTGACGGCGCGTGCCGTCAGCAGCACGGTGCCGCCGTCGGCGCGGATGACGCCGCTGTTGGTGACCAGCACCGACACCGGCTTGCCGTTGGCATCCTTCGGCAGTTCATTGACGGTGGAGGTGGCGTCGAAGCTGAGCAGCCCGTCGCCCTGGAAATCAACCGTAACGGTCTTGGCGCCCGCCAGGGCCACGCGGCCCAGCTTGGCCTGAATGACGCCCGAGTTGCGTACCGACGGCGCCACCAGCGCGGCCAGGCCGCTGTCCTTGATGCTGATCGTGCCTTCGTTCACGATCATGGCATTGGCCTTGGACGAGGCCTGGTTGAACTTGTAGTTGCCGGCCAGGAAGTCCTTGTCGCTGATGTTTGCCGTGGTGGCAACGAGGCCGCCCACGTCGATGCGCGCACCCTTGCCGAACACCACGCCGTTCGGGTTGACCAGCATCACCGTGCCGTTGGCGTTCAAGCGACCGAAGATCGCCGAAGGGTCATTGCCGACCACGCGGTTCAGCGTGACGCTCTTGCCGCCGGGTTGACGGAAGTTGACCGTCTCGTTGGCGCCGATGCTGAAGTCTTTCCAGTTGATGATCGCCTTGCCGCTGGACTGGTTGATGTCCAGCGTGCCGTTGCCCCGGTCCACAATGGTGGCTGCACCCCCCACCACGTTGCCGCCGGTGGGGTTGGCGTGCGCGCCGCTTGAGGCCAGCGAACCAATCAGCACGGCCAGCGTGCTGAGCGCGGGCAGGGCGGCGTCTTTCTTCATGCGCGGACGGCGAGCGGATGGGGCGAGGCTGCGGGAATTGCGATTCATGGTCGGTCTCTTGTCGTTCGCTGCTTAGTACTGCGCCGAAATGCTGAAGAACACACGGGGATTCTTGTTGCCCTGGGTCAGGACATCCGTGCTGGTGGGCTTGGCCACTTCAAACGTGGCGTACAGGTTCTTGCTGAGGTTGGCGCGCATGCCCGCGCCGAAGGAGGACACGTTGGCACGCGTCAAGGGGGCGCTTTCGCTGCGCGACCAGATGCGGCCGCCGTCGATGAACGAATAGACGTGCGCGCCATGCGGCAGGAAGTTGTCGGTGGACACCGCGTAGCGCAGTTCCAGCGAGCCGGCCACGCCGGAGTCGGCGGACATTTCGCCGTCGTCGTAACCGCGTCCGAAGTTGGGGCCGCCCAGCGCGAATTCCTCGCTGGCCAAAAGTGGGCTGGCGCTGTATTGGCCAGCAAAGGTGGCCACCAGCGACAGGCGCTCGGTGAGCTGTTGCAGGCGGGTCAGCTCGGCGGTGAGCTTGAGGAAGTCCGAACGGCCCTTGGCGCGCGAAGCCAGCTCGGAGCCTTCCTGCGTGGCGCCCATCACGTCCAGGCCCTGGTGCACGGTGCCGCGGATGGCGGTGATGCCGTTCCAGCTGTCGGTGCGGTCATAGCTCAGGCCCGCGCGCAGCACGCGCAAACGGTCGCGCGTGAAGGGGGTATCGGTGATGTCGGTGGCGACGTTGCGCACATCGAACATGCCGAAGGCGCGCAGGTTTTCCAGGCGCGAGCGGATCAGCGGATAGGTCAGTGTGGCGGTGTAGGCCTGCACGTCGCTGGCGACGTTCAGCGGGGCCAGGTCGCGGCCCGGCTCGCTCTTGGCGTAGCTGGCGGCCAGGCCGAAGGTCATGCCGCTGTCGGAAACCAGCATGTCGTAATTGCCGGCCACGGCCTGGCTGCGATAGGCCGGAAAGCCCAGGCGCCCGCTCAGCGTGAAGGTGTCGGCACGCGCGCCGAACGAGTTCAGCGTGACCTGGCCGGTCATTTCGCTCCAGCCCAGGTAGGGCGAGCCGCGGTTGTCAAAGCCCAGCCGCGCATCGACGGGCTTACGCTCGCTGTGCACGACCAGCACCGAGCCACCCACTTCCTTGGGCGAGGCTTCCAGCGAGGCGCGCACGATCATGCCGCTCAGGTCATTGGCCAACAGCAGTTGGCGTTCGACCTCGGCCACGTTGATCGGGCGCACGCCGCGCAGGCGCTGCACCAGTTTTTCAACCGCGGCTTGCGCGGGGCCGATATCGCCGTCGTACTTCACGTCCGACACATAGCCTTCGACCACCACGATGCGGAACATGCCGCCGTCGACCGTCTGCTCAGGCACGATGACGCGCGTGGTCACGTAGCCGTCGTTGCGGTAGAGCAGCTCGATGTCATTGGCCACCTTGAAGGCATCGGCCACCGTGATCGTCTTGCCCACCAGCCCCTGGTAGAACGCGCTGATTGTCTCGGGGGAATAGTGGGTGACGCCGTCCACGCGCATGCTGGTCAGCGTGAAGCTCAGCTTGTCGGCGCCTGCCGGCGCCTCGGACGCGCTGCCCTGCTGCACCGTGACCTGCGGCGAGGCGGTGGTGCTTTCCGGCATGGCCGGCTGCGGCAGGGCGCGGCCCGGTTCGGCGGCCGACGGCAATTGCGGACGCACGCTTTGTGCCAGGACCGGTCCGGCGGCCAGCGCCAGGGCTGTGCAGGCAAGGCCAACATGCAAGGAAATGGGGGTCAGACAGAAGACGAGGGGACGGCAGAATCGGGATAAGCGGCGCATGGAGGATCAGACGGCGGGTTGTTACATATAGAATTGACGGAAGCTATTTGACATATGACTCACGCTTGGCTACACAACATTTTTGCAACCGCCAAGCGCTGAAATAAGCCTTCGCTCGCGACGCCGTCACTGGCCAGGTACCGGAAAATGCAGGGAATTTCAGGTTTTGCAGGCCTGTGGCGGCGACGCCAAAAAGCCCGGGAAAAAGGCAAGCCTGACCAGTTTCGCGCTGTAACAAACATTAGCGTAAGTACGCAAATATTCCATTGCCGAGGTTTGCTGGAATGCCAGGTAGGTTTGCCGCAAGGAAAATTATTCGGGCCACGGCCTCGGTTTTGTCTCCTGTTACCAACGCGAGCGTCGGCTGGCATGAAAAAATGCGTGGCATGAACGACGCCTTTTTCCCGCTGGCTTCAGGCCAGCTCGCCGGCTTGCGCGTGCTGGTCGTCGAAGACCGTCCCGAAGACCGCATGCTGCTCGTGGATTTCCTGACCAGCCAGGACTGCCGGGTCTATGTGGCCGAGGATGGCAACGACGGCTATCGCAAGGCGCAACTGGTGCAGCCGGACATCATCCTGATGGACGTAAGCATGCCGGTCTGCGACGGCCTCGCGGCCTGCCGCCTGTTGAAGGCCGACCAAGCCACGCGCGGCATCCCGATCATCTTCCTGACCGCGGCCTGCCTGCCCGGCGAACGGGTGGCGGGGCTGTCGGCGGGCGCCGTCGATTACGTGACCAAACCGTTTGATTTCGAGGAAGTGCGCCTGCGCCTGCTGATTCATCTGCGGGTGGCTTCAACGTCTGCGCCTGCGCCCGCATCCGCGCCGGCCGTGGCCGAGGCGAGCGCGCAAGACGGCACATCCGCCGCCGCGGCGGGCGCCACGCTGGATGGCGTCCTGTTTCGCGCGGCGCGCAAGCTGCTGCGCGAACGGCTGGATCACACGCCCGAACTGATGGCCCTGGCCCAGGCGCTGAACACCAACGCGCGGCGGCTGAATCAGGCGTTCCGACGCTGTGCGGGAACCACCGTCTTCGAGTTCCTGCGGGAAGAGCGCATGCGCGAGGCGCGCCGCCTGCTGTGCGAGACCAGCCTGGACATCCAGGCCATTTCGCAAGCCGTGGGCTATGGCAACCGGGGTAATTTTTCCACCGCCTTTCGTGAACGCTTCGGCATGCCGCCCACGGCCTTGCGCCAGGAATTTGATCCCTATGCTTGATCGCCGTCTTGGCTGCCCAGGTTGGCGGCCTCCGTTGTCGTTGCTGCCCGTATTGACCTTGTTGTCCGCGTTGTCATTGGCCCTGGCTTGCCTTGTGCTGCCTGCGTTGGCACAGGCCGCGCCGGCGTCCGTGGACCTGAGCACCGTCACCGGCAAACTGCCGCTGAACCACGAACTGGTGGGGCAGGAAGACCCAAACGGGACTCAGGACGTCAGCCAGGTTCTGGACGGTCCCTGGCAACCCGTGACGCCCGGCTGGTTGAACCGGGGCTTTTCGCCAACGGTGTACTGGCTGAAGCTGGACGTGCACAACCCCACCGACAGCTTCCTGGAACGTTGGCTATCCTTTGGCGTACCCAGGTTGGAAGATGTGCGCTTCTACCTGTATCACGACGGTCAACGGCAGCCCTTCAAAATCGTGCTGGCAGGCAACCGCGAGCCGCTCGCCCTGCGCGAAGTGCCGTCTTCCGTGTCGGTGGCCACGCTGCCGCTGACTCCGGGTGAACGCGTGACGGTACTGGTGCGGGTGCAGAGCCGCTCGGCCATCAGCATGGAACCCACCTTGTGGACACCGGCGGCATTCGTGGACGCGGCGCAGCGCGGCACGGTGGTCCTGGCGCTGCTGATCGGCGCGCTGCTGATGGTGGCCTTCTATACCGGGGTACTGGGCGTGGCCCAGCGCGATCAGGTGTTCGTGTTTCTGGCCGCGGCCATCATCATCGAGATTCTCTACAGCCTGTCGTTTCAGGGTTTGCTGTACCGCTATGTGCTGACGGGCGGCGGCGAAATGGTGCTGCGCGCGCCCAGTGTGCTGGGGACGCTGGCGGCCACGGTGTTCGGCTTTACTGTGATGCGGTTCGCGGACCTGCATCGGGTGCGGCTCTGGCGCTGGGTGTATGGCGTGCTGATCGCCCTGGGCCTGGCGGGCTCGGTCTGGGCGGCGCTGGGCGAGTATCGCGCCAGCGCGCAGGCCGTGGTCGGACTGGTCTTGCTGTGGGGGCTGGTCTGGCCTGTCTCGATGGCCGACGGCTGGCGGCGCGGGCATGCCAATGCGCGGATCTTCCTCTTGTCCTTCGCGGTGTATTGCGCATTGCTCTTCCTGCGGCTGGCTTTCATCAACGGGCTGCTGCCCGGGCGCTGGGAAGGCGGGCCGGAGGTGGCTTGGGACCTGTTGTCGGTGTCGCTGATGCTGGCGGTGCTGGTGCATGGACGCACACGCCAGCATCGACAGGAAAAACTGGCGGTCGAGCGCGAATTGACACTGGCGCGCGAACGCGAGCACCAGCGCTTGGACCTGGCCGTCAGAGAGCGCACGCAAGCGTTGCAGGAGGCGCTCATCCATGCTGATGAAGCCGGCCGCGTGCGTCAGGATTTCCTGGCGCGCATTAGCCATGACCTGCGCACTCCGCTGACCTCGATCATCGGATTCGCGGACCTGATCCAGGCGGGCGGCCGTGACGACGCGCCGCGCGGCGCAATCATTCGCCGTAGCGCCGACCACATGCTGGGCATGGTGAACGACCTGATCGATTACGCCGCTGGCGCCGGCGGCCAGGCGTTGCGCGTGTCTCCTGAATACGTGCACGCCTTGCTGGATGCCGTCGCCAAGGAATCCGCGCCGATCGCCGCAAGGCATAACAACCAGTTCGTGTTTCGGGTGGCGGACTCGGTGCCGGCCGTGTTGGAAATGGATGGCAAGCGTGTGCGGCAGGTGCTGTCCAACCTGATCGACAACGCCGCCAAGTTCACGCGCGGCGGCGTCCTGACCCTGACCGCCGACTACACCGCGCCCGACGCCGATGACACGAGCGGGGCATCGGGACGGCTTGCGCTGTCGGTGCGCGACACGGGATGCGGTATCGCGCCGGAAGACAGGCAGCGCATCTTCGAACCTTTCCAGCGGTTGGCTTCCGCCGAGAATCAGCCGGGTGTGGGGCTTGGCCTGCCCATCGTCCAGCAATGGGTGCAGCGCATGAAGGGCGCAATCCGTATCGAGAGCGAGGTGGGGCAGGGGACGCGGGTCAGCGTCACGCTACCGGTCAGGAAGATGGACGAATCCCGCATCTCGCATCACTACATTGCCGCTGCGCCGCACGTCCTGCCGGCATTGGACGGATCCGGCAAGCGCCTGTGGTTGGCCGAGGACACGCCGGAGATTCGGGAATTCCTGGTCGAGGAACTGGCCAGCATGGGCTTTCAGGTGGACAGCGAGGCCGATGGCCAGGGCATGGTGGCGCGCATCGGCGCCGAAGACGCCCGGCGGCCCGACCTGATCTTGACGGACCATCGCATGGAGGGTGTCGACGGCCCGGCCGTGCTGGCGGCGGCCCGCGCGCGCTGGCCAGACCTGCCCGTCATCGCGGTGTCGGCAACGCCTCATGACACCCAGGCCTGGGGCGGCGCGGGCTATGACGCCAGCTTGCTCAAGCCCATCAGCCTGGTCGAGCTACGCCATGTGTTGAGCCGGCTGCTGCACCTGCCGATCAAACACGCCGGCAACGACGTGGAAGCCGTCACGCAGCCGACGCCGCGGCTGTCCGACGCCGACCTGGCGCAAGTGCGGCTGCTGCTGGACAGCGGCGCCATCTCGGACCTGATCGACTGGGCCCTGGCGCTACGGGTGCGTGATGCCGCGTTGAAGGACTTCAGCGAACAACTGCGGCGCATGGCCAGGCAGGGTGACATCGCGGCGATACGCAAGCTGTGCGAGGGCATGCGGGGGCTTTCTTAGCCGACGACGCCGGCACCGACAATTGCCGTTGCAGCCACGTCAGCTAAATGGCTATATGAAAAAAAGGAGATGACTGTGCTGCATTTGCCGAACACATCCATCATCGAGGGCAACGCCGTCAGGTGGGGAACGTGCGGGGAAGGGCCGCCGTTGGTGGCCATTCACGGCACGCCGTTTTCCTCGCAGGTATGGCGCCGCATCGTGCCGGCGTTTGCGGATCGCAGAACGGTTTATGTCTTTGACCTGGTGGGCTATGGACAATCTGAAATGCGCGACGGGCAAGACGTGTCGCTGGCCGTGCAGAACAAGGTGCTGGCGGCCTTGTTCAAGGAATGGGAACTTGACCGCCCAGACGTCCTGGCGCATGACTTCGGCGGGGCCACCGCGTTGCGGGCCTATTATCTGGACGGCTTGCGCTACGGATCGTTGACGATCTTTGACGCCGTGGCCCTGGCCCCGTGGGGCTCGCCTTTCGTGCAGCACGTGCGCAAACACGAGGGCGCGTTTGCCGGCATGCCCGACTATATGCATCGCGCGCTGCTGCACGCTTATCTACAGACGGCGGCCTACCATCCGCTGTCGGACGAAGCGCTGGACGTGTATAGCCAGCCGTGGCTGGGCCAGGTCGGCCAAGCGGCTTTTTACCGCCAGATTGCACAGATGGATCAGCAGTACACGGACGAGGTCCAGGGTATGTATCGCCGGATGGACTGCCCGGTGCAGGTGCTGTGGGGCGAGAACGACAATTGGATTCCGTACGCGAAAGGCAAGGCCTTGGCGGCGCTGATCTCAGACGCGCCGTGCATTCCGATCGCGCACGCGGGCCATCTTGTGCAGGAAGATCGGCCCGAGGCGATTGTGGCGGCGGTGTTGAAGCAGATTGCGGGGACTTGAGCACCGATCGTCATGCTTTCACAGAAAAATAGGCCGTTACGCCACGTCGCGACGTGCGAGCGTCAATCAATGACGCGGCCCGGGTTCAGCGTATTGTTGGGATCCAACGCGCGCTTCAGCCGCTTCAGCAACGCGATCTCGCCGTCGCTGCGGGTATAGGACAAAAAGGGCTTCTTCAGAAAGCCGATGCCGTGCTCGGCGCTGATCGTGCCCTGCCGGTCGCGCAGCGCACCGTAGACCAGCTCTTCCACGCTCAGCCATTCGCTTTGCGCGTGCGGACCGGTCAGGATGTGGATGTTGTTGTCGCCCAAATGCCCCATGAACAAATGCGCGGCGTTGGGGTATTTCTGCTTCAGCGCGGCCTCGACTTCAGCGACAAAAGCCGGCATCTCCGCCCAAGGCAGGCCACAGTCGAAGTTCACCGTGGGTTTCAACGCAGTCAGCAATTCGGGGATGCACTCCCGCAGGCGCCAGAACTTCTGGGCGTCCGACAGGCTGGACGCCACCGCGCAGTCACTGATCAAGCCCGTTTCCAGCGCGCCTTCCAGCGCATTCTCCAGGGCCGCCTGGGGATCCATGCCGGCCAGACCGCTAGCCTGGATCAGCACACTCCAGGGGGCGTCTCCCGGTAAGGGCAGGGGCACGCCCGCCAGGTCGCTGGCGCGTTGCAGGTATGGCGCCGACATGAATTCGTAGGCGCTCAGTTGCGGACCCAAGGTCTTCTTCAGATGGCGCAGCAACAAGGCCATGGATTGCGTGTCCGGCACCTGCACCAGCGCCGTAGCGGGGGCGCCGGGATCGGGCTGCAAGCGCAAGGTCAAGCGGGTGATCACGCCCAGCGTGCCTTCGGACCCGATGAACAGGAACCGCAAGTCCAGGCCAGCGCTGTTCTTGACCAGGCGGGTCAACGACGTCACCACCGACCCATCGGGCATGACCGCTTCCAGCCCCAGCACCGAGTCGCGCATGGTGCCGTAGCGCACCACCTGCGTGCCGCCGGCATTCGTGGCGGCGTTGCCGCCAACCTGACAACTGCCGCGCGCACCCATGTCCACCGGAAAGAACCAACCGGCCTCAAGCGCGGCTTCCTGCACCTGTTGCAAGGTTGCGCCCGCCTGCACCTGCATGACGCCTTCGACCGCATCGATGGATTCGATGCGGTTCATGCGCTCCATATTGATGACCACGTCGCCATCGGCCGGCACTGCGCCGCCCGCCAGCCCGGTCAAGCCGCCCTGGATGGTGATCTTGCGGCCCTGCCGATCCGCATCGCGGACCAGGGCGGCCACCTCGTCGGTGGTGACGGGCCGGTGCACGACGCTGGGCACGCCCCGTGTCAGGCCACTCCAGTCCTGTAGGTATCGCTCATCCACATGCTGTTCAACCCCATTCATGCCGCTTGCTCCACCTTGGGGGCGGGCGTTGCGCCGCTAGAACCCATCGTCGAGGCGGCTTCCGGCCCACCCATGCGTTCAATCAACGCGGCCTGGTCGGCCTTGGCCTGCCGGTCCACGTCTTCGGGATTGCAGATCGCGTAGAGCGCGGCCTTCATCCCCGCCAGCACAGCGGCATAGGCGGGGTCGCCCGCCAGATCATGCAGTTCGCCGGGGTCCGACTCCAGGTTGAACAGTTCAGGCTGAAAGCGCACGTAGTGGTGATACTTCCAAGGCCCCTTGCGCAACATGAAACCCGCGGTGTTGCTGCCCGCCGCGTGGTATTCGCTGAGGATGGCGCGGTCATCATCAACAGCTTGCCGCGCAATATCGAACAGCGACTGCCCGGGCCGCGTGCCCATGTGCGGCGCCGGGTCCACACCCACCGCCTGCAAGATCGTCGGATACAGGTCCAGCAGGTCCACCGCGGTATCGCAGACGGAAGGCGATACGTCGGGGCCGGCCACGATCATGGGAATGCCCACGCTTTCCTGGTAGAGCGTGGATTTTCCCCAGAGCCCGCGCGCACCCACGTTGTCGCCGTGATCCGACGTATAGACCACATGCGTGGAATCGGCCAGGCCGAGCGTGCCCAGTGCGTCCACGATACGGCCCACGTTGCTGTCCAGGAAGCTGCACAGTCCGTAGTACGCCAGGAACGCATTGACGCGCTCGTCTTCGTTTTGGAAGGTGTCTTCGCTGCGCTCGAATTCTGCGTAGGCCTGCACCCAGGGATGGCGTGCGTAGCCGTCTTTCGGATGCAGCTTGGCTTGGGGAATCTGCCGGGCGTCGTACAGGTCAAAGAAATCCCGAGGCGCGATCAACGGAAAATGCGGCGCTACCAGACCCACGTACAACACGAACGGTTCACCGCGATCGGCCGCCGCGCGCAGCCACTCAAGCGTGCGTTCGGTCACCGATCTGTCATAGGACGTATAAGGCGATTCGCCCATGCCGATGCGATCGCCCAGCATGCGCTTGCGCCCTGCCACCGGCAAGTAAGGGTCCCGGATCGACGCCCACACCATGCCGTGCCCGCCCACCACGTGCATGGGGATATGTTCCGCATCGAAGCCGACCGGGTCTTCTTCATTGCGATAGTGCAGCTTGCCGATGCTTTCAACGTTGATGCCCTGCTGCTGCAACACATGGCCCCAGCCTTGTGGATCACCTACGTACGGCATGGCGTTATCCCAATGGCGGGTCTGGTGCACGCGATGGCCGGTGGCGAACGCCGCGCGCGCCGGTACGCAGATCGGGCTGGGCGTGTAGGCGTTCGGAAAGCGTGCGCCGCGCGCGGCCAGCGCGTCCAGGTTTGGTGTCTTGATGAACGGATGTCCGGAACGACCCATGAACGCGGGATTGTGTTCATCGGACATGATGACGACGATGTTTTTGCCTTTCATTGTGCTTCCTGGATATGGCCAGGCCATGCGCGCGGCGCGTCAGGCCTCGGGGGTGTAGCCGCTGTCCTTGACGACCCGGCCCCAGAACGCATCTTCGCGTTCCATCTGTTGTTTCAAGGCGTCGGGTGTGGTGACTTTGGGGTCGAAGAATTGCTGCTGCATGATCTTTGCAAACGCCGGCGAACGCACCGCGTCGGTCACGGCCCGCGCCAATGCTTGCGCCTGGTCGGCGGGCAGGGTCTTGTTGCCGATGAGCGTGAAGTACTCGGCCAGCGTCAGCGACGGATAGCCCGCCGTGGCAAAGGTGGGCACGTCGGGCAGCGCCGCCGATGGCGCCGAACCGGTCATGGCCAGGATGCGGATCTTGCCGGCCTTGTGCATGGGAATCAGGTTGGGCAGCGTCGTGATCAGCGCGGGCAGAACGCCGCCCACGGTGTCCGTCAGCGCCAATGAACCACCTTTGTATGGAATCGGCGTCAAGGGAACCTTGCTGGCGTTCGCCAGCATGACGCCCAGGAAGTGCATGACGGTGCCCGCGCCGGGTGTGCCGTAGACCGCCATGCGTGGGTTCTTTTGCGCCAGAGCCAGGAATTCCTGCAACGTCTTTGCAGGGCTGTCGGCGCCCACCGCGAATCCAAAATCAAACTGGCTGGCGGTGCCCAGCGGCGTGAAATCCGCCGGGGTGTAGCGCAGGTCTTTGTATAGATGCGGATACAGCGTCAGGTTCGTGGAGGGGGTGAACAGCACGGTATTGCCATTGCCGCCCGCCGCCAATAGCGAGTCGACCGCAATGCGGCCGCCTGCGCCGGCCTTGTTCTCCACGATGAGGGTGTAGCCCGATGCACGCATGCCGTCGGCCAGCGCGCGGGCCACCAGATCGGCCGCGCCGCCCGGGGCAAAACCCACCAGCATGCGTAAGGGGGGGCTGGCCTGTAGCAGCCTGATCGGCAGCGCGCTACAGCACACGGCGGCGCCCATGGCGCTAAGGAACTGTCTGCGTCGTACTTGCATGCTTGTCTCCGTATCGGCGCTTTTGATGCGCCATTTTTGGAGTAGCGTACGGCTGCGTCAGACCTGAAGACAAATATTATTTATCTGCGTTTTATATAAGTTTTTTCTTATGCCAGTTTTCCGCGCAGCACCTTGCGTGCGACCAGCGTGCGCAACACGGTTTCCAGCGCCTGTTCCATGGCCAGCATCGTACTGTCCGGCGCGCCTTCGGCCACGCGGACAATGGATTGCATGCGCGTAATGGCTGGCCGGACCAGACGCCGTTCACCCATGGCCTTATCGCCACGCGCCAGTTCCAGGCCGACGCTGTTGGGCAGGATCGCAAACGCCACGCCGTCGCGCACCAAGGCAAAATTCAATTCGGGATCGTTGATCTCGTACTTCACATTCAGCGGGCAATCCAGCTCCAGCGCTGTGCGTTCGATCAGGCGGCGCAGGTCGTGGTCGCGGTCGGGCGCCACCAGCGGACGCGACCCGATCGCTGAGAACGCCATCGTCTTTCCTGGCCGGTCGAACAATGATTCCAGGCCGAACAGCGAGAAGCCTTCTTCATACACCGGCTTGCAATACAGCCCGGGCAACTCGAACGCGTTGGGCATCAGCGCCACGTCCAACTGCCGCGTTTGCAGGGCCAAGCGCACCTCGCTGGACAAGGCCGAGGACAACAACAGTCGAACGTCGGGATAAGCCTGTTCAACGTACCGCACGAGTGGCGCAGCCACCACCTGTGCCAACGATCGGGCCAGGCATACCCGCACCGGCCCGCGCGGCTTGCCCGTGGGCGCCAGCACGTCGGTCTTCAGCGATTCCAACTGTTCCAGAATCGACATGGCGCGCTGCTGCAGACGCTTGCCTTCGGCCGTTGGCGTGACGCCCTTGGCATGCCGTTCGAACAAGGCCACGCCCAACTCCGCTTCCAGCGCCGCCACATGCTGGCTAAGCGCGGGCTGCGCGATACGCAGCGTGGCCGAGGCCAGCGACAAACTGCCGCTGTTGGCGATTTCCAGAAAATAGCGGAGCTGGCGTGGGGTCATGCGTTATTTTGCCTTACCCATCGACAGCGGAACGCCCCAGGTCGGATCTTCCATGCCTTGCTTGCCCAACGGCATGATCTGCATGGGTTGCAGGGTGGCTAACAACTGCCGTTGTGCATCGCTGAGGTTTTGGCGCTGCGCGATGAGCTTCTGCGCGAAATCCATCGGCGCCGGGCGCGTGTAGACGGTGAAGTCTTCAAGCGGGCATTCGATCATCTTGGGGTCGACTGCGCGGCAGCCCGACTGTTTGTACTGGTAGCTGGGCGTTTTCATGTGCATGCGCTGGCTCAGCACCAGTTGGCCGCCCTTCAGGGTAAAACTGGCCAGCGCCAGCTTGGGCGGCACGCGCGACTGCACTTTGATGGCGGGGATATCGCGCGAAGCCGTCTCTTCGTAGTAGCCGGCGCGAGAGCCTTGCGTAGTTTCGGTGTATTGCTCTTCACCCCAACTGACGCAGTTGCCTGAGGCCCGGTGTACCGCGGTGCAGACCGTGCGCGTCTTCAACTGGCTGCCGGTCGTGCCTTCGTGCCAGTTGGTTTCCTTGTAGAACTCGCGATAGAGTTCCGGCGACAGATAGGCGGTGCCGTTGGCGCCACGGCCCGATCCCACTGGGCCGCTGCGCGCGCCCACCTGGTCCAGCAAGGCATTCAGCTTGTAGTCGTCGCCGCCGGTGAGCAGGTACTTTCCTGGGGGCAGGATATGCACTTCGAAGGCTTTGAACAGGTAGGTGGTGTTCTTGTCTCGTTGCAGCGAATTGTTCTGGAACTTGCGACCGAAGGTGATTTTCGGCTGCTGCTCGTGCATCCAGATTGTGTTGCCGGTCCATTTGGTCATGGATTGCGCGTCGTTCAAGGTCGCGTGCGGCATCACGTCGGCGACCAGCACCACGGCCATGTCGGCCTTCAGGGCCTCGCCGATCAGGTCCACCAATTGCGCGTAGCGCGGGTCGTCCATGGTGCCTTCGCCGGTGTATGTCGGCACGTTCACGCAGCCTGACAAGACCAGGGCGAGCGTCATGGCGGAAAGGGTAACGCGCGGTCGCGGCAGCGTCATGGGAGCGGTCCTTTTTAGGGGGGGGCTGAGTCAGATGAGTGAGCGCGCATGCTACTGATTTGGGAGGGCGCCGCAACACCCGGATCGCTGCCTGAAACATGGCGCCGGCCAGGCGGGTGGGAAGCCGGGCGAGGGCGCAGCTTGCCCCTGAGGATAGGTTCAGGGTGGGAACCCCACAAAGGGCGAGGGTTGTGGCCATGTCGGCGGCATGGGCAGCCGCCAGGACGAGGGCCAAGCCAAAGGGCGGATTTGGAAATTTATTGTTGCTATTGTTTCGGCCTGGCCCTTGCTTCGCCCTTGCCCTGGGCATGCGGGGAGCACGCAATCGTCCCCCGCGCAGGGATGCTATTGCGCGGTGATCCCTGCCGACTGGATCAGTGCCCGCCAGCGTTGCACTTCGCTGTTCCAGAACGGCGCGAAATCCGCCGGTCCGCGTGCATCGACGGTAAAGCCTAGCGAGCGCGTTTTTTCCGCGACCTCGGGTCGCGCCATGATGCTGACGAGTTCTTTGCCCAGGCGTTGAACGATCGCGTCCGGGGTGGCGCTGGGCAGCATGACGGCGGTCCATTGTTCGACGTTCAGCTTCGGCATGCCTGCCTCGGCGGACGTCGGCACGTTCGGCACTTGCGGATTGCGCGCCTTGCTTGCAATGGCAATGGCGCGCAGCTTGCCCGATTGCACGTAGGGCAGGGACTCGGCGTAGTTGCTGAAGATCACATCAAGCTGTCCGCCCATCAGGTCCGTCAATGACGGCGCGCCGCCGGCATAGGGGATGTGCAGGATGTTGGTGCCATTGATCTGGTTGAACAAGGCCAGTGACAGGTGCGATGGCGTGCCCACGCCGCTGGACCCGGCATTCAGTTCCTTGCCCTTTGCCGCCTTGGCCAGGTCGTCCAGCGTGCGTATCTTGCTGTTGGCCGGCACCACGACCAGGATCGGTGTCGAAGCCAATAGCGCGACGGGCTTCAGGTCTTTGGTGATGTCGAACCGGCTTCTGTCGCGCAGCAAGGTGGCGTTCACCGAATGCGTCATGGTGATGGCCAGCAGCGTAGTGCCGTCGGGCGCCGCGCGCGACACCTGTTCGGCGCCGATCATGGCGCCCGCGCCCGGGCGGTTTTCCACCACCACGGTAACGCCCAGGCGCTCGCTGAGTTGTTGGCCCACCAGTCGCGCCATGACGTCCGTCAAGCCGCCCGGCGGGAACGGCACGACATATTTCAGCACGCTGCCTTTGGCGGGGTAGTCGGCGGCTGGTGCCTGTGCTTGGGCTTGTGTTTGGGCGGCGGGGGCGATGGCGGCAAGCGCAAGGGCCGAGGCCAGCAACATTCTTCTGGTAATCATTTTGTCTCCTGTCCGTGTATTTTTTTATGGTGTTGCAAAGGTCGGTGCTGCAAGGTCGGTGCTGCCAATGCAGTGTTGCAAAATCAGCCCAGCGCCGCCAAGACCTTCTCGGCAACCAGACTGCTTACCCGTTGGTTGGATTCGGTGGTCAAGCCTGCTGTGTGGGGCGTAAGAATAAGGTTCGGGCAGCCCTGGAAGTGCGGCGCCGGGGCAAGCGGCTCGACGTCGAAGACGTCCAGGGCGGCGCCGCCAAGTTGTCCGCTGCGCAGGGCGCTTGCCACGGCGGCCTCGTCAACGATGCCGCCACGCGCGGTGTTGATGAGGACGGCGCCGGGCCGCATCGCTTGTATGCGCGTTGCATCGAGCAGATTGCGCGTGGACTCCAGCAGCGGCATGTGCAAGCTGAGCACGTCTGCTTGCGCCAGCACGCTGTCCAAGGCGGCGGGCGCGACACCAAGCTTCGTGAACAGCGGGTCGTCATGCGCCAACGCCGGGTCGAACGCGACGACAGCCATGCCCAGCGCCTTGGCCAAGCGTGCGGTCAATTGCCCGATTGATCCAAAACCCAGCAAGCCCAGGGTCTTGCCCGAGATCTCCCGGCCTTTGGACAGCGCATCGCGCGGCCATTCGCCCGCCGCGACCGCCGCCGAGGATGCATATGAGCCGCGCAGCAGCAGCATCGCGGTCGCGATCACGTATTCGGCAACGCTATTGGCGTTTGCGCCGGTGGCGGGAAACACCTGTATGCCTTGTTGTTCGCAGCCGGCCAGGTCGATGTTGTCCAGGCCGACTCCCAGCCGTCCCACCACCTTGCACCGCTTGAGCGACGCCAGCAGTTCGCCGCGCACCTGCGTGCGGTTGCGCACGATCAGTGCGTCGCAGGTGGCCGCCAGTTCACACAAGCGTGGCAGGTCGTCGACCAGCTTCGGGTCATAGGTGACGTCTGCTTTTTCCCGCAGTCGCTCGACCGCGGGCGCGTCCATGAATTCAGTCACGACGATGTTCAAAACTCCTCCTTCCGACGGCACTGGCCGCTTGCTGTGATCCGGCCCATGCACGATGCCAAGATCCATACTAAGAAAGCAGGAGGTTTATCAAAAGCTAATTTTTTTACATCTGAGCATCGGCAAATACGATGCTCGTGAAATGACAAGCACGACGGCTATTTCGCCAGCGGAGACGATTCCCCGAATTCCCGGAAGCAGTTCACCAGCACCTGCGTGGTCCGGCTGTCGTTATTGGCGTGGCGCACCGCCAGGCACACGGTGCGATACAGGCCCGGCAGGTCAATGAATTTCAGCGCGCCGTCGCTGCGCGCGGGGCCTTTCAGCACGGGCAGGACGGTGACGCCGATGTCATGGCGCACGATGGACAGCACGGCGTCATGCGAGTCCAGCTCCATCGTGGGCCGCACCGACACACCGCTGTCCTGGATGAACGCGTCGATCTGCTTGCCGATCCAGGTGGTTTTGTCGAAGGCGATATAGGGATATTCCTCCAACGCGGCTTTGACGTTGGTGAAATTGCGCTTGGCGCTCATGACCAGCGCCAGGGGCTCGGTATACAGCTCGTGAAAGCAAAGCGTCGTGGAAAAATGCGGCGGCGGCATCGAAATCACCGCCGCATCCAGCAAGCCCGCTTCCACCTGCAACGCAAGGTCTGGCGACCGCTTGGCGGTAATGCGCAATTCCAGGGAAGGATGTTCGGCCCCCAGGCGCTTGAGCACATCCGGCAGCCCCCCGCTTAATGTGCTGGTGATGATGCCCAGCGCCAGCCTGCCCTTGAGACGGCTGGAATTGCCCAACGACGCCATCTCGCTTTCCAGGTCCAAGACCCGCCGGGCAAGGGGCAGGAGCTGATGCGCGCGGTCGTTCAACAGGATGGAACGGCCGGTGCGCACGAATAGCTCGACACCTAGCTCCTCTTCCAGATTCCGAAGCTGAACGCTGACCGCCGCGGGCGATAAATGCACGGCCTGCGCGGCAGCGGTCACGGTGCCGAATTGGTGTAGCGCCAGGAAAGCGCGCAGGGAGCGGCTTTGCATGAGTAGGGTGGGGCTGTGGGGTGGCGGCTACGTTAACACGTGGGCTGCGAGGTGAAGAGCTGATTGGATACTGCACATTAATTTCAGTGAAAGTGAGCCCTTCAGCAAATGTTGAAAGGCGCGGATTCAATGAAAAAAGCATCGGCTCATGCAAGTCATGTTGTAGATTCTTTCGTCTTGAAAGCGCTGAGCGCGACGCTGCCCTGCGGGACTGGCAACCCGAAGCAACAGCAAGCAATCCCTCCCGCGCCGCACGCTATCGACCCGCCACACACGGTTGTGGATTTGCCTCTTCAGCCCGCGCCAATCCCGCCGTGATAGCAAGGCACGCAAAAATAACCACCGCGTAATCGGGGGTCAGATGCTCCATCAACAGTCCGAAGATGGCGGCCCCGGCGGTCTGACCGATCGCAAGCGCAAGAAAGGCGATCATCACGCCCGTGGCGGGCCGGTCGGGTAGCGCCAAGACGCCCCATAGCAAATAGACGCCGGTAAGCATGATGTAGGCGACGCCAAAGAGCAGGCCGCCGCCCAGGGTCAGGGCAGCCGAGGTGCCTGTGATGCCGATCATAAGCATGCCTGCCGCTATTGCCGCCAGGAATACGCGATGGACCAGGTCCATGCCAAACCGCGCAATCAGATGCCCCGCGCCCGCGCCCGCAATGCCGGCCGCCCCGATGGCGATCCACAGCAGGCCCGCGCCAGCGCTGCTCCAGTCGAGCCGCAGCGCGACCAACTGCGCTCCAAAGGACCAGATCGCGGTGCTGGCCGCGCCGGTCAGGAAGGCGGCGGCGATCAAACGCCGCAGCTCGCCGTTAAGGGACGGTAAGCCATGGGTATTGTTCGTGCTTGCCTGGGAACCTCGCGGCAGGGTAAGCGCCGCGGCGAACGCCAGACCGACCGCCACGACCGCAAAGCCCGAGTAAGCAAGGCGCCATTGATCTCCCATCATCAGCGCCACCGGGCCGGACAACACCACGCCCGCACCGGTGCCGGCGTTGATGAGGGTGTTGGTGGCGTTCCGCCGGTTCGGCTTGACCGCTGCGGTTACGGCTGCGGCCAAGGGAGGCGAGGCCAGTCCCGTGCTGGATCCCGCCAGCATGACCGCGCCCGCCAGCCAGGGCGCCGAGGGCGCGGCGGCGATGCCGGCCATGCCCACCGCCGCAACCAGGGCCGCGCCGATGGCGACAGCGCGAGGGCCGATCCGTTCGGTCAAATAGGCCGACAGCGCAATGGCGAGGCAATAGCCCAGGAAGGCCCCACCCGAGATCAGGCCGCTTAGCGTCGACGACAAGGACAAGTCAGCATCGATCTGCGGCAGGAACAAGCCGAAGGCAAAGCGGGCAAAGCCGTAGCAGACGGCGATCAGCGCAAAGCCGGTTGCGCCCAGCGTTGCGGCGGGACTCAGCGCAACGCTCATGGCCGCGCCCGTTCCACCAGGGCGATGGCCGCCAAGCGTGCGGCCTTCACGGATTTTGCGCCGCGATAGATGGCGGCCGCCGTTGCGCCTTCGAACAAGACCAAGATCTGTTCGGCCAGCACCGGGTCGCTGCGGCCCCCGGTTTCCGCCGAGACGACTTCCCGAATCTTTCGCCAGAACGCTGCCTTGTGCGCGGACACCGCATCGGCAATTTCCGGTGTGTCGCCACCGGTTTCCGCGTAGGCACGCAAGAACAGACAACCCAGGTTGTCCTCGGTTTTCATCCAGTTTTCAAGCGCCTTGAAGATTGCGTCGACGCTGATTGCTGCTTGAATCTGCGCAAAGAAACGTTTGTCCCGCTCGGTGAGTACGGCGGCGATCAGCGCGTTTTTGCTACCCACGTGCTTGTAGAGCGTTCGGCTTGACATGCCGGCGCCCTGGGTCAAGCGGTCCATGCCGGTGGCCGTGAAACCGTGTCGGTTGAAAAGATGTTCCGCTGTGGAGATCAGCTGTGTCTTGGTATCCATGCGTCCAATGTAAAACGGTCGTTTTACACTGTCAAATAGCAGAGGGTCGCGCGGCGCTTCTTGCTTGGCGCTTTCAGGCTTCGCGCGCCAGAGGCAGGCCCGCGTGCGGCGCGGACGCAAAAAGAATCGAGCCGCTGGTCGATTCCGTGCAGAACAGCGTGCGTCTGTCTTCGCCGCCAAAGGCAAGGTTGGTGGTGGACGCGCCCGTGACGCTGCGCCAGACGATGCTGGGTTCGGCGCGATGGTTCAACAGCCACACATAGCCCAGCCCGGGGTTGCAGACCAGCAAGTTGCCCTCGGTGTCGACGGCCAGGCCATCGGGGCCGCTGGGGCCGTAGGACGTAAAGAACTGGCTGACCTTGCTGACGCTGCCGTCGGGCAGCAGGGGCACGCGCCACACGCAGTTGCCGCGCGTAACGGCCAGGTACAGCACGCGCTCGTCGGGCGACAAGGCCACGCCATTCGGGCTGGGTACGTTGCCCAGCAACTGGTCTAGCTGGCCGTTGGGCCGCAGTCGGTACAGGCGACCGCTGGGATCGTGCAGTCCGCTTTGACCCTGGTCGGTGAAGTACAGGTTGCCTTGGGTATCGAAGATCAGATCGTTGACGCCCTTGAAGCGTTCGCTGTTGCGGCGTTCAAGATACGGCGTGACGGACCCGGTCGCGATGTCCAGCGTCATCAGCCCGTTCTTGTAATCAGTGATGAGCAGGCGGCCGGCGTCCAGAAACTTCATGCCGTTGGGTTCGCCGTCGTACTCGGCCACCAATGACCATTCGCGGTCCGGCGTGATCCGGAACACGCGGCCCCAGGGGATGTCCGTGACGTAGAGGTTGCCGGACGCATCAAAGACAGGCCCTTCAAGAAAGGAGTCGACCGGCATGCCGCCGCGGTTCGCGTCCGCCCAGGCGCTGCGCCGGAGGCGACGTAAGTGGTCGGGCATGGCCGACCACACCTGAAAGTCAACGACTTCTGGGGCATGCAGGTAGAACATGGCGAATCCTCCTTTGTTTACTTCGCGTCGAAGCCGATGCTGCGGACCACCTTGCCCCACATCTGGCCACTATCGGCCAGGATGCCGCGGAACTCGGTGGCGTTGGCGGCGCGTGGCTCCGCGCCCATCTTGGTGGCGAACGTCTTCATCTCTTCCGAAGCCATGGCGGTGGCGATCTCGCGTTGCAGCCGATCGGTGACGTCCGGGGGCGTGCCCTTTGGCGCCCAAAGGCCGGTCCAGTTGACCACGCCAAAGTCCTTCACGCCCGCTTCGGCAAAGGTGGGCACGTCGGGCAACACCGGCAGGCGCTTGTTGCCGCTGACGGCCAGCAGCCTTAGCTGGCCGCCTTGCACCGGCCCCATGACGCCGGTGGTGGACGCAAACTGAAAATCGATCACCTTGCCCAACACGGCCTGAGTGGCCTCGGCCGCGCCCTTGAACGGCACGTGCATGAACTTCACGCCGGTCGCCAGGCCCAACGCTTCGGCCGCGAAATGCGGGGTAGTGCCCGGCCCGCCCGATCCGTACGTAATCATGTTGGGTTTGGCGCGGGCTTGCGCGATCAGGTCGTCAAGTGTGTGGCTGCTGCTGTCGGCCGACACGGCCAAGGCCATGGGGGCGAAGACGAAGGCCGAGACGGGTTGCAGGTCCTCTGCGGGGTCGAAGGGCAGCTTCTTGAAGATGTACGGCAGCAAGGAATACGTGGTGTCGTTGGCCACCAGCGTGTAGCCGTCGGGCGTTGCGCGCGCGACCTGGCTCACGCCGATGGTGCCGGTGGCGCCAGGTTTGTTTTCCACGACGAAGCTCTGTCCGGTCTGGCTGGACAGCATTTGCGCCATTTTGCGCGTGGCCACATCGACCGCGCCGCCCGGCCCGTAGGGCACCACGATACGCACGGCACGGTCGGGCCAGGTGTCCGCTGCGTGAGAGACGGACATGCCCAGCAGCGGGGCGGCGAAGGCCAGGATCAATGCCGCAGTCTTGCGACGCGCGTAGGGGTGGGTAAGAAACGTCATTTGTCTTCCTCTGGATGATGAGTATTTTTTCTTTGTTTGCTTTTATATCCGGGCCCGGCTCAATCGGCTTTTAGCCCCAGATTCTCGGCCAGCTTGCGGTTCGCATCGATCTCGCTGGCCAGTTGCGCGTTGAAATCGTTGCCGCAAGTTTGGCTTGCCTGCATGCCCAGCGCATCCAGGCTTTTGGCGGTGGCGGGCGCGCGGGCGAAATCCCGGGCCACCTGCTCCAGTTTGCTGCGCACGTCTTGGGGCAGGCCTGCCGGCGCAAGCACGCCATACCACGCGTCGGCGGTGTAGCCGTGGACGCCCGCCTCGTCAAAGGTGGGCACTTGCGGTAGCTGCGGCAGGCGTTGGGGCGCGGCCACCGCCAGCGCGGTCAGTTTGCCGGATTCGACTTGCGGCAGTACCGAACCCAGCGTGGCCAGCGAGCTATCGACTTGTCCTCCCAGCAGGTCGGCAATGGCCTGCGACGCTCCCTTGTAGGGGATGTGGTTCATGGACGTCTTCGTCAGGTTCAGGAATTGCGCCGTGGCGAAATGGCCCGAGCTGCCCGTGCCCGGCGTGGCATAGGTAATGCGGCCGGGCTCCGCGCGCACCTTTGCCAGAAATGCGTCCAGTGTTTTCACGGGTAGGGCGGGACCCACCACCAATACTGTCGGGCTGACCGCTACCGCGCACACGGGGGTGAACGAGCGCAAGGCGTCGAATTTGACGCGACTGCTGTACAGCGCGGGGATCATGGTGTGGTTGGTGGCGCCCACCAACAGTGTGTAGCCGTCAGGCGCGGCTTTGGCTACGGCTTCGGCGGCAAGAATGGTGTTGGCGCCAGGCTTGTTTTCCACCACAAAACTCTGCCCCATTGCCTGCGCGGCATAGGCGGCGAAGGCACGCGCGACCACGTCGGTCGGCCCGCCGGGGGAAAAGCCGACGACGATACGAACAGGGCGATCCGGGTACTGCGCAAGGGCTGCGTCGGCGCATAGCGTCAGCGCGGCCGCCGACAGCGCAAGGGAAGGTAGGCGGGTAAGCGTACGAAAAGTATTCACGTTTGTCTCCTTCGTGCGTGGTTGGCTTGCGGCCTGTGCCGGCTGCTGTGCCTGTTAAAAAAATCGCGGGATCAGACGGTGGCGATGGGGGTTGCAGGGGAGCCTGCCGCGCCGGGCAGGCGCAGCGGGGGGGCGGTAAGCAGGAAGCGATGGCGGCCGTGGGCGCGCAACCATCGCGCAAGCGGCGTCAGCCACCACAGTTCACCTAGATGAATGCCGTTCTTGAACAGGCAGTGCTCGTGCAGCGGTAGGCGGGGGCGGCGCAAGGGCGTGGACGCGCCGCTCAGGTTGATGGCTTGCACCAGTTCCACCGCCGGGTTGTCCGCGATCAAACAGGCCAGGCGCGACTCGACGATCCATTGCAGCAGGCGGGGGTCATTCCCGTCCAGACCGCTGCCGCTTGCATGCAGACGCGCGACATCCGGTTGCCCGTTCATGGCCATCAACATGTCGGCAAAACCGGTGTGCAGGCAGACCATGTCGCCGGGTTCGATCACGACGCCATCCGCCTGCATGATGCGCATGAGCCGTTCATACCCGATGGCGGTACGCTCGCGGCCGACATGCGCTTCCAGATCGATCAGCACCGCGCGGCCCTGCACGCCGTGCTCGGCCAGGTTTTCTATACCCAGCGCGCTGGCGTGGGGGCCGGGATAGCGGGCCCAGTCAGCGCTGGCTTGCGGGTCGGGCCGCGCCGCCATGATCTCCACGCCCGCCCGAAAGCCGTTGTAGAACACGGCTTCGGCTTCGCCGTCGCCATCGGCATCGAAGCGGCTGCCCATATGCGCCAGGCTGTCCCACTGGGTGGAATACTGCGTGTTCATCAGCAGCACGTCGTCGCAGACCACATCGGTAAGCAGCGGGTCTTCTGAGGCGTAGGACCAACAGTAGCCTTGCGCGCCAGCACTTTTTCCGTCGCGCAAGGTGGCGTATCGCTGCGTCGGCAGCCGCTTGGGGTTCAACGCCGTGCCGCCGGGCAAGTCGAGCGGCAGCGACAGGCAGAAGGTCTTGCCCTCTTGAACTTCGGCAATGCCTTGCAGAACTTTGGCGCGCGTAACCAGGTTCATGCGGCCACGCTGGTCATCCGGGCCGAACTCACCCCAGTTGCTGTTGGCGGGCGCGTGCTTCCAACGTTGCGGCATGTTGTGGTTCCTTAGGCTGCGCTGGTGTTGCGGGCCAGCACCGCCAGCACATTGCGCGCCGCCGCCACGCCCATGTTGACGTAGGCGGCGCGGGTCACGCCGCCGATGTGCGGGCTGAGGACGATGCGCGGTTCATGCTGGAAGGGGTGGCCGGCCGTCATGGGTTCGACGGCGAAGCTGTCCAGGCCGGCGGCGGCGACCTTGCCAGACCGCACGGCGGCCAGCAACGCGCCTTCGTCCACCAGACCGCCTCGGGCGGTGTTCACCAGGATCACGCCGGGCCGGCACTGTGCCAGCGTGTCGGCGTTGATCAGGCCACGGTTCTCATCCGTCAACGGGCAGTGCAGCGAGATCGCGTCGGCTTCCTGCCAGAGCTGTTGCAAGGGCACGGTGTCGATGTAGGCAGGCAAGTCTTGCGCATAGGGATCGTGGCCGATGACGCGCATGTTCATGCCATGCGCCATGGCCGCAAAGCGGCGGCCGATGGCGCCCAGCCCGATCAAGCCGATGGTCTTGCCGTCCAGCTCCATGCTCTTGTGCGTGGACTTGTCCCAATGGCCGCCGCGCATGCGCGCGTCCAGCGTCACCAGGGACTTGGCGCAACCCAACAGCAGCGCCAGCGCTTGTTCGGCCACGGCGGCAGCATTGGCGCCCGCCGCCGCCACCACGTCGATGCCGCGCTGCGCGGCGGCGGCCTTGTCGATGGTGTCGGTGCCGCTGCCGTGCTTGGATATCACGCGCAAGGACGGCGCGGCGTCCATCGCGGCGGCGCCGACCTTGCTGTAGCGCACGATGATGGCCACGGGATCATGCTGGCGGCACAGCGCCACAATGTCGTCTTCGGTCGGTGTCTTGCCCGCATAGACAATGTTGAATCCTTCCAGCAGCGCCAGGGCCTCGGGGGCCAGGTCAGCCGCGGTGACAAGTAGTGCTGGCTTCGCGGCGGCGGGGGGATTCACAGCGACTCTCCTTCCTTCAACACGCCGGCGCTGCGCAAAGCGGCGGTCAGCCATTTGGCTTCGGTGTCGCCGGCCTGGATGGCGGCGATACGAGCGGCTTCGTCGCGCACCTTCTTTTCGGCGGCGGGCAGCAGGCCTTCGATTTTTTCCCGTTCCACGACTACCAAGCCGTCGGCGTCGCCAATGATGAAGTCACCGGCGTTGACGGTGACGCCGCCCACGGATACCGGGTGGCCGATGCGGCCGGGCACGTTCTTGGTGGGGCCATTGGGGTTGGCGCCGGCGGCGAACACCGGGTAGCCCATTTCGATGATCTCGGTGGTGTCGCGCGCGGCACCGTCGATCACCACGCCGGCAAGCCCCAACTGACGGCAGGCGTTCATCATGATGGTGCCCATCAGCGCGGCGCTCAGGTCACCCTTGCCATCGATGACCAGCACGTCGCCGGGCTTGGCCAGCGAGATCGCCGCGTGAATCATCAGGTTGTCGCCCGGCCGGACTTCAACGGTAAACGCGGGCCCGGCCAGTTTCATGGCCGGATCCAGCGGCCGGATCCGGCCATGCAGCGCGCCGCGCCGGCCGGCCACGTCGGCGAGGATGGCGGGTTGCAATTGCGCGGCGCGGCGCACGACATCGGCGTCGACGCGGGGAAAGTCCTTGATGATGTCCTGGTTTGCCATAACGGCTCCTGTGTAAAAAATGGGGGAAATGTCAGGTGGGTTGGATGCCGGATTCGCGTATGACCTTGCCCCACTTCTGGAAGTCGGCCTTGCGGGTCTGGTCCAGCACCTGCGGCGATCCGCCGACCAGCGTGATGCCCAGCTTCTGCGCCAATTCCGTCAAGGACGGGCTTTGCAACGCCTTGCCGATGCTGGTGTTAAGCCGCTGGATAACAGGCGCCGGCGTGCCGGCCGGCGCGAAGACGGCCTGCCATTGCTCGGCCACGAAATCGGGAATGCCGGCTTCTTGCATGGTCGGAACATCAGGCAGCACGGGCAGGCGCTGCGCGGACGTGACGGCCAGGGCGCGCAGCGCGCCCGATTGCACATGCGGCAGCGCGGCGGCCGCCGGCAGAAACGCAAACTGCACTTGGCCGGCAAGCGTGTCTTGCAGCGCGGGCGTGTCGCCCTTGTAGGGCACGTGCAAAAAACGCGTGCCGGTTTTCTGTTGCAGCAATTCGCCCTGCATGTGCAGGATGGTGCCGGTGCCGCCCGAGGCGTAGGCCAGGCCTTGCGGCGCGGCCTTGGCGGCGGCCAGCAGATCGGCCACGGTCCGGTAGGGCTGGGCCGCGCCCACCACCAGCAGATGGGTAATGGTGCCGATCATGATGATGGGTTCGAAGTCGGCGACCGGGTCATAGGTCAGCTTGCCCATCACATGGGGGGCAATGGCCTGCGGCCCGATCGAGGTACCCAGCAGCGTGAGGCCATCAGGCGCGGCGCGCGCGACGCGGGCCGCACCGATGGTGCCGGTGGCGCCGGGCCGGTTGTCGACGATGACGCGCGTGGCAAGCAGCGCGTCCAGTTGTTGGGCCACGGCGCGTCCCAGCACGTCGGTGCTGCCGCCGGCCGGGTAGGGCACGACCCAGGTAATGGTCTGGCCGGCGGGCCAGTCTTGCGCGGCGCGCACACCGAACGCGGCGCTGGCGGCCACGGTGGCGCCCAGTGCCAGGAAGCGGCGGCGCGCAAACGAGGGGGTGTCAGTCAATGTCATGCTTGTCTCCTGAATATTTTTTTCATGCCGGAAAGCCGTAGAGGGCCGCCGGGTTATGCACAAGAACGCGGTGCAGCGTGGCGTCCGTTCGGGTCCAGTGAGCAAGCTGCTCAAGCTGGTGCGCGTCATCGGGCATGGGCTGCATCCCGGCCGATGCCGAGGCATGCGGCCAGTCGCTGCCCCAGAGCACGCGATCGGGATTGGCGTCGATGAAGGAGCGGGCCAGGTCGTCAAGCGCCGGGTCTTGCACCGAGCGCTGTTCACTAACGAGGTAGCCGCCGGACAACTTCACCCAGGCACGGCCCGCGCCCAGCCATTGCAGGACCAGGGCGTGGGCCGGGTGCGTGCCAGCCTGGTTCGGCGCAATGCGCGCCATGTGGTCAAAGACCAGCGGGGTGGGTAGGCGCGCCAGCACATCGCTGATCTGCACCAGTTGGTCTGGCGGCATCAGTAGCTGGACATGCCAACCCAGCGGCGCCACGCGCGCGGCCAATGGTTCGATCTGAGCAACGGCATTCACCACGCCTAGCGACAGGTTGAACCGGATGCCGCGCACCCCCGCCGCATGCAGCGCTTGCAGTTGCGCGTCGGTTTCCAAGCCGTCGATGACGGCCACGCCGCGCGCCTGTTCGCCCAGTTCGGCCAGGGCCGACAGCATGCTTCGGTTGTCCGCGCCATAGGTCGACGGCGTTACCAACACGGCGCGCTGCGTGCCCAGCCTGGCCTGGATGGCGCGGTATTGCTGCATCGTCGCGTCCGGCGGCAACAGCCGCGCGCCGGGCACGGCGGGGTAGCGCGCGTCGTAGGCGTGGATGTGGCAATCGCAAGCGCCGTCGGGAACCGCCACGGCGGCGGGCGCCAAGCCAGCAGAGTATGGGTAGGGCACGGACATGCGGGCTTACTCGACGCGGGCGCCGGAATCCTTCACGATCTTGGCCCAGCGGATGCGGTCGTTGTGGATCAGCTTGGCGAAGTCTTCAGGCGTGCTTGTCAGCACGCGCGCGCCCTGTTCCTGATACTTCTGGCTCAGGTCCGGGGTTTGCAATGCCTTGTTGAATTCCGCATTCAGGCGCTGCACGATTTCCTTGGGCACGCCGGCCGGCGCGGCCAGACCGAACCAGGTCACGGCTTCAAAACCCGGATAGCCGCGTTCGGCGATGGTGGGCACGTCAGGCAGATCGGACGCGCGTTGCGCAGCCGTCACCGCCAGGGCGCGCATCTTGCCGTTGCGGATGTGGCCGATCAGCGTGGGAACCGACGACAGGTACATGTCGATCTGCCCGCCGATCAAATCATTGGAAGCTTGGGCCGCACCCTTGTACGGGATGTGGGTGAGCTTGATGCTCGCCGCATTCTGCAATTGCACGGCGGCCAGGTGCGCCACGGTGCCGTTGCCCGAGCTGGCGTAGGTCAGCAATTCCGGCTTGGCCCGCGCCGCCGCGAGCATGTCGTCGAATGATTTCAGCGGGGAATTGGCCGGCACCACCAACACCAGCGGCGCGTCGGCGACCAGGCCGATGGCGGTCAGGTCCTTCTCGGGGTCGTAGGGCAGCTTGGCGTACAGGGTGGGGTTGATGGCCAGGTTGCTGGTCTGGCCCAGCACCAGCGAATAACCGTCGGCCGCCGACTTGGCCACGGCGTCCACGCCGATGTTGCCGCCAGAACCCGGGCGGTTTTCCGTGACGATGTTCCAGCCGGTGTTTTTGGCCACCTTCAGCGCCGCTTCGCGGGCCAGCACGTCCGTGCCGCCGCCAGGCGGAAACGGGACGATCAGGCGGATGGGTTTGTCGGGGTAGCCCTGGGCGGCGCTCAACCCCGCCACGCAGATGAGCGCCAAGCCAGACAGCACGCGCGCAATGACTTTCATGGTTTGTCTCCAGTCGTTGTTTTGATCCGCGCATTGTGCGATCGTGTTCCGCCTAATACAATCCAGGTTCGTACAGCGAAACGTGTTGCGTACCATGGTCGATATCAAAGACAGCAAAAGCGGCAACAAGAAAGGCGGCAAAGTGGATAAATCCAAGCGGGAAGCCGCCATGGAGGACGCCACGGATGACGCCACGGACGACGCGCGCATCACCGAAGACGTTGCCCCCGAAGACGATGCGCCCGAGGAAGGCGTGGTCGCGGTCAGACGCGCAATGCGCATCCTGGAAGCCTTCGGCATTGACGATGCGCACTTGACGCTGGCGGAACTGAGCCGCCGCACGGGTTGCCACCGATCCACGGTGTTGCGCCTGGCGCGCACCTTGGCCATGGACGACTACCTGGCGCAGCGCCCGGATGGCACATGGCGTCTGGCGCGGGCGGCCGGCTGGCTGGGCGCCTGCTATCAGGCCACCTTCAACGTGCAGGAATTGGTGCAGCCCGTACTGCGAGAGCTGTCGGGCGCAACCGGGGAAAGCGCAACGTTCTACGTGCGCGAGGGCAATCAGCGCATCTGCATGGCGCGTGTGGAAGGGCCGAAGTCCATCCGCCACCACGTGCGCGTGGGCGCGGCGTTGCCATTGAACCTGGGCAGTCCGGGCCGCGTGTTGCTGGCGTTTTCAGGCGAAGCGGGCGAAGAGTACGAGGCCGTGCGGCGCGCCGGCTACATGATCTCGCTGGGCGAGCGCGACGCGGAAGTGTCCAGTATTTCCGCGCCGGTCTATGGCATCAATTGGACCTTGCTGGGCGCCATCTGCATCTCGGGCCCGATCTCGCGCTTGAATGAAGCCGTGCTGCTAGGCCATAAAGAAGCCATTCTTTCCACGGCCAGCCGCCTGTCGCGCTCGATGATGGGCGCGCGGCAGGGTGGGGCGGCGTGACGATCCCTACGCCACCCCCGCGTTCCCTTCCCGCATCAACGCCTCCACCAGCAGACTCAACGCCGGGCTTTTCGGCGCGCCCTTCCTGAACACCAGTTCATACGGCTCGCTGCGCGACTTCAGCGCCAAGGCCAGCGTGCCCACCAAGCCGTTGCGGCAGAAGTAGTTGGCGACGTCCTCCGACACCAGCGCGACCAGATCCGTGTTGCGGCTTAGCAATGTCAACGTAGCCAGCGCCGAGGTGGTCTCGATCAGGTGCAGCGGGAAATTCAATTCGGCTTCGTGGAATTCACGTTCCAGCAGCCGGCGCATTGGCATGTGCGCGCGATAGACCACCCAGCGGCTGTCCTGCAATTCGCGCAGGTCCACGGCGTCCGCGCCCATCGCGGTATGGCGCACGTTGGCAATCACGGCCAGCGACTCGGGCTTGATGACGATGGATTCGTACAGCTCCTGGTTACGCCCGACGGACGACCGGCAGATGGCCGCGTCCAGTCGCCCGCGTTCGATCAGGCCCAGCAAGGTCTCGCTGGTGTCTTCCACGATCTCCACCGACATGCGCGGCTGCTGGCGCAACAGGTGCGTGACGGCATCGGTCAGCAGCGGCACGGCGCCCATGATGGTGCCGATGGCCAGGCGGCCGCCCGCACCGCTGGCAATGGCGTCCAGTTCGAAGCGCAGCTTGTTGATGTCCGCCTGGATCAGGCGCGCAAAACGCAGCGCGCACAGGCCGGCCTCGGTCGGTATCAGCCCTCGGTTGGTGCGCGCGAACAGTTCCACCTGCAAGGTCTGCTCAAGCTCGCGCAGCGCCTTGCTGGCGCCGGGCTGCGTCAGGCCGATCTTGTCGGCGGCGGCCAGCAGCGAGCCGCATTCCTCAATGGTGATCAGCAGTCGGAGCTGCTTGGCATGCAGCCGCGACATGACCGAATTCAGGCTGGGGGGAACGTTTGCCATGAATAAAAGTTATAGCTGTATAGAAAGTCGTCAGTGTACCGACCCGCCGTCCATGCCTAGACTTCAGCCTTCTTATCTGGTCCAAGTTTTCAAGGAAAAGAGGCAGCATGGCACTGATCAATTACGTCACCGAAATTCACTTCGGCGCCGGCGTCCTGGCGGACCTGCGCGAGGTCTGTGAGCGCCTGGGTATTACCAAACCTTTGATCGTGACCGATCGGGGCGTGGAAGCGGTTGGCATCGTAGACCGCGTGAAGTCGGCGCTGGGCCACGCGAATCTGGCCGTGTTCAACGACACGCCGCCCAACCCATCGGAAGCGGCGGTGCGCGCGGGCGTGGCCAGCTTGAAGCAGGCGGTTTGCAACGGCGTCATCGCCGTGGGTGGGGGCTCTTCCATCGACCTGGCCAAGGCCGTGGCGGTGTCCGCGCGCCATGAGGGCCCGCTGCGCCAGTTCGCCTTGATTGAAGGCGGGGTGCAGAACATCACGGCGGCCACGCTGCCCATCGTCGCCATTCCCACCACGGCGGGCACCGGCAGTGAAGTGGGCCGAGGCGCGATCATCATCCTGGACGATGGGCGCAAGGTGGGCATCTTGTCGCCCCACGTCATTCCCAAAGTTGCCATCTGCGACCCCGAGCTGACGCTGGGCTTGCCCGCGGGCCTGACCGCCGCCACCGGCATGGACGCCATTGCCCACTGCATCGAAACCTTTCTGGCGCCGGCCTTCAACCCGCCTGCCGACGGCATTGCGCTGGACGGCCTGTGGCGCGCGTGGCGTCACATTGAAGTGGCGGTCAACGAGCCGGGCAACGTCCAGGCGCGCGCCAACATGATGAGCGCGTCCTTGCAAGGGGCGCTGGCGTTTCAGAAGGGCTTGGGTTGCGTGCACAGCCTGAGCCATTCGCTGGGCGGCATCAACCCCAAGCTGCATCACGGCACGCTCAACGCCATTCTGCTGCCGGCGGTGGTGCGCTTTAACCGTGGCGCAGAAACCGTGGCGCATGAAGACAAGATTGCGCGGCTGGCCCAAGCCATGGGCTTGCCAGCAACGCTGTCGGTGGAAGAGGCCCTGGCCAACAAGAGCCGCGCGTTGAACCTGCCGACGGGCTTGGGCGAACTGGGCGTCACGGAAGACCTTTACGAACGAATCGTCAAGGGCGCGCTGGCCGACCACAGCCACCGCACCAACCCGCGCGACGCCAGCGCCGACGACTACGTGGCGATGCTGCGCGCATCGACGTAAGACGTGCGCGCCTGAAGCCCCATCCCGCATCCGCATGGGATGGCGCTATGTATTCAAACAATCAAACAACTAAACAATCCAAATAGGTGGAGACATGAGCACCCTATCCGTTGGGGGTTCCAACCCTGGCCTGACCGCCGCCGACAAAGAAACCCTGGTTCCCGATGCCGAGCGCCGCCGCGCGCTGATGGGCAGCGCGGTGGGCAGCACCATCGAGTGGTACGACTATTTCCTGTACGGAACCATGTCGTCCATTATTTTTGCCAAGCAGTTTTTCCCTAGCGATAACGCGCTGGTCAGCCAGATGCTGGCGCTGGCCACTTTCGCGCTGGCCTTTCTGGTGCGCCCGCTGGGGGGCGTGATCTTCTCGCACATCGGCGACCGCATCGGCCGCAAGAAGACGCTGGCGATGACGCTGTCGATGATGGGCTTGTCCACCGTGCTGATGGGCATGTTGCCCAACTACGCGCAAATTGGCCTGGCCGCGCCCATTCTGCTGACGCTGCTGCGCCTGATGCAGGGGCTGGCGTTGGGCGGCGAATGGGGCGGCGGCGTGTTGCTGGCCGTGGAATATTCGCCACGCAAGAAGCGCGGCTTCTATGGGGCCGTGCCGCAAACCGGCGCGGTGCTGGGCCTGGCGCTGGGCAACGTCATCACGTCGCTGCTTAGCGCAAGCATGAGCGAAGAAGCGTTCCAGTCCTGGGGCTGGCGCATTCCGTTCGTGGGTTCCATCGTGTTGGTGATGGTGGGCATGTGGATCCGCAACGCCGTGGGCGAAACCCCGTCGTTCAAGAAGATCCAGGCCACGCGCAGCAGCGCCCGCATTCCGCTCAAGGAAACCTTGCAGCACCACTGGCGCGAAGTGCTGATCGCCATTGGCGCGAAGGTTGTCGAGACTTCCACCTTTTTTCTGTACGCCACCTTCACCATCTCGTACATGATGGATCACGGCTTTGCGCGTTCGACCATTCTGAACATTGTGCTGGTCTGCGCCCTGATCGCGTTTCCGTGCATGCTGTTCTTTGGCCATCTGTCTGATCGCATCGGCCGCAAGAATGTGTTCATCGGCGGCAGCGTGGCCTTTCTGTTGTGGATCTTTCCGTACTTCTGGCTGCTGGATCAAAAGTCGGTGTGGGCCGCGGGCCTGGCGATTGCCGTGGGCTTTGGGGTCATCTGGGCCAGCTACGGCGCCATGATCGGCACCTTGTTGGCGGAAGCCTTTCCGCCCGCCATCCGCTACACCGGCATGTCGCTGGGTTATCAGATTGGCGCGGCGCTGGTGGGCGGCCCCATGCCGCTGATCGCCACGGCGCTCATCGCCTACTACAGCGGCAGCTATGTGCCCGTGGTGCTGTTCCTGGCGGCGTGCGCGGTGGTGTCCATCATTGCGGTGGCGGTTGCGCGCGATCGCAGTGGCCAGCCGCTGGATGATTGATCCCTGCGTGTCGACATCCACCTCATCTGACTTTTATCCAAGGAATTCAATCATGCAGATCACTGGAGAAATGCTCATCGGTCACGCCGCCGTGCGCGGCACCGCCGGTTCGCAATGCGCCTTCAACCCCACCTTGAATGCCGACATCGCGGAACCAAGCTTCGGCCTGGGTACGCACGCTGACGTGGAGCGTGCCGCCACGTTGGCCGCCGCCGCCTTCGACCCGTATCGCCATCTTCCGCAGGCTCGCCGCGCGGAATTCCTGGAGGCGATCGCCGATGAAATCCTGGCGCTGGGCGACGCGCTGATTCAGCGCGCTCACCAGGAAAGCGGCTTGCCCGTGGCGCGGCTGACGGGTGAACGTGGCCGCACCATCGGCCAACTGCGTCTGTTTGCCCAAGTGGTGCGCGACGGCCACTTTCTGGGCGCCATTGTTGACACTGCCCAACCCGAACGTCAGCCACTGCCGCGCGCGGATTTGCGCCAGGCAAAAGTTCCGCTTGGGCCGGTGGCCGTGTTCGGCGCCAGCAACTTCCCGCTTGCGTTTTCCGTGGCGGGCGGCGACACGGCATCCGCTCTGGCGGCCGGCGCCCCGGTCATCGTCAAGGCGCACAGCGCGCATCTGGGTACGTCTGAACTGGTGGGCCGCGCCGTGCAAAAAGCCGCGCAACGCACGGGCATGCCTGAAGGCGTGTTCTCCTTGCTGATCGGCGCGGGCCGAACCATCGGCGAAGCGCTGGTCGCGCATCCGGCCATCAAGGCCGTGGGGTTCACGGGCTCCCGGCAAGGCGGCTTGGCGCTGGTCAACATTGCCAACCAGCGGCGCGAACCCATCCCCGTGTATGCGGAAATGAGCAGCATCAACCCCGTATTCGTGCTGCCCGCCGCGCTGGCGACGCGCGGGCAGGCCATCGCGCAAGGCTTCGTGGATTCACTCGCGCTGGGCGCGGGCCAGTTCTGCACCAACCCCGGCCTGGTCATCGCCATCGATGGGCCAGAGTTGGATCGATTCATTGCCGCCGCCAGCGACGCGCTGGCCTCCAAGGCCGCGCAGGTGATGCTCACGCCCGGCATCTGCGCCGCGTACAACCGCAGCCGCCAGCAGGTCCAGGCCGTGCCGGGCGTTGAAGCCGTGGCAAACGGCAGTGCCGCGCGCGAACAAGCCAATGCGGCGCAGGCCGCGCTCTACGTGACCAGCGCGCGCAATCTGTTGAACAACGAGGCCTTGCAGGCCGAGATGTTCGGCCCCGCCTCCGTTATCGTTCGTGCGCAAGGCTGGCAAGAAGTGCTGGACGTGGCCGAGCACTTGGAAGGCCAGTTGACGGCAACGCTGCAACTGGACGCGCCCGACCATGCCCCCGCCCGCGCCTTGCTAAGCGTGCTGGAACGCAAGTGCGGCCGCATCCTGGCCAATGGCTTTCCCACGGGCGTGGAAGTCAGCCACGCCATGGTGCATGGCGGCCCGTACCCGGCCACGTCGAACGCCATGCACACGTCCGTTGGGGCAACCGCCATTGACCGGTTCTTGCGACCGGTGTGCTATCAGGATCTGCCGGATGGGTTGCGGCCGGAGGCCGTGCAACAAGACAACCCGTTGGGGATCTGGCGTTTGGTGGATGGGGCGCCGGTGCCGCCTGACGGGGGGCGTTGATCAGAGGAATGCCGTAGCAGCGATGACCGCCAAGCCCGCGCAGAAGTCGGTGTGCGCGGGCGTGTAGTGATTCGCCGCGTGCAATAGATTGATCTGCCCAAGCAGGCGGCCCCGGCCGTACACCGGAATGTTCAGCACGCTCTGGCAATTCAAGGCAAAGATGGCGTCGGCGTCGGGGAAGTTGATGCGAACCGCATTCGCGTCGGGCGTGAGCAAGGGCTTGCCCGTCGCCAGCATTTTCTGCATGGCCGGCGCCGCGCTTATCAACTTGGTGCCGCTGGCTGGATAACGGTCGGGGGCGCTGCTGTACAGGCGATGTGCGGTGCCGGCCGTCAGGTCATAACGCAAGGCGGTGAACAAACGGTGGCCGACCGCGCGCTGCGCAATGCCGTCCAACGCGGCAAGCAAGGGGTCGGGCTCTTCCGCGGATTTGGTGTGAGAGAGCGCGGCGCGAAGGATGTCGATTTCCGATTGAGACAAGCTGAACGGCGCGGTCATGGCTTCGCCTCATTGCTGGCCATGCCTGGTGGAACCGGCGCAAGCGGCAGGTCGATGCGTGAAGCATGATCGCCGCCCGTGCCGATCTTCAACAGCGGCGGGCGGCCGTGAGGAACCTGCCCGCAGTGGTCTTTGTCCGCGCCGGCTATCGATACCCGGATGCGGCTGCCCTGCTGGAATTGCCAGGCGGTGGGCAAGAGGGGAACCTCGACACGCTCGAATTTCCCCGGCGTCAGCGGCCGCGCATCGTGCCGGCTGAATGTGCGAAAGGGCCACGTGGTCTTGTATTGCGGCGGGCAGGGTGAAGTCTTGCGATGCAGCAGGCGCAACAGGCCTTCGGTCACATAGCGTTCGGTGCCGTCGGCCTCGATTTCGGTCAAGTAGACAAACAGGGCAGCGTCGGGCTCGCTGCTGCTGACCCATAGGTCCGCCACGGCGTGGCCCGCCAATTCCGCCGCCGCCTCCAGCGGTGCGGACGTAAAGCTGCACATGCGGTCGCCGCGTCCTTGCCAGTCAGGGTAATACTCGGTGCTGTTGATGGCGGCAATGCGCTCGTAGCGGGTGCCAGCGCCGGTACCGATGGCAAAGTCCACTTGATAGGCTTGATGCGATGGGCTGGGCGGCGGGGCGGTCTCAAGCGCCAAGGCGGGTGCCAGGTACAGAGAACTGTCTTTGCCCTGGTCGTAGGGCGGCCATTGCGCGGCGCTACGCCATTGTTCCGAGTGCAGCGCGTAGTAGTGGATCGGCGCCTCGGCATCCAGGCCCGTTGGCTTGCCCAGCAGATAGTGATCGAAGAACCGCAGAATTTCGGCAAGCCAGGGAAAGTCCGCCATCTGCGTCGTGCGCCACGGTGACACATCAATGCGCGCGCCATGGTCCCAGGGGCCAAGCAAGAGGTGGCTGGGGTTTTTCGACAAGGTCAGATAGCGCGAAATAGCGCCGTTCATGTAGCCGCCGCCATCCATCCAGCCCGATACCGACAGCACGGCCACGTCTGGGGGAATCTGTTCGGCCAGGCTGTAGGGGCTGAACGTAGCCGAGCTGAACTGCGCATCGTAGGGCAGGGGGTCTTCGCGAAAGCGGAACTCGGGCATGAACTCCGTCTGGCGGAAGTTGGCCAGGTGTTCCTGGATGGCGGTTTTCAGCAGTTCGCCTTCCGGATCTTCGTCTACCGGCTGCGGTCCTTCAAAGTGCGGGTTTGCGTAGTAGACGAACCGATGCAGCATCTCGCGTCGGTCATGGTCCAGGGCGACCATCAGGTCGTCGTAGCTTTGCGTCAGCGCCTTGAGCTGCATGCCGCCCGGAAAGTAATTGTCGGTGTAGGTGTCCCATACCGAAAACAATGGGGCGATGGCCTTCACCGCCGGGTGGCCGGTACTGGCCAGAAAATCAGAGGCGGCCCCCAGGTAAGAGATGCCGGTGGCGCCCACAACGCCGCTGGACCACGGTTGCGTGATGATCCACTCCACCACTTCGCGGCTGTCGTCGCGTTCGCGCGGCGAGCGGAAGCTGTCGCGCGTGCCGAAACTTGCGCCCGTGCCGCGCACGTCGATCACGACGACGGCGTATCCACGCGGCACGAAGTAATCCCGGAACTTGGCGGTATTGGGCGCGCATTCGCCGACTCCGTCCGGGTGAAGCTTGAAGCGGCGGTAGTAAGGCGTGAACAGCACGATGGCGGGAAACTGCGCGGGCGCCGGATCATCACCGCGTTCGGGTGTGCCTTCTGGAACATAGATATCAACTGCCAGGCGGCAGCCATCGCGCATCGTCAGGTAGCGGGAACGCGGCGTTGGGATCGCGTAAATCCCGGGTCGGGTGTCCGCGTAGGCCTGCGGCGGGACCACCCAGGCCACATCTTCGTTTTTCGGGTACGACGGCATGGACTTCCTTGGAATCTTGGTGAAAAAAATGCGCTGGACACGGGGCCGCAGCGACTGCACAAGCCATGTTATTGACGTGCAATCGACCGCACCAATATGCAATGTGGATATCGGTATAGGAAAAAGCGATGTGGCTCGCAGGGCGTGCCAGGCTGAAATTTCCTAGGGATTACGCGCAGGGGGCATCTATTCAAGCGCATCGTTGAATATGATCCGAGCGTGATATAGGAATTACCGATGGATTTCCGACAACTCAAGTACTTCACCCGCATCGTCGAGCTGGAAAGCATTACGGCCGCCGCCGAAACCTTGCATATTGCACAGCCGTCCTTGAGCCAGCACGTGGCCAACCTTGAACGCGAGTTTGAGACCCCCTTGCTGCTCCGAGGCCCGGGCGGGGTACGCGCCACCGACGCGGGCAAGCTCTTGTACCGGCACGCCAAGATGGTGTTGCGCCAAGTGGAAGAGGCCAAATCCGCGTTGAAGCACGGGCGTGACACACCGGCGGGCCATGTCACGGTCGGGCTGCCAACCAGTACGTCTCGCGTGCTGGCGGTGCCGCTGATTGAAGCGGTGGCGCAGCGGTATCCGGAGGTGTTGCTTGAAGTGATCGAGGGAAGCAGCGCCGACCTGGCCGTGGCGGTTTCCCTGCACCGCATGGATATCGCGGTGGCAATGGACGTCCAGCCGCAGCCGGCTCGCATGACCACGACGCCGCTGCTGGTCGAAAACCTGTATCTGGTCGGACCCGCGCTGGGCGTGGATGCGATATCGCTGCAACGCATGGCGGAGTTGCCCCTGGTGCTTCCCAGCTTTCCCAATTCGATCCGTGTGCTGGCCGCGCGCGCGTTCGCGGACGACGCCTTGCCCTTGACGCTGGTTGCGGAAACCAGCGCGGTGTCGGTGTTGCTTGGCTTGGTACGCGCGGGCAAAGGTTGGACCGTGCTGCCTTCGTCCGCGCTGGTGGGGCCGGAGGCCGAGTCCGACCGGATCGTGTCCACGCCGATTGCAGACAAGGCGTTCAGCCGCAGGGTGTCGGTCTGCATGTCCTTGTCTACCGAAAAAAGCGTGGTCTGCACGCACATCCACCAGACCTTGATAGAGGTCGCGTGCGACCTGGTGGAGACGGGGCGATGGGCGGGCGTCAGCTGGAAAAACTGACGACGCGCCGCTTGCTATTCAGGCTTGATCTTCGCCAGTTCTGCGACCTTGCCCCAATGGGCGCGGTCGGCGGCGACGATGTCATCGAAGTCCTTCAGCGTGACGCCGCTGGCGGTGGCGCCTTGCACTTCGAAGTAGGCGGTCATTTCCTTCTCGGTGACGACTTGACGCACTAAGCCCGCGATTTTCGCGGCAACGTCTTCGGGGGTTTGCGCGGGGGCGAACAGCCCGAACCATCCCAGCGCTTCAAAGTCCGGAAAACCTTGTTCGGCAACGGTAGGCACGTCGGGCAAGACATCCAGGCGTTGCCTGGACGTGACGGCAACAGCGTTGAGGTCGCCACGCTTGATGTAAGGCAACGACGTCATTGCCACGTCCAGCATGAAGTCCACGTGCCCCGCCATCGTGTCGGTCAAGGCGGGGCCGGAGCCTCGATAGGGAACATGGGTCACGGGAATGTCCAGGCTGGCGCGCAAGGCCTCGGTCGCCAAATGGTTGGACGAGCCCAGGCCACTGGACCCATACGTCAGGCCGCCCGGCTTGCTTCTGGCCGTGGCGATCAGCCCTTTCAGATCGTGCAGCTTCAGGTCCTTGTTGACGACGACGACGTTGGGAACGGACGCGATCATCGCCAGCCCTCGAAAGTCCTTCAGCGGGTCATAGGGCAGGGTCTTGTACAGGAACGGCGCAACGGATTGTGTGCTGACCGTGCCCAGGAACAGGGAATAGCCATCGGCCGGCTGCCCCCGCGCGTAGGCGGCTCCCAGCGTCCCTCCCGCGCCGGGCTTGTTTTCGACGACAAACGGCTGGTTCGTCAGTTGGCCCAATCGTTGGGCCACCTTGCGTGCCACGATGTCGGTCGAGCCGCCCGCCGCGAACGGCACGATGATCCGGACGGGCTTGTCTGGCCAAGCCGCGGCTTGTTGCGCGTGCGCCGGCGAGAGCATCGTCAGGGCGCTGGCGAGGGCGGCGAGCAGGGATAGCGTCTTCATTGGAAATCTCCAGGTGTCGTGGGCAAGGGCCGGGGCCGCGGTACGTCAGCGTCAATCGACCTGGACGCCGGTGCTGGCAATGAACTCGCCCCATACCTTGGCGTCGTCCTCTGCCCGGGCACGCATGGCGTCGGCGCTTCCTTGCATCGGAACGAAGTACAGGTCCTTGAGTCGCTTGTTGACGGCCGGGTCGGCAATGGCGGCCTGTATCGCCCCGTTCAGCTTGCTCACGATGGCGCTGTCGGTTCCCGCCGGGCCCATCAAGGCGAACCAGCCCGGCATGGCAGGGGCTTGTATGCCTGCTTCCTTCAAGGTGGGCACATTGGGCAGGTCGCTGGCGCGCTGCTCCGCCAGGATCGCCAACGGAATCACATTGCCCGCTTCGATCTGCGGCAACGCGGAACCCAGCACGCTGGTCATGACGTCGACCTGTCCGCCAATCACGGCATTCAGCGCCGGGCCAGAGCCCTTGTAGGGAACGTGGCGCAGCTTGATGCCGGCGCCTGCCGCGATCATCTCGGTCGACAAGTGGGTGGAATTGCCGGCCCCGGCGCTGGCGAACGTGATGCTGTCCGGGGCGGCCTTGGCGGCGGCCAGCAGTTGCGGCAGATTCTTGTAGGGGCTGCTCTTTCCCGCGACCAGGACGAAGGGCGTGTCGACCACCGGCGCGATATAGGTGAAATCCTTGTTTGCGTCGTAGGGCAGGCTCTTGTACAGCTTGGGGTTGAAGCTCATCTGGGACACGCCCGCCAACAGCAGGGTGTAGCCGTCGGCGGGCGCCTTGGCCACATAAGACGTGGCCACAATGCCGTTCGCGCCAGGCTTGTTTTCGACGACGACAGAAGCGCCCAAGGCGCTTGCCATCTTTTCGCTCAACAAGCGGGCGACCACGTCCGCCCCGGACCCCGCGGATTGCGGGACGATCAAGCGTACGGGATGGTCGGGATAGGCGGGCTGAGCATGGGCTGCCTGGCCGATAAAGGCCAGTGCGCCGACAAGGACCGCGCGCAGGCAACGGGCTGAACGGGCTTTACTGTGGTCAAACATCGAATTCCCCTGAATTGACGCGCTTGGCGCGAACTTTTTTGTGTGTGATGCGTGCGGACCCATGCTAGGCAGGCGGTCAGATCAATTCAAATACTGCTTTCCTATGCGCCTATAGGTTTTTCCTTTGGCGCGATGGGTTCGCCATTACGTTGGGATCGTGTTGGCATCTTTTTCGCCGTTGGACGGTGACCTTGATATGAGCCCCCGCTTTTCGCCGGTGCCCTCAGTCACTCGTGCCCGCATGAAATCCCCTTCGACTCCGCCCAGCCCGACTTCACGCCAGCTATCCACCGGCCCCTCCCACCGCAAATGGTGGTTCGCGCTGCATAGCTGGGCGGGCTTGAAGCTCAGCCTCTTCATGGCGTTCATTTGCCTGACCGGTACGCTGGCCGTCATTTCCACCGAGCTGGACTGGCTGGCGCAGCCCGCGATGCGCGTCGATCCGGCCGCGCAGCGCGCAAGTTGGGGTGACATGGTCCAGGCCGCGCAAGCGGCGCGCCCGGGCTGGACGCTGCAATCCGTCACTGCCGCCCACGCTTCCCACTTCGCCGCCCGGGCCTTGATGCGCACGCCACAAGGGGAACAACGCTTGGTATGGATCGACCCGTACCGCGCCATTGTCACCGGCGATACGTCCTGGTTCAGCCTGCAGCGTTGGCTGCGCAACACGCACCGACATCTGTTTCTGCCCACGCGCTATGGCGTGCCCTTGGTGTCGGCCTTGTCGATACCGCTGCTGGTGCTGATCACGACGGGGCTGGTTGTCTACAAGCGTTGGTGGCGGGGTTTTCTGGCGTGGCCACGGCGGGGAAAACGTCGCTTGACCTGGGGCGATACGCATCGGCTGCTGGCGGTGTGGAGCCTGTGGTTCAGCACCCTGATTGCGTTGACCGGGCTGTGGTATTTGGTCGAATCGCTGGGCGGGCATGCGCCGCCGCTGCCCGCCATCACCACCGCGGACGCGCCACGCGCCGCCGCGCCGTTTACGGCCAAGACGCTGGACGTGGCCGTGGCGCGCGTGCGTCAAGCCTGGCCCGATCTGGACATCCGTGTCTTGCGGCTGGATGCCGATGGCCGGGCGGGGCAGGTGGAAGGGCAGACGCAGGCGTGGCTGGTTCGCGACCGGGCCAATGCCATCCGGCTGCCCTTGTCCGATGAGGCCGTCGCCCGCCGCGGCGCGGCCGATCTCGGCCCGCATCAGCGCCTGTCGGAAATGGCGGACCCGCTGCATTTCGGCTCGTTCGGGCCGTGGCCCGTGCGCGCGGTGTGGTTCATCTTCGGCGCGGCGCTGACCACGCTGTGCCTGACTGGCGCCTATCTTTACGGCCTGCGCATCGCGGGCGGCAGCGCCGCGCTCAGGGCAAAGGCCGGGCATGCCGGCGCACCGGTCGCGCCCTCGCGTGAAGCCTGGACAGGCATGCGCCCGTGGCGCTGGGGGTGGGTGGCGTTGCTGTTGATGTCCCAGATGCTGTTCATCGGCGAGGCCATGGGCTGGATCAATCTGTTCGGATGAACCGGGGTAGCGGCATGGGTTTCCGTTATTATTAACGTTACTCATTATCAATACGACATTCCGCGCCGCCTCCCGCTCCCATGTCCCAATCCATCGCGCCTCGTCGGCTGGCCCTTAGCGGCCTTTACGCCGACCACCATCAATGGCTCTACAGTTGGCTGCGCAAGCGGCTGGGCAACGCCTGGGATGCGGCGGACCTGGCCCACGACACGTTCCTGCGCGTCTATTCCAGCAACCGCCCGCTGGAAATGCCCGAGCCGCGCGCCTTCCTGACCCACGTTGCAAAAGGCCTGGTCGTTGACTTCTGGCGGCATCGCAGCGTGGAACAGGCCTACGCGGAATCGGTGGCCGCACTGCCCGCCGACACCGCGCCGTCTCCGGAAAGCCGGGCCTTGATTCTGGAAGCGCTGTACTGCATCGACCGCATGCTGGACGCCATGCCGGCGCGGGTGCGCGGCGTGTTCCTCATGTCGCAACTGGACGGCCTGACGTATGCGCAGATTGCCGCCGCCACGGGCCTGTCGGTGCGCACCGTCAACCGCCATATGCAGCAGGCATACCTGGCGTGCCTGACCGCCATTGATCCATGAACGCGCCGCACATTCCGGATGCGCTGTTGGCCGAAGCGGCGGGCTGGATGGCCCGCTTGCACGATGCCCCGGATGACCCCGCCAGCTTGCAGGCCCTGTCCCGCTGGATTGCCCGCAGCCCCGCGCATGCGCAGGCATGGGCTCGGGCCGAACGCGTGCTGGGTACCTTTGGGCAAGTGCCGCACCCCCTGCGCGCGCATGCGCTGAAGGGGCTGGCCAAGCCGGACCGCCGGCGTCTGGCGGCTCGCCTGCTGGGGCTGGCGGTCGCGGGTCCGGTGGCTTACACGGCGTGGCGAGCCATGCAAGCGGACCTGGAAAGCGGCACTGGCCAGATCCGGCAGGCAACGTTGGCGGATGGCACGCGCATGACGCTGGATACCGGTACGCGGGTAGACGTCCGCTACTCAGCTTCGCAACGCTTGCTGTCGCTTCGGGCGGGCCGGATCTTCGTGGCGACGGCGCGGGATGCCCACGTGCCCGCGCGTCCGTTTCTTGTCCAGACGCCGATGGGCAGCGTGCAGGCTATCGGCACGCAGTTCACGGTCAGCCTGGAACAAGACGACGCGCTGGTTGACGTCTACGAAGGCGCGGTGGACGTACGCCCCAAAGAGGGCGGCGGCCAGATCGTGCGCGCGGGTCGGCAGGCCAGGTTCAATACCGCCATGACGCAGCCCGATACGGCGCTGCCAGAAATCTCACCCGCATGGACCAGCGGCATTCTGACGGCGGACAACATGCGCCTGGCCGACTGGACGCGCGCCCTGGCCCGCTACCGCCCGGGCTTTTTGCACTGCACGAGCGAGGTCGCGAACTTGCGCGTGTACGGCTCGTTTTCCCTGCGGGACACGGACGCCAGCCTGGCGTTACTGGCCCGCACGCTGCCGGTGCGCGTGGCCTCGCGCACGCGGTACTGGGTGCAGATCCAGGCGCGCGACGCATAGCCGCCATTCCCCGCATTCTCGTTGGCATCTTTTTCCGCGTCGTTCGGTGTACAGGATAGAGGCCCTGAAACCCAGCCGGGATCGGGCCGTGGCGTGACCCCTGTCCGTTCTCCCGAAACTCTACCCGCGGTGCTTTCTTCATGTCCCAATTTCGTTCTTCCCCGGTCCGCGCGGCCGTGCTGCTGTGCTTTTCGGTATTGCTGCCCGTCGGTGCGATGGCGCAAACCCAGGCACCCGCCACCCAGTCCGTCACCCGCGACTACCGCATAGGCGCCGGCCCGCTAGGCTTGGCCTTGTCGCAATTCGCCACCCAGGCCAACGTGCGCTTGTCTTTCCCGGGCACGCTGGTGCAAGGCATGCAGTCATCGGGGCTGAACGGCAACTACTCGGTGGCGGAAGGCTTTGCCGCGCTGCTGTCGGGCTCGGGCCTGCGCGCCGTTCCGGCCGGGGCCAATGAATACACCTTGTCCGCCGTGCCCTCCAATGCGGTGACCCAGTTGGAAGCGGTAACGGTGACGGGCGCCTACACCGGCGGCTTGATGCCCGCGTTTGCCGGCGGCCAGGTGGCCAGCGGCGCCAGCGTCGGCATGCTGGGCGAACGAAGCATCATGGACACGCCTTTTTCGGTAACGGCGTACACCAGCACCCTGATGCAGCAACAACAAGCGCAGAGCGTGGCCGACGTGGTGTCCAACGATGCCTCGGTGCAGAACACCAACCCCCGGACCAGCCGCTTCGACCAGTTTTCCATTCGGGGCTTTCCGGTCCTGAATAGCGACATTGCCTTTAACGGCCTTTACAGCGTCTTGCCCACCTACGCGCTGGCCGTGGAAAGCCTTGAACGCGTTGAAGTGTTGAAAGGCCCCAACGCCTTGCTCAACGGCATGGCGCCGTCGGGCGGTGTGGGCGGCGCGATCAACGTGGTGCCCAAGCGGGCGGAAGACACGCCCACCCGGCAAGTCACCGCCAGCTACGGCACGCACAACGTGGCGGGCGGCCATGTGGACCTGGGCCAACGCTTTGGCGACAAGGGCGAACTGGGCATCCGCGTCAACGGCGCCTACAAGGGTGGCGACACGGGCGTGGGCTCGCAACACACCACGCGCGGCCTGATGACGCTGGGCCTGGACTACCGGGGCGAACGCACGCGCTGGTCGGCGGACGTCGGCCATCAAGACCGCAAGGTCGACGCCCCACAGGAGCGCGTGGGCGTGGCGGCGGGCGTGCCCGTGCCGGACGCCAAGCGCGTCGACCGTGGCTACGCGCCCGACTGGACCTACGCCAATTCGCGCGACAGCTACATCGCCTTGCGCGCCGAACACGACATCACCGACCGCACGATGGTCTATGGCGCGTTTGGCGCGCGCGACGGCGACTACAAATTCCTGCGCATGAACGTCACCACGCGCGATGCGGCCGGCAATTTCTCGGCCAGCCCCACGTATTTCCTGCGCGACGAAAGCGTGCATACCGGCGAGATCGGCGCGCGCACCCGCTTTGCAACCGGCGCGGTGTCGCACGCCGTATCGCTAAGCGCCACGCAATTCCGGAAGACCTTCGGCAACCTAAGCTACGACTTCGACCCTGTCCGTTCCAACCTCTATACGCCGCTGCCCACGTCCGCGCCTTCCCTTGCGGGGCTGGACACCGACATTCCCAAATCCGGCGAATCCCGGCTGACCAGCGTGGCCTTGGCGGACACGCTATCGATCTGGGACGAACGCCTGCAACTGACGGTGGGGGCGCGCTCGCAGCGCGTGGTTACCGAGCAGTATGACGAAACCGGCAACCGCACCAGCCGTTACGACAAGCGCAAAGTCACGCCGGCCATCGCGCTGTTGGGCAAGCCCACGCAGAACGTGTCGGTGTACGCGAACTACATCGAAGGCCTGAGCGAAGGCCCCACCGCGCCCCTTACCGCCGTCAATGCCAACGAAGTGTTCGCGCCGATCAAGTCCGAGCAGGTCGAGGCCGGCGTGAAGCTGGACTACGGCGATATCGGCGCCACCTTCAGCGCCTTTCAGATTCGCCGCCCGAGTGGGCTGACAGACCCGGTCACCGGCGTGTATGCCGTCAACGGCATGCAGCGCAATCGCGGTCTGGAATTGAACGTGTTCGGCGAGCCCGTCAACAATGTGCGCCTGCTGGCCGGCGTGATGTACCTGGATGGCCGCCTCACCAAAACCGGCAACGCCACGACCGAGGGCAACGTGGCCCCCGGCACGCCGCGCTACAGCATGAACCTGGGCGTGGAATGGGACACCCCGTTCGCGCCCGGCTTGACCGTGTCGGCGCGCGCCTTGCGCACCACCTCGCAATATCTGGACGCCAGGAACACGCAGGAAATCCCCGCGTGGACGCGCGTGGACCTGGGTGCGCGTTACGCCTGGCGCGCCGGCAACACGCCCGTCACGCTGCGCGCCACCGTGGAAAACGTCTTCAACAGAGCCTACTGGGCGTCGGCCTCGTCCAACGGCCTGACCATCGGCGCGCCGCGCACGGTGCTGTTGTCGGCAACGGTGGACTTCTGATCAGGCGAGGGCGCGCGCGGCGTGCAGCGGCTTGTGCACCGTCTGCGCGATTAGCACGCCTATCAAGCTCATGCTGCCGCCGATGACGTGATAGGCGTGCATCTGTTCGCCCAACATCGCCACGGCCAGCACGGCCGTCAACACGGGCAGCAGATTGATGAAGATGCTGCACCGGTTCGGCCCCAGGTGCTTCACCCCTTGAATCCAGAAGAACGACAGCAGAATGGATGAGCCGATGCCGGCGTAGGCAATCAGCGGCAAGGTGCGAGCGTCCAGCGACGCCGCGCCCGCCGGCAGCATCAGGAAGAAGGGCAGCATGAAGACCAGTGCGGCCACGGCTTGCAGGTACACCGCCTGCCATGCCGGAATCGACAAGCGCCAGCGGCGCAGCAGCACGCCATACAGCGCGTAGGACAAGGACGCCAGCAGCATCAGCAGGTCGCCCACATGGACGCCGTTGCGCGCGATGGCGGCGATGTCGCCTTGGCCCACCACGTACAACAGGCCCGTGAACGACAGCACGCCGCCCAGCGCCATGCCCACCGTCACCGCTTCACCCAGCACGATCACGCTGAGTATCGCCGTCAACAAGGGCACCAGCGCGGTGACGATGGCCATGTTGGTGGCCGTGGTGCTTTCTGCCGCGCGGTACGACAGGCTCTGGAACAGCGCCATGGCCAGCAAGCCGCTGATTGCCATCTTGCCCAGGTGCGGCCGCACCGACGACCAGTTGCGCCGCAGCGACGGCAGCACGAAGGGCGTCATCAGCGCCAGCGCCAGGATCAGGCGGTAGAAGGTGATGGCCGTGGGGGAAATTGCGGAGGCGGCCAGCTTGGACACGATGACGTTGCCGGCCCACAGCACGATGGCCATGAATGGAAAGAGCAGGGAAGTGATGGGCATGAAGGTCTCCAGAACGAGCCTTGCATGGTGCCGCCCGGGCAGGCGTCCGTCTGGCGCTACTATGTCGCCAGTTATCGCAAAACTGCCAATCTCACAAAACTGCCCATATCGCAAAACAGCCAATCTCACAAAACCGCCAACATGGAAGATTCCCGCTTCGACGCCACCTTCGCGGCTTCCGGCGCGCCCGCCGCGGCCTTGGCGGTGGACTACCCCGACGGCCATGTCATCGCGCCCCATCGCCACGACCGTGCGCAATTGCTATACGCCATCCAGGGCGTGATGACCATCGACGCCGAAGGCGGCCGATGGGTGGTGCCGCCCACGCGCGGGGTCTGGCTAGAGGCCAACGTGGCGCACTCCGTCCGCATGCACGGCGCGGTGCGAGTACGCACCGTGTTCGTCGACGGCCGCGCCACCGCCCACCTGCCCGCGCGCAGTTGCGTGCTGGACATCTCGTCCTTGTTGCGGGAACTGATCGTGGCGGCCGTGGACGTTGACCTTGCCGCGCCACCCAGCTCCGGGTCTCGCGATTGGCATCTGCTGCACCTGCTGTTGCAGGAATTGCGCAGCCTGCCGGTGCTGCCCTTGTACCTGCCCATGCCGGCGGACGCGCGGCTCAGGAAATTCTGCGACGCCTTGATGCGCGAGCCGGATGCGGCATTGACGCTGGACGAATGGGCGGCCCGGCTGCACCTGTCCACCCGCACCTTGCACCGGCAGTTTCAACAACAGACCGGCATGCGGCTGGGGCAGTGGCGCCGGCAGGCGCGGCTGCTGCTGGCGCTGGAACGCCTGGCAGGTGGCGCGCGGGTGGTGGACGTGGCGCTGGAACATGGCTACACCAGCCAGAGCGCGTTCGCGGCCATGTTCAAGAAGCACTTCGGCGTGTCGCCGGGGGCGTTTTATCGGTAGCTAGGGTCGATTGATCGCGGATGCGCCACCGTAATATCCCGGGTGCCGCCAGCAAGCCGGTGCGGGTACAGTCTGGGCCGGAATGCGAGGATTCAGGAGAGCGAATGTCCGCAATCGGCGCTGCGACGCGCAAGTTGGTTCATCCCTGGCGGTTACCGGCGGACAGGTTGTTCAATGAGCAGGCCAAGCTGATCGTCGATCATCTGTTGGGCGGCGGCATCGTGGGGGCAAGCGCCCTGGGGTTGCTAGCCGCTGTTGTGCTGCATATGCTGTTTGGCAACCCCATCGGCTATGTGTGGCTGGCCTGCAGCTGGACGCTCAACGTGGTGACCATTGCCGTGTTGCGGCGCATGCGGTCGCGCCCATTACGAGCGGCCACGTGGTTCACCACGCTGGCCGGCGTCTTTATCAGCGCGGGCTTGGTGTGGGGCGTGCTTCCCTTGCTGGTGCTGAATCCCGCCGAGCCTATTCCGCTATTGCTGATCATGGTCAGCATCATCACGCATGGCGCCGGCACGTATGCCATCACGTCTTCGTGCATGCCCTTGTTTTGTGCCTATATCTACCCGGCCTTGCTGCCGCTGACGATCGCTTGCGCCCTCAGCGCATCGCCTTTGCTTCTTGCCCTGGGCGTGCTGTGCCTGATTTACCTGGTGTGCATGACCGCGTTCGCCGCGGGGGCGCAGCAGGCCGCCAGGCATAGCCTGGAACTACAGTTTTCCAACGTCGAACTGGTGGAGCGCTTGCGTTTGGAATCTCTGCAACGCGAACAGGCGCGCGCGGATGCGGTGGCGGCCAACCACGCCAAGTCAAGCTTCCTGGCCGCCGCCAGCCACGATCTGCGGCAACCTCTGCATGCGCTCGGCTTGTTCCTGGATCTGCTTGCGCGGGAACCGCTCGCGGCCAGGCAGCAAGCGCTGCTGGACAGTGCGCAAGCGGTGTCGGCCTCGGCCGGGGACATGCTGAATATGCTGTTGGATTATTCGCGTCTGGAGGCCGGGGTGGTGCATCCCCGCAAGCGCGCGTTCGCCTTGCAAGACCTGTTGTCCCGGCTGGAAAGGGAGTTCGGACCGATGGCTGACGCCAAGGGCCTGGTCTACCGCAGCCGCGATACGCCGCTGGCCGTGCACGCGGATCCGGCGCTGACCGAGCTGGTTCTGCGCAACCTGATCAGCAATGCACTGCGCTACACGACGACAGGCGGCGTGTTGATTGCCTGCCGCCGACGGGGCAGGCAGGTGAGCCTGGAGGTATGGGATACCGGCATCGGCATTGCGCCCGAGGACCGGGACAGGGTGTTTCAGGAGTTCGTTCAGATCGGCAACCCCGAGCGCGACCGCCGCCGCGGGCTTGGCCTGGGCCTGGCCATTGCGAAGCGCTTGTGCCAGACCATGGAACTGCCCTTGCTGCTGACGTCTCGTCTTGGGCGTGGATCAATGTTCCGCGTGCTGCTGCCGTCAGCGGGTGGCAGCGACATCGACGAGGCTGTCGACCCAGGTGGCGACGATGGCGCGTTGGAGGGAATGCGCGTGCTGGTGGTGGATGATGACGAGGACATCGTGCGGGCAATGCGCGACCTGTTTCAGGCATGGGGGTGCGAGTGCATTGCCGCTGAATCCTGGTCGCAGGCGCAGCCCTTGTTGACGGAGCCGCCTGGCCTGTTGATTGTGGATTACCGGCTGCGCCAAGGGCATACCGGTGTGGATCTGATCGCCGCGCTGAATGCGCGGTTCAACCGCAACGTGCCCGCCATCATCATCACCGGCGACGCGGCGCCTGATCGCCTGCGTGAAGCGCAGGCCACGGGCGCGGCGTTGCTGCACAAACCCGTCAGCAGCCGCAAGCTGCGCGCCGCCATCGGCGAGGTGCTGGCGCCGCGCACGGGCGCATAGTCTTAATGTGTTATGGACACCGGTCGTCGGCCTGTTTAGCCTTGCGCGCAGGAAAGTGAGCAGGGCCGTAGGCGGGGCGGTGAGCCTGCAAGCAGGCGCCGATCAAGGGAGCAAGAATAAATGAAAAGATATTTGCCGCCGTTGCTGGCGTGTTTGATGGCTGTGGCAAGTCCGCCGACAGCATTGGCGTTCTTCGACATAGACGATTTGTCGGCCGCGTCCACCGAGGCGCCGCCCAAGGACGCGGTCTACTATCGCTCGCAAGTGAATCGCGCCGAGAAAGGCAGCGTCAATGCCATGGTGCAATTGGGCCAGATCTTTGAACGTGGCGAATTCGTGCCGATTGATCCGGCCCGCGCGGGGCAGTGGTATCGGAAGGCGGCCGAACGCGGCAGCAAGCAGGGGCGGGCCGCGCTTGCGCGCCTGGGCAAACCGGGTACCAAGCCTCCGAGCAGTTCGCTGGCCGACGTGGTGGAATATCGCGCGGCGCTGGGCGATATTGAAGCCAATTTCCGAATGGGTACGTTTCGCGAGGTCGGATACGGGGTGCACGCCAGCGAATCCTTGGCGATCCAACACTACAAAAAGGCGGCGCAGGCTGGCCATGCCGATGCAATCGCCACGCTGCGCCAACTGGTCGGAGAATCGACGTCGTATCGCGAGCGCACCCCCCCAGGAGACGATTCCGCGAAGGAGTACGCACTGAAGCAGGCCGCCTACGGGGGCAATGCCGACGCCTTGTTCGCGATGGCGCAGCGGTCCGAATATGTAGGAACGCGCACGGATATGTTCAAGGCGGCCGCCGAACGTGGTCACGATGGCGCCATCAAATGGCTGCGGTCCCATGATGACGGGCAATAACATCCGCCGGGCGGCGTTGGGTGCGGTTCTGGCCCTGGCTGTGGCCGTGGCGGCGGCCGAACCCCCATCGCGCCAGTCCGCCGCGAACCCGACGCAGGCGTCCTTGCTGACGCTTGCGCCCACCGATATTTCGGTGCGACCCGGCACATCCCCAGCTCTGGAAGCGCCGCGCTTCAGCCGCAATACATGGCGCCGCGATGCCGACATTCCCGACGCCGAACTGGCATCGCTGACCGCGGCCGCCCGCGCGGGCGACAAGGTGGCGCGCTACCGCATCGCGGTGCGTGACATTGTCATGCCCGCCTCGGCAGGCGCAGCCGATGCCCGCGCCACCCTGATTGCGCTGGCGCAGGCGGGCTTGCCGCAAGCACAGGCGTGGTACGGGCTTCAACTGGCCACGGGTGGATACGGCGTGCCGCGTGACGACAAGGCGGCGCTGATGTGGTTTGAGCGCGCGGCCGCGCAAGGCAACGTCACCGGCCTGATCCAGGTGTTCATGGACCGCATGCTCAAGCTTCCTTCGGACGGGGCGTATACGCCCGCGCTGGCCTATCTGGAACGCGCGGCCACTTCCAATGCCGATGAGCCGGGAGTGGCAGAGGCCGCGTATGCGTTGGGGTACTTCCCCGGCATTGGCAAGGGGGTCAAATACGACGCTGCCCTGGGAGTGCGTTGGTTCGTGCGTGCAGCGGCCAAGGGCGATGTGCTGGCCGAGTATGCGCTGGCATATTTTCGGGAGAAAGGCTACGGCACCGAGATAGACCTGCCCAAGGCAATGCAGGGCTATGAGCGCGCCGCCGAGCGCGGCTACCTGCCGGCGATGCGGCGGCTGGCAAGAGAGCCTTTCGGGCCCGAGGTGGATGCGAAGCCGGGTACCGCGAAGGCGGAGGCTGCGCGCAAGGCCTTGCACTACACCGTCAAGGCGGCGATTGCGGGCGATCTGGACGCGCTGGTGCGTGTTGCGCACGGTTTTGAGTCCGGCACGCTATCGCCGGCCGACCACCCTGGCCTGGGCGCCGAAGCCTTGACGGACCGCCAGATCGTCATGATCTATGAAGGGTCAGCCAAACGTGGCAACGCTCAGGCCATGTTCCGCATCGGCTCGCTTTACGAGCGCGGCCGCTACACCCCGCCAAACGCCGCCCTGGCGAATGACTGGTATGAATTGGCGTGGCGGCATCGCAGCGCCGACGCCGCGGCAAAGCTGGGCAGGCAGGTGGCGTGGTAACGCGTGGAGCGGGCATGACGCGTCCAGAACTCCGCTTGCGGCCATCGACGGCCGGGCGCTTGATGGGGCGCATCAGCCGCGCCAGCCGCCGCGTGCTGGGCCTTGCCGGCCTGGTGTCAGCTACCTTGGTGGCGAGCGTGGCCGTTGCCCAACCCCAGGCTTGCGCGACGGTCACACCGAGCGCGATGCCGACCGCGCCGCTGCCGGACGATGGTCGCAACTATGCGGCCATTCTGAACAGCGCCCAACGCGGGCAGGCGCGCGATCAGTACTGGATAGGCCGCTTTCACGAAGTTGGCGTCTTCGTTCCCGTTGACCCCGCGCGCGCGGGGGCGTGGTTCCGACAAGCCGCCGCGCAAGGGGACGCGGCGGCCGCGCTGGGCGTCGAGCGTCTGGGAGCGCTTGGCCGGGCGACTCCGACGGACACGCTGTTCAAGGTGGTGATGCAAAGCGGCGTGATGGGCGATCCCGAAGCGATGTTCCGCGTTGCCACCTTCTTTGCCCACGGTTACGCCGTGGAGCCGGACCCGGATGCTGCCTTGGTCTTCTATCGCCGGGCCGCTCGCGCCGGACATGAAGCGGCCATCCAGGCATTGGCCGAGCAGGGCGTGGACATCAGCCAGTTTCGCGCCCGTAAGGTTCCCGGACGCCAGGATGCCAAGCTGTTCGCATTGCGGCAGGCGGCGTTTGGCGGCAACGCGGACGCTCTGTTTCGCCTGGCCAGGCATGAAGGCCAGGACGGGCACGCGCTGATCGTGGATGACCTGGTGTTGGCGGCGGCCGAGCGCGGCCACGCGGGCGCGCGCAACCTGGTGGCTCGCCGTGCTGGCGCGCAGCCGGATACCCCGGACGGCGCGGCGCAAGCGATGCCGGCCCCTTCAACGGATCAGGCCAAGACGCCTTGCGCGCGTGACGGCCTCGGTGCGCCGGCCGGCGCCCAGCGCGTCGAGAATGGCTGACACGTGTACGCGCACGGTGTTTTCCGATAAGCCCAGGGCGCGGGCAATGACTTTATTGGTCTGGCCTTCGCCCACCCGTTCCAGCACTTCCAATTGGCGTGGCGTCAGATGCACGGTGGGCGCGGGGTCGGTGGTGGGCGACGCCCAGCACGAACGACCATCCAGCAACGCATTGACGGTATGGACGATTTGATCCGGATGTGCCGACTTGCTTAGAAAACCGTCTGCCTGCCGTTGTTGCGCCAGGGCGCGGCCCTCGTTCTGATCCATGCTGGACAGCACCAGAATGGCGGCCCGAGGAAAGTGCCGGCGCAACAGGCTGATGCCGTCCAGCCCATTCAAACCGGGCAGGCATACGTCCAACAGGATCAGCCCGGGCTCCTGGCAGGGTTGTCGCAAGGCCTGCTGAATCGCGTCCACTTCCCGGATATCACGCAGGCGCGCCACCTCGCCAAGCGATAAGCGCAGCCCGGCGCGAAACAGCGGATGATCATCGATGATCAAGGCCCAGCACTGGGCCGGTGCGTCTTCTTGCATGATGGGTCGATGCGTGCACGAGGGGACGCAGGCGGATAACGCGGGGATCGTATCAGATTGCCGTGACAGCGCGGACAGCGGACAGCGGGCAGCGGGCAGCAACCCGCTTGCTGCTGATGCCGCCCGCCGCCCTGTCAGGCCAGGCTTCCGATCAGAACCGGTAATTCGCGCTGAGCTCCACGCGGCGGCCCTCGCCCACCAGCCATTGCGTCTGGTTGTAGTAGGCCGTTTCGGCGTACTGGCGGTCAAACACATTGAACGCGCGCAGAGCCAGGCTCAGGTCGCGTCGAGGTTCCCATTGCAGCGCCAGGTTGGTGGTGGTGTAGCCCGCCATCTCCAATCGGTTGGCTGCATCCGCATAGCGCTTGCCCACGTAGCGCACGCCGGCGCTGGCGGTCCACTGCGGCGCAAACTTCCAGCTGAGCCAGGCATTGGCCACGCGCTCGGGCACGTCCGTCGGTACGTTGCCGTTGCGCGACACGGCAACGCCGCCCACCGATTCGTTGAAGTCGTCGTAGCGGGCGCGCAGCGCCACGGCGTTCAGGTCTAGCCGCCAGGCGGGCGTCAGTTCCACGCCCAGCGTGGCCTCGACCCCGCGCGACGATTGTTCGCCCACCTGGATGCGCAGCGCCGGGTCGTTGGGGTCGCGCGTGACCAGGTTGTTCTTCTTGATGTGATAGGCCGCCAGGGTCCATTGGCCCTTGTTGTCCCAGAACGTCTGCTTCACGCCGATCTCCACCTGCTTGCCCTGCGACAGTTCGTAGTTCTTGTTGGCGGGCGACAGCAAGAGCAGGCTGCCGATGGGGTCGGCGGCCTCGGCGTATTGCGCGTAAACGGACACGGTGGGCAGCACGTCGTACACCGTGCCTACCCGCCAGCCGACATTGCTGAACGTGGTGCGATAAGCGGTTTCGTCGGCCACCAGATCACGCCGCTTCAAGTCGATATGGTCGTAGCGCAGCCCCGCCAGCAGCGACCAGCGGCTATTGAGCATCAACCTGTCTTCGGCAAACAGCGCGTACTGGCTGGCCGTGTTGCGGTAGCGCGGCGTGGTGCCGGCGACGTTGATGAAGCGGCCGTGGTCCACGTCATAGGCATCCACCACCGACGTGCCGGAGTAAGGCGAATTATTGGTGTGCTTGAGCGACGCGCGGTTCAGCTCGAAGCCCACCGCCACCTTGTTGGCCAGGCCGAACAGATGCCCGTCGAAGGCGGCATCTGTGACGGTGCCCGTCTGTTCCTGGTCGTGGCCAATCTCGGTGTAGCCGCTGCGTTCGATCAGGTTGCCCGGCAGCCAGGTGTAGTTTTCGGCGTTGCGGTAGTCGCGATTGCTGCCGATGTAATAGACGCGGCTTCTTACCGTGGTGGCGGCGTTGGGCGACCATTCCGCCTTCAGTTCCGTGCGGCTGTCGCGGTAGATGATCTTGCTGTCGGCCACGTTGTAGTTTTGCCTGGCCAGGCCGTAATTCATCGTGCCGTCGACCAGGGGCGTGCCGAAGTAGCGGGTGGGTTCCTGCCATGCATAGGCTTGCGTCAGCGTGAAGTTCAGCTCGGGCGATACGTCCAGGCGCAAGGCAGCGGTGACGGCGGCGTCGCGCGAGTCCCCCAGGCTGATCCCGGAATCCGTGTGGTTGCCGCTGATGTCCAGCCGGTACGACCACTTGTCATCCAGCGCACCGCCGCTGCCAAACCCGAAACGCTGGGTGTCGTGCGTGCCGATGGTCGTCATCAGCTCGTTTTCAATGGGACCGCGCGTGGGTTTCTTCGGGATCACGTTCACCACGCCGCCGATGGCGCCTTCGCCGTACAACACCGACGCGGGGCCGCGCAGCACTTCAATGCGGTCCACGGCCCAGGGGTCATACATGAAGGTCTGGCCCACGCCGCCGTACTGGCGCACGCCGTCATACAACTGGGCAACCGAATTGGAATCGGTGAACCCGCGCGACGACAGCGACGACCCGCCGTTACCCGGATGGCGCATGGCGCTGATGCCCGCCGCCTGGGTGATGGCATCGGTGACGGTAGTGGCGCCCCGCGCGCGCAACTGCTCGTTGCTGATGATCTCGATGCTGGCGGGGGTCTCGAACGGCGTCAGGCCCAACAGGTTGCCGGTGGTGGTGGGTTCCAGCAAGGTGGGTGACGGCGCATCGCCCGACACGGAAATCGCGGGCAGGGTGGCGACGGGGGCGGGTTGCGCGTGCAGTACGGATGTGAGGGCAAGCGCGCTGCAGGTAGCCATGCCCATGGCCACGCGCTTGGTGGCGCGATTGGCGAAGCGATTGGCGAAGCGAATGGCGAAGCGAATGGCCACGCGCCGCTTCAGGGCGCGGCGCGCCCTGGCGGAAGAAAAAGTCATGAGATTTCTCGGTAAGCGAAGACAGGCCGCGCGAAGGCGGCAAGGGAATCAGCTAAATACCGAGACGAGAGGCGGGGCACGCGCGCCCAGCGGCGCCCCAACAAGCGAAGGATGAATGGATGCGGGCGGCGCGCGTGCCGCCTGCGGATGCACCATCACGGCCACCATCGCCACCAACAAGACAGGCGAGGGCGGCAGCGCCACGGCGGCAAGCGCCATGCCCACCGGACACGTGGCGGCTTGCGCCGCATGCCGTTCGTCGGGCGCCTGGTCTGGCTTTGACGGCCCCTGCACCCAGATGGGGCCGGCAGCGGAACACAACTGAATCAGCGTGCCGCTCTGATGGGTAGCAGGCATGAAGCCCTGCGGCACAATCGCCTTCAGCGCAAACAGCATCAACACCAGCCAAAGGCCGGCGTTGCCGCGAGTCAGAGAAGACGAAGTTGCGCGCATGATGTCGCGCATTCTAGCGGGATATTGTGGGGGGGAGGCAAGATGGAATCAAGTCGATGTGAAGGCTTTCGACTTATCGGGCGTCGTTGGGTATTGCCGGCCAGACGCGCGCAAAAAACCGCTCATCCTTCTCTGTTCGTTCGATCAGTGCCCCGGCACCAATGAATACATCAACCCTGCTAAACGGTTTCGTGAGCTCGATGTGGTCAGAGCTTGCACCGGGAAAAGTAATCAAGATCCACATGTCTGGTGCCGGGAACATCGCGGTACGAAACATCAAGGTTTGACCGGGGGCCATGCCGAGCTTCAACGTGTCGTCGTTGTCATTGAAAAAGACACTGAGCGGGGCCTGACCATCCTTTGAATAATGCAGCAGCACGACGGGAGAAAAAGCCCCCCATAGCGCGACACTTGCCCACAACCCCGCCACGATTGCGCAAACAACGCCGAGGCAGGTCAACAGGAAGCGCATTGTGGCCTTCGTTCAACGATTGCAGTCATGGAATTCCTTCGCTGAATAATTTTCCACGCCCCAGGGCAAGGGTACAGAGGCAATCCATTGCAGCAAGGTCGCAGTATCTAGCTCGTGAGGTTTTGCAGCGGCGTATAGGTCGCAGCCAAGTTTGATGGAAATGTGGTCGGACGCATCGTCCGCATTGGCAGGCCACGGGCCGTTTCCCGGATGGTGTTGCATCCGAGGAAGCCTTCCATCCTTCGCTGACTGATAGGAATCAAAGAGCGCCTGCGCCAACCCAGCGCCATTAAGCAACTCGGCCTGGCTGAATCCAAGCGCCACGCCTACGTAACCGTAGTGAATGTTGGACCAAATATCGTAGTAGTAGTCAAAATCGCCAAACTTGTGCCAACCGCGATTCAAGCCCTCTGTTCCCAGCCTCTGGCGTAGGAGTGGCTTGTGGTCCCAGGGCCGATTGGGGCCAACGCGCTCGGCCCACATGGCGTAGGCGGCCGCCTTTTGGCCCATGGCGGCGGCGCGAAAGTCCGGCCTTCCACCCAACTTTTCGTGCCAAGGAAACTTTTGCCATTCGGCGGTTCGCGCGTCGGGATCGGCGCTGTTGGCCGCAGCGATTTTCCTTCCTTCGATGGAGAAGGGATTGGTCTTCATTTCTCGGACGATATATTCGGCAAGGGCAATAGCCGTGTCGACGTGACGGCAGGTAGCGCGATGCGTAGTCGTTGATGGGAGATGGTCATTGCTGTACAGGCTGTTCGACATGCTCCCATTCCCGATACCCGCGCGATCACCGCCACCGAGTCCGGCTTCAAGAACGGCTATGTCCTGGCTGGCTATCAACCTGGCGCCGCAAGATGTCCGCATGCCCGCGACCGCCAATTGAATGCCGTCTACCGTAAAGGAAGGAACGCCTTCCACGATAGGAAATGTTCCCTGGCACTGTGGGCAACTCACCATGTGCCCCAGCCCCGATGCCGCCCGACCGTCGATGTTGTAAAAATTGACGCCCTGCAAGACGCTGCCGCCATGGCTCGTCGTGTCGCCAATTCGAATGATGGCTCGTCCGGACATACCTTTGCTCCAAAGCAAACGAGATAGCCATCGAGTCTATTAAGTTTCAAGCCGCCTGGAGTACGCCCCTCGCAAAATCAGATAAGTACTAAGTCAAGCCTCTGTTGATTGTTGCGCGCCAGGCAACACCATGGTCCCTTGCCCGGGTCTACTGCTGCGCTGTCAGCCGACCTACGATTTGGGCGTCGTTCAAGCACGCGTAATCGCCGGCTGAGCCCAGCCGGAACACGCCCACCTATCCAGGAGAATCACCATGAGTCAACGTCTTAACGCCTTTGCGCAATCGCCCGAGCTGTTCAAGAAGTTCGTCGAATTCGGCATGCTCTTGAAGAAGAGCGCGATTGAATCGTCCATTCTGAGCCTGGTCGAGATCCGCGCGTCGCAGATCAACGGCTGCGGCTTTTGCCTGGACATGCATGTGAAAGAAGCCAAGATCCAGGGCGAACGCGAACTGCGCCTGCATCATGTGGCGATCTGGCGCGAATCCACCGAGTTTTCGCCGCGCGAACGCGCTTGCCTGGCCTGGACCGAAGCGCTGACCACGCTGGGCGCGCACGGCGTGTCCGACGAGATCTACGAGCGTGTGCGCGGTGATTTGTCCGAAAAAGAAATCACGGATCTCAGCTTCGCGGTCATGGCCATCAATGGCTGGAACCGCCTGAACGTCGGCTTTCGTACCGTGCCCGGTTCGGCGGACAAAGCCTACGGCCTGGACAAAGCCATATTCAGCTAAGGACGCATCATGAAAATCCTAGTCATTGGCGGTACCGGCCTGATCGGGTCGAAGCTCGTCACACTGCTTATCGAGCGTGGCCATGAGGCCACTGCGGCTTCGCCCGCCACGGGCGTGAACACGGTGACCGGCGAGGGCCTGGATGATGCGCTGGCGGGCGTGGACACGGTGGTTGACGTGGCCAACTCGCCATCATTTGAAGACGCGGCGGTGCTGGCGTTCTTTCAGGCCTCGGGGCGCAACCTGCTGGCGGCCGAAGCGCGGGCTGGTGTGCGCCATCACGTTGCGCTGTCGGTGGTAGGCACGCATCGTCTGGCGGAAAGCGGGTACTTTCGCGGCAAGATCGCGCAGGAAGACCTGATTGAAGCGGGGAGTATTCCGTACACCATCGTGCACAGCACACAGTTCTTCGAGTTTCTGGGCGGCATTGTGCAGTCGGGCGCGCAGGGCAACGAGATACGGCTGTCGCCCGCCTATGTGCAGCCGATTGCGTCGGACGACGTGGCGCTGGCCATGGCCGACGCCACCTTGGGTGCGCCGGTGAACGGTACGGTGGAAATCGCCGGCCCGGAGAAGGTGCGTCTGGCCGATCTGGTGCAGCGCTACCTGGGTAAAATCGGCGACACCCGCCGCGTGCAGGCGGACCCGGGCGCGCGCTATTTTGGCGCATTGCTCAACGACGACACGCTGGTGCCACGATCGACCCCGCGCCTGGGCAAGATCGACTTCGACACCTGGTTCAGTCAGTCGGGTGCAAATTCCGGCGCAAGAAAATAGCAGCGGAAAGCAGCGGCGGAAATTAGCGGCGGAAACTAGCGGCGGAGACAAGGAACACCATGAGCAAACTGCGGCCGCCTTCCCAGGCTCTTCTGGACAAGTACCGGGGAGGGGATTTTCATCCCCTCTACACCACCAGTGTGACGGTGCGCGGCGGGGAGGCCGCGCATGGCCGCGCCTCGGGCATTGCCATTTCTGATGATGGCGAATTATTTGTAGAACTGCGCTTGCCCGTTGAGCTGGGCGGCAAGGGCGGGGGAACCAACCCCGAACAATTGTTCGCGGCCGGCTATGCGGCGTGCTTTCATGGCGCGCTGAGTATGCTGGCCGAACGTTCGGGCCTGTCGTTGCCGGAAGCGTCGGTGACGGCCACCGTGTCGTTCGGTCGCGACCCGGTCGATGGCTTGTATGCGCTGAAGGCCGAGGTCAACATCCATCTGCCCGGCGTGGCCCGCGACGTGGCCGAAGAACTGGTGCGCAACACCGAACGCTTGTGTCCGTATGCCAAGATGGCCCAGGGCGGCATCGAAAGCGTGGTGGCCCTGACCCAATAGGGGCCTGGGTGTCAGCGGCCTATGCTGGTTTGGGCAGCAGGCTGTCCAGAATCTGCAGATCCATGGCGCGGATGCGTTCGGTCATGTAGTCGATGAACACGCGCATGCGCGCCGGCAGATGCTGGCGGCTTAGAAAGCACAGGTAATGGCCACGGTCGTCGGGCGCATGTTGCGGCAGGCAGGCCACCAGCCTGCCCGCGCGCAAGTGGTCGCAGACTTGATACGCGGCCATCTGCGCGATGCCGTGCCCGTCCAGCACCGACTGCAACACCAGGTCGGCGTCGTTGAAGGTCAGCATGGCGGGCGGCGCCACCTTGCGCAGATGCCCCGCCACCTTGAATTCCCATTCGTACACGCGCCCCGACGCCAGGCGGAAGTTAACGCAGTTGTGGGCGGCGATCTCGTCAACGCTGCCCGGCAGGCCGTGCGCGGCGGCGTAGGCGGGCGACGCGCACAGCAGCATCTGCATGGGTATCACCTTCTTGGCGATCACCTGGCTGTCTTCCATGCGGCCATTGCGAAACGACACGTCAACGCGGTCCGTCGTGAAATCGGTGGGGCCGTCATCCAGCAGCAATTCCAACGAGATGCCCGGGTTGGCTTCGCGAAAGTCGTGCAACAGCGGCGCAACGACTTTGCGGCCAAAGCCCACCGTTGAGCACACGCGCAGTTGGCCAGAGGGCGGGCCTTCGCGTAGTTCGCGCATGTCGTCCAGGGCCTGGATGATGCGTGCCACGCCCGGATGGCATTGCTCGTAAAAGCGCTGGCCCTCGGTGGTCAGCGAGGTGCTGCGCGTGGTGCGCACGAACAGTCGGGTGCCCAACTGGTCTTCCAGCTTCTGCACGCTGCGACTGACGGCCGAGCGACCGATGCCCAGCCGGTCGCCCGCCTTGGCGAAGTTGCCTTCGGTGGCAACGGCAAGAAACGCCACCACGCCGGCATAGCTGGTGGCGAAGCTGTCGGCCAGGGAATCTGGTCCATTGGGGGCGGGAATGGCAGGGGAGGGTGTCGACATGATGGCGGCGCCGCGATTTTGGTTGATCCTACTGCTAAGACGGCGCGCGGGGCAATCTTGTGACACGGAACGCAAAAAAAAACTGGCTTCCCTCTAGGGAAAGCCAGTCTGGTACCGCAAAGTTTGATAAGTCCCTTATTGAATAGGGGTCAGGATGGGCGCCCCTTTTTTCTTGATCAGCACCACCAGGAACTTGGCCGGCCGGGTCTGGCTTGCGTTGCGGCCCACGGTGTGGATGTCGTCCGGCCCTTCAAAAAAGGTCTGGCCCGGGGTCAGCGTCACTTCCTTGCCGCCCTTGACCTGCATGACGATGCTGCCTTCCAGCACGTACACGAAGCTATAGGCGTCGTGGCGGTGAACGGGGTCGACCGCGCCGGGCGGATAGTCCACCGTGATCATCACTGCATCCTTGCCGGGAATATCCGGCAGGGCTTTTGTCATGAGTTCTGTGACGATGGCATCGGCGGGCGTGGCGGAGTGGGCCGGGGCCGCGGCATGGGCAAGCGGGCTCAGCAATGCGCTGGCGGCGAGAAACGGCAACCCGAACTTCGTGATCTTCGACATGGCGTGTCCTTGGTGGAGGTGTGACAAGCCCATCGTAGAAGTGCCGTCCGCGCGGCGGTAGGCCCGCGCGAGGGACCACCATGTTGCCCGGCATGCAACACCGCCCTGGCGTAGACGGCGGCGATCAGCCTTGCCGCGCCAGCGCCGCTGCGATGCGCGCGAGCTTGTCCGGATTGCGTTGCACCAGCACCCGCGTCAGGCGCTCGCCGTCCGTCTCGTAGGACTGCACGGATTCAAGCTGGCCATCAATGAAACGCAGCAGCGTCCATTCTCCGTTTACCTGCACCACGTCCACATGCAAGGCATCACGGTAGCGGCGCTTGCCCGCGTAGAACAGTTGCGCCAGGCGCTTGCCGCCCACCAGGCTGGCAAAGCTTGTGACCTTGTTGCCGCCGTCGCCAATGAGTTCGGCGTCGTCGCTCAACAAGGCGTGCAGGCCGTGAAAGTCGCTGCGCTGCATGGCGTCGGCAAAGGTCAGCAGCAGGCGGTGCAGCGTTGCGCGCGGCACCGTCTCGCGCGGGGTGCCCTCGCGCAATTGCAGCCTGGCTCGCCGCACCAGTTGGCGGACGCCGGCCGGGGTCTTGTCCAGCGTTTGCGCAATGTCTTCATAGTCGGCGTCGAACACGTCGCGCATCAGGAAGGCCGCGCGGGCGTCGGGTGACAAGCGTTCCAGCATGAACAGAAACGCCACCGACACATCGTCGGCCAGCTCGTGGAGTTGTTCGGGGGTGGACGGCGCGTCCATCAGCATGGGTTCGGGCAGCCAGACACCCGTGTAGTTAGCGCGTTCAGCCTTGGCGGCGCGCAGGCGGTCGATGGACAAGCGCGTGGTGGCCGTGACCAGCCAGGCTTCGGCGTTCTGCACCGCGTCGCGATCGGCGCCGTGCCAACGCAGCCACGCTTCCTGCACCACGTCTTCCGCTTCCGCAACCGCGCCCAGCATGCGATAGGCGATGGCGTACAGGCGGGGGCGGTGACACTCGAAGAGGGACGCGGAGTCGGTCATGGGGGGAGCCAACGCCCGGGGAAGGGAGGCGTGAAGCCACGTATTTTGCCGCAGCGCGCAAGCGGCGACAAGCGCGAAGCGGCTGCGCGCGGGCAGGTTTGTCATGTCCGCCCGCCACGTCAGAGCGTGCCAATCGGCGGCTTGCCTTGCGCCCGCGACCGGCGCACGCGCCGTGCGTAGCGGTACGCCAGATACGTCGCCGCCAGTACGCCAAGCGCGATCAGCGCCTGGCCACCCACCGCCGACAATGCCGCCAGCAGTTGATGGATCTGCGCCGCGAAGCTTGCGCCCAGCACCAGGCCCACCGACGCCCATAGCGCCACGCCCACGCAGTCGTGCCAGATGAAAGACCGCAAGCGCACACCCATCGCGCCGCAAAGCGGCACGGCCACCAACGACAGCCCGGGCACGAAGCGCGCCACGATCAGCAGACGCACCCCCCAGCGACCGAAGAACTTTTCGGTTTTCGTGACGCAGGCATCGCGCGACAGCGTCAGGTTGCACACCGTGTTCAGCGTGCGTGGGCCATAACGCACGCCGCCCACATACCAGATCAGATCCGCCAGCACGCCGGCCACCACGGCCGCGCCCAGCATCAGGCATAGCGGCATGGCCGTCACCCATAAGCCGGCGGGCTGCAGCGCGTGGCAGGCGCCCACGGCGATCAGTGTGGGCATGACGGGCAGCGGCAGACCCAGCGACGCGCCCAGCACGTTAAGAAAGACCAATAGCGCGCCGTACTGCGCGACCCACTCATGCGGCGGCATGGGAGGCGAGGGTCAAGGTGCCGCAACGTTCTGTGTTCACGATTTTTCGCCCTTCTATCAGAAGTGGAGGGAATGGCGTTGCGGCAAAGGCGCTTGCGCAACCGTGCCCATGCAACGACGGACCCCATGCTAGAGACGCGGCGCGCGACGCGGTAGGCGTGGCAAAGGACGCATGGTGTTGTGCGCGCGACAACAATTCCCGCCCCGATGCGCATTGGTGCTCGCGGCACAACAGTGCGCTTCCCGTCGAGGACCTACCGCGCCTGGAGGGCCAGACCTACGATGCCCTCGTCATCTTCTTTCCACCCAAGGGGCATTCATGAACGACTCCCACAACGACATCGGCAACACCGCCAACGCCACCCGCCGCACGCTGCTTGCCGGCAGCGCGGCGCTGGCGGCCAGCGCTTTCGCGCTTGGCGCGCAAGCCAGTTCGCAACTCAATCCGCAAGGCAAACCGCAACGCAATTCGCAAACCCACCAGGGCACATCCATGACTTCCAATACCTTCACCACCCAGGACGGCACGCAGCTTTACTACAAGGACTGGGGCGACGGCCCGGTCGTCACGTTCTCGCACGGCTGGCCGCTGAACGCGGATGCCTGGGACGGGCAAATGCACTTCCTGGCGCAGAACGGTTTTCGCGTCATTGCGCATGACCGTCGCGGCCACGGCCGGTCGGCGCAGCCCTCGTCCGGCAACGATATGGACACCTATGCCGATGACCTGGCGCAACTGCTTGAGGCGCTGGACGTGAAGAACATCACGATGGTTGGCCACTCCACGGGCGGCGGCGAAGTGGTGCGCTACATCGGCCGCCATGGCGCCAGGCGCGTTGCGCGCGCCGTGCTGATCGGCGCGGTGCCGCCGGTGATGGTGAAGTCGGCATCCAACCCCGAAGGTCTGCCCATCGAGGTGTTCGACGGCATCCGCAAGGGCGTGGCCGGTGACCGCTCGCAGTTCTACAAAGAATTGGCCGTGCCCTTCTACGGCGCCAACCGCGACAGCGCAAAGGTGTCGCAGGGCATGCTGGACCAGTTCTGGTTGTGGAGCATGCAAAGCGGCCAGAAGAACGCCTATGAATGCGTCAAGGCGTTTTCTGAAACGGACTTCACGGAAGACCTGAAAAAGATCAGCGTGCCGACGCTTTTCATGCACGGCGAAGACGACCAGATCGTGCCGCTGCACGACTCCGCCAAGAAGGCCGCGCGGCTGGTCAAGCATGCCAAGGAAATCTATTACCCCGGCGCGCCGCACGGCCTGACCGCCACGATGCAAGAGCGCATCAACGCTGACTTGCTGGCCTTCCTGCGCGCCTGATCGCGCGACGGGGCCTTTTCACTGCGGTGCTTAGCCGCAGTGCTGTACCGCTGTTCATCACGCTGTTCATCACCCCCCTCTTCATTGCGGCCGGCCCGGCCACCCCTCAGGAGATTTGCCATGTTTGCCACTGACAACATCCAACCAGCCAACGCCCACCAACCCGTGGATCTGGTCCCTTCCCGCTACGCCGTGCAAGTGGGCGATATTGACGCACTGGTCGTCAGCGACGGCGTGCTGCCGCTGCCTACCGCCACCATGGCCACCAACGTCGATCCCGCCGAGCTGGCGAATTGGCTGGACTATATGTTCATGCCGCCCGACGCGTTCGACTGGCCCTTGAACGTGATGGTGGCGCGCAGCGGCAAGCAGACCATCTTGATCGACGCCGGCCTGGGCGGACAGTTTCCAGGCTTTCCGCGCGCCGGGATGTTTCCGCAACGCCTGGAGTCTGCCGGCATCGCGCTGGAGTCGGTCACCGACGTGATCATCACGCATATGCACATGGATCACGTGGGCGGCCTCTTGGTCGACGAGGTAAAGCGGCGTTTGCGCCCCGACGTGCGCATCCACGTTTCGGCGGCTGAAGTCGACTTCTGGACCTCGCCCGATTTCTCGCAAACCGTCATGCCCCAGCCGGTGCCGGCGGTGCTCAAGACCACCGCCACCGCTTTCTACAACGAATACCGCGACCGCCTGCACATCTTCCAGGACAAGCACGAGGTTGCGCCGGGCGTCTTCGTGCGCGTCACGGGCGGCCACACGCCCGGGCACGCCGTGGTTGACCTGGTGTCGGGCGGCGAACGCCTGACCTTTGCCGGCGACGCGATGTTTCCGGTGGGCTTTGACCACCCCGAATGGCAGAACGGTTTTGAACATGATCCCGAAGAATCGACTCGCGTCCGCATCGGCCTGTTCGAAGAGTTGGCGCAGAACCGTGGGCTGCTGGTGGCAGCGCACTTGCCGTTCCCGTCCGTCGGCCGCATCGCGGTGGAAGGCGACGCCTATCGCTGGGTGCCGGTCATCTGGGACTTCTAAGCGCCACGCCGCCCGTCGATATCAATCAAGGAATACACATGAAGAAGCTTGCAGGAAAAACAGCCGTCATCACGGGCGGCAATAGCGGCATCGGGTTTGCCACGGCCCAGGCCTTTGTCGCCCAAGGCGCGCGCGTCGCGATTCTGGGGCGGCGGCAAGGCGCGGTGGACCACGCCGTGGCGGCGCTTGGCGCGTCCGCCTTCGGCGTGGTGGGCGACGTGGCCGACCTGGCCACGCACGACCGCCTGATGGCACAGGTGCATGAACGCTTTGGCCCCATCGACATCTACATGGCCAACGCCGGCATGAACCACATTGAACCGTCCACGGCGGTCAGCGTGGACAGCTACGACAGCCAGTTCGCCGTCAACACGCGGGCGCTGTTCTTCGGCGTGACCAAGGCGTTGCCGGTCATGTGCGATGGCGGCAGCATCATCCTGACCAGTTCGATCGCCAGCGCCAAGGTGCTGGAGCACCACGCGGTCTACGCCGGCTCAAAGGCGGCCGTCGAAGCCTTTGCGCGCGCCTGGGCATTGGAGTTCAAGAGCAGGAAGATCCGCGTCAACGTCCTCAGCCCCGGCCCCACCGACACGCCCATCCTGGAAAAGCTGGGCGTGGCCGACGCCGACCGCGCGGCCTTCGAGCAAGGCATGGCCTCGGCCATTCCGCTGGGACGGATGGCGACCCCGGACGAATTGGCGCGCGCCGCCTTGTTCCTGGCGTCGGATGACAGCAGCTTCATTACCGGCGTCGTCTTGCGGGTGGATGGCGGGATGGCGCTGACCTGAAACGTGTCAGTCGGCCCTGACCGCGTTGCTTGCGCAGGACAGCGATGCGGTCGGGGCCGCCACTGACCAATAACCACTGCGGGAGGCCTGAACATGGCCGTCGACCCTCACATCAGCGCTTTCTTGGTCAAGCTATCCAGCCTGTCCACGCCGATGGTGCTGCAAGAGATCCGCGCCGCGACCGAAGTCAGGCTGCGCGCCCTGCAAGGCGATACAGAAGCCGTGGATGCCGTCGCCGATTTGCAGGCGACGTGCCACGACGGGCAGCCGTTGCGGATCAGAGCCTATACGCCTGCCGGATGCGGAAAAAAGAAGTCCATGCCCGCCATCGTGTTCGCGCACGGTGGCGGGTGGTTCCGGAGTTCGCTTGATCTGTACGACAACCCGTGTCGTGCCTTGGCCAACGCCACCCGCTGCAAGGTGTACTCGGTGGATTACCGGCTGGCGTTCAAGCACAAGGTTTCCGTGGCGGTCAAAGACGTGTACGCCGGCCTGCAATGGGTCAGCGTCAACGCCGACATGCTGGGCATCGACAGGCAGCGCATCGCCGTTTGCGGAGACAGCGCGGGCGGCAATCTGGCGGCCGCCGCAGCGATCATGGCGCGCGACAGGGTGGGGCCGGCAGTCGCCCATCAACTGCTGTTCTATCCCGTGATGGACTATGCGTTCAGCGCGCAGTCCTACCAAGACTACGGCCGTAATTTTTTCATGGCCGAAGAGACCATGCGGTACTGCTGGTTTACCTACCTGCTGAACGAATCGGAGGGCGCATTGCCTCATGCGTCACCGTTGCGGTTGCAGACGGCAGCGGGCTTGCCCGCCGCCACGGTGCTGGTCAGCGAGTACGACCCCTTGCGTGACGAAGGCGAAGCCTATGCGAAACGCCTGCGGGAGGGTGGCGTGGCGGCCGACACACACCGATTGCCCGGCATGGTCCATGCGTGCATCCACATGCTGGGTCTGACGCCGGCTGCGCGCAGCTTGTTCGAGCTGGCCGGACGTGCGATGCGCATGGCATTCAAGACGAAAGCGCCTGTGTAATTGCTGCCGCTTTCCGACCAATACTCCATACCCCATCTTGGGTATCCCGCTACCCGCACCCGCGCGGTAGGCGGGGCTACATTGAAAACTCCAGGGTTATTCACCGCAAGTGTGGAGATTTCAATGAAAAAATCCATCATTCCCTGCGCTGCCTTTCTGCTCTCGACGCTGGCCTTCAGCGCCACGGCACAAACCGTCACGCCATTGAAAGGGCAGTCTGCCGAGCTCATGCAGCAGGACATCGCCGCGTGCCAGGCGCAGGCCGGCGGCACCAGCAGCGCGGACAGCACGCCGTCGGGCGGCCGTGCCCGGGGCGCCGCGACAGGCGCGGCGGCGGGCGCGGCGGTGGCCGGCGCGCGCGGCCGGCAACATGAAGAGGCCTACGACCGGATGGACGACGACGTCAAGCAGGAATACCGACAGAACCAGGCCAAGGACGCGGCAGTGGCCGGCGCGGTCGTGGGCGGCTCGCGCCAGCGCCAGGACCGCCGCGACGACAGGCAAGACGCGAGCCAGGCGTCTTCCGCCTATGCCAGCTGCATGCAGCAGCGCGGTTATCAGGTAACGCCCTGATTGATTCCGGCTGGGCGGTAGGGCGGGAAGTACGCTGCGCCATGATCCGATGGCCGGCGGCGGGGTAAAGTTGACGCCTTTTCCCCGATTGGCACCCAGGCATGGCAACGAGACCGCACCCTACGGTAAAAACGTTTGAGCTCGACACGCTCAAGATGCGGATGGGCGACGCCGAGTTTCAGCGTCTGGACCTGCACCAGCGCATCCAGCGGGCCTTACGCGCGTTGATCCTGGACGGGGCCTTGGGCGCGGGCGTGAAGCTGCCCGCCACGCGCGGGCTGGCGCTGTCCCTGGGGGTGGCGCGCGACACCGTCGAGAACGCCTATGTGCAGCTACACCGTGATGGCTACATCGTCCGGCGCGAAGGCTCGGGCAGCTACGTATCCGACACGGTGGGCGCGGTGCTGCAAGGCGCGGCGGGCCGGCGCATGCCGCCGCGTCGCGTTGCCGGCGCGCAGACTCCGGCAGCACTGGCTGGATCCGGCCTGAGCCAGCGCGGCAAGAGAATCCATGACAGCGGCGGCGTGGCGGACTACCAGGCCGTCAAGGCGTTTGCCACCGGCCTGCCCGAAACGCGCACGTTTCCCACTGATGTCTGGGAGCGTTTGCAGCGCCAGGTCGTGAAGGACCACCGCGCCAGCGCGTTGCTGCATGGCGACCCGCAAGGCGCGGAACCACTGCGCCGCGCGATTGCCGCTTATCTGAACCTGGAGCGCGGCGCCAGGGTGTCGGCGGACCAGATCCTGGTGTTGAGCAGCACCCGGCAGGCGCTGTACCTGTGCGCGCAATTGCTGGTGGACGCGGACGGCCCCATCCTGATGGAGAACCCCGGCTACTTCGGCGCCCGCAAGGCGTTCGAAGCCGCGCAAGCCCGAGTTGTGCCGATCGACGTGGACGCCCAAGGCATCCGCATGGACCTGCTGCGCCAGGACCAAAGCGGCGCTCGTTGCGTTTACGTGACGCCGTCGCATCAATATCCCACGGGCGCCACCTTGTCGCTGGAACGCCGGCTGATGCTGACGCACTGGGCCCATGACCACGGCAGGTGGATCATCGAAGACGACTACGACAGCGAATTCCACTACGACGGCGTACCCACGGCCTGCGTGCAGGGGGTGGACCCGTTTGAACGGACCTTGTATCTGGGCACCTTCAGCAAGACGCTGTTTCCCGGACTGCGGATGGGATACATGGCGTTGCCGCGCGAGTTGGTCAGCGCCTTCGCGCGTGCGCGCAGCATCATGGACGGCCACACGCCGCAGGTACAGCAACTGACGCTGGCGCGCTTCATGGAAGACGGCCACTACAACGCGCATGTGCGCGCGATGCGCAAGCTGTATGCGGCGCGCCGGGCATGCATGCTGGAGGCGATTGGCCGGCATCTGGCGGGCATCGCCACCGCGGTGAAGCCGCCGGGCGGACTACAGGTGCCGTGCTTGTTGCAGCCGGGATGGTCCGAAGCCAAGACCATCCGGCAAGCGGCCGACGCCGGCCTGGTGCTGCCGGGCATCAGCCGCCTGTATGCGGGCGCGGAGCGTCTGGAAGGATGGCTGTTGGGGTATGCGTCGCTGGCGGAGCACGAGATTGAGGCTTCGGTGCTGCGATTGCGAAACGTCTTGACCGCCCGCCGCGCCTAGGGCTTTGCCGTGCTGCCGACCAGCGTGCGGTGCCCGCCATGGATCAACAGATGCGCGGTCAGGCCGGCCACCAGCCCCCAGAACGCACCGCCTACGCCCAGCATGGTCACGTTCGCGGCGGTAGCCAGGAAGGTGATGAGCGCGGTCTCGCGGGTGCGGGCGTCGGCCATGGCATTGGCCAGGCTGCCGCCGATGGCCCCCAGCAAAGCAAGCCCGGCCAGCGTGGTGATGAACGCCTTGGGCAGCACCATGAACAGCGTGGCCAGCGTGACGCCGAACGTGCCCACCAGGATGTAAAACACGCCGCACGCCAGGCCCGCGATGTAGCGTTTGCGCGGATCTTCATGCGCGTCGCGACCCGTGCAGATGGCGGCGGTGATTGCGGCCACATTGAAGGCGTGCGCGCCAAACGGAGCCATCAGCAACGAGCCCAGCCCCGTGGTCACCAGAATCGGGTTGGCGCTGGTCTTGAAGCCGTCGTTGCGCAGCACCAGCATGCCGGGCATGTATTGACCCGTCAGCGTAATGATGAACAAGGGCAGCGCCACCCCCAGCAAGGCATTGAGCGAAAACCGGGGCATCTCGAATACCGGCGTGGCCAGGCTCAGGTGGACGGCGGAAAAGTCGATGCGGCCTTGCAGGATCAGCATCGCCAGCCCGATCACCAGTATGCCGACCACGGCGAAGCGTGACGTGAACCGCTTTAGCAGCGCGTACGCAATCACCAGCACGATCACCAGCAGCGGGTCGACGCTGGCGCCGCCAAAGGCATTGACCCCGAACTGAAGCAGAATGCCCGCCAACAGCCCCGCCGCGATGCCGCCCGGAATCAGGCGGACCAGCTTTTCAAAGGCGCCTGACATCCCCAGCACCACGAAGCCCAGCGCGGAAACGATGTAGGCGCCGATGACTTCGCCATACGGCGTGAACGGCATCACCGTGGCCAGGAACGCCACGCCCGGCGTGGACCAGGCCGTGATGATCGGTTCCTTGTAGCGAAAGCTGAGCCACGCACCCGTGACGCCCACCCCCACGGAAACCGCCCATACCCACGAAGCGGTCTGCCCCGGCGTCAACCCAGCCAGTTCGGCCGCCTGGAACACCAGCACGAACGTGCCGCCGTAATTCACCAGCACGGAAATAAGCGCCGCGACGGTCGGCGAGAAAAAGTCGGCGGCGCGCAGGCCGGCCGGCGATGGGTTCATGAAATCACTCCACACTTTGAAAGGCACCCGGCCGGCATCCAAAAGATTGCCGGCCGGGACGCGAAGCGGAAAGTGTAGGGTGAGGGTGGCTGGTCTATTCAGGCCACATTTTGGGGTGCCACCAGACCACTTTTTTGGCAGCGCGGTATGGGCTGCGCGCTATTGGCAGCGTTGTGTCGGCAAGCCGTAGCCGATCGTGATGGCGTTGACCGGCACGTCCTTGAACGCGGCCGCCGCAGCGTCGTCGAAGCGGGTTTCGCAGTTGAACTTGGTGTTCAGCACGTAGTCCTCGCCCACGGCCTTTTTCATCTGGGCTTCCCATTGGTCGGCGGCGTCCAGTGCCTTGTCGCCGGCCAGCACCATTTCCATCAAGACTTCCATGCCGCCCGACGAGCGCGGCGCCGTCCACAGCGCGAAGGCCGACGGGTCCGCCGCGTTGCCGCACTGCGTCAGGCAGTCGGCCGTGTAGCGCTGGCCCCGGCCAAATACGCCAGGGGTGATCGTCTGCCCGGCGCGGGGCGCATCTTCGCCGATGAAGCTGCGCAGGTCGGCCTCGCAACCCTTGGCCAATTCCATGCGCAGCGCGGACACTTTGCCGTTGCCGATGGTCGCCGTGATCTGGCAGTTCTGCACCACGAAAACGTGGTCCTTGCCGGAGGATTCGCGGGGCACGCCGGCGATCGACTCAAAGTAACGCTGATCCGTGCCCAACATGGCGCCGTTGAAGACTTCCTTTACCGTCGCCGCCTGTGTAGCGCCTGCGCCGGCAATCAGAATACCCAGGGTCAAGGCCTTCAGTTTCATACGAGTGACACTCCGTGGTGATGGGGCGCGAGCCGTGCGGCTTGCCTGCTTCGGCTGCCTGCTCCGGCTGCATGGATCGGCATGCTGCCACAAAGTGTTTACCGCTGCACCTCAATGTGGATGACCGCATGCGTGGTTCGGCCCAAGGCATCCACCGCAACCGTGACCGGCATGTCGCGCACGTCGAATTCGTGGATGGCCTCCATGCCCAAGTCCGCGAACGCCACCACGCGGGACGACGTGATGGACCGCGCCACCAGATAGGCGGCGCCACCGACCGCGCTCAAGTATGCGGCGCCATGCTGTTTGATGGCGTCGATGGCTACCTGGCCTCGTTCCGCTTTGCCTATCGTCACCAGCAGTCCGGTGTCCGCCAGCAGTTGCGGCATGAACTTGTCCATGCGTGTGGCGGTGGTCGGCCCGGCCGGCCCCACGGCTTCGCCGGCCACGGCGTCAACCGGCCCCACGTAGTACAGCGCGCGACCGCGCAGCGGCACCGGCAAGGGGGCGCCCTGGTTCAGCAGGTCGGCCATGCGTTTGTGGGCGGCGTCGCGCCCCGTCAACAGCTTGCCCGACAGCAACAGCGTTTCACCGGCCGCCCAGGTGGCGACTTCGGCTTGTGTGAGGGTGTCCAGGTTTACCCGTCTGCCTTCCTGCGTGGGCAGCGCGTCCGGGATGCCGTCCCAGGTTGCTGGGTCGGGCGGCGGGAACCGCGCGGGTCCGGCAGCGGGCATGTCGAAGGACACAAAGCGCGTGGCGGCGCAGTTGGGTACCAGCGCCACCGGCAACAACGCGGCGTGCGAGGGCGCGGTGGCGACCTTCACGTCTAGCACCGTGGTGTCGCCGCCCAGGCCCTGCGCGCCGATGCCCAGCGCGTTGACCCGTTGGTAGACCTCGATGCGTAGCTGTTCTTCGGGCGTAAGGGCGTCGGGTTTGCCGGTCTCGGGCTTGCCGGCGCCGCGCGCCAGCAATTGCGCCATGTCGATGGGCGCAAACAAGGCGCGCTTGGCCAGGGCAACCGCCTGTTCAGGCGTGCCGCCGATGCCCAGGCCGAGCACCCCGGGCGGACACCAGCCCGCACCCATGCCCGGCAATTGCGACACCACCCAATCCGCAACGGAGTCGCTGGGGTTGAGCATCGCGTAGCGCGTCTTGGCATCCCCGCCGCCGCCCTTGGCGACGACGGTCAAGCGTAGTTCCTCGCCCTCGACCAGGTCGACTTGCAGGACAGCGGGCGTGTTGTCGCGGGTGTTGCGGCGTGCGCCGAGCGGGTCTTGAATCATCGACGCGCGCAGTGGGTTGGTGGCGCAACCGTAGGCGCGGGCGACGCCTCGGTTGACGATGGTTTGCAGGCTGGGCGTGGGGCCCGGGCCGTCATGCTGGATGCGTACATCCATCCCCATGCTGACGTAGATGTGCACCACGCCCGTGTCCTGGCAGACGGGTCGGCGGGCTTGCGCGCTGAGCTTGCTGTTGATCAGCAGTTGCAGCAGCGCATGGCGGGCCGCCGCCTTGCTTTCGACCGTGTGCGCCGCCTTCAGGGCTTGCACGAAGTCCGCCGGATGCGTGTGGCTGATGGCCTGCAACGCGTCGGCAATACTCGATTCAATATCCGTGGCAGCGACGACGCGCATGATGGCTCATCCTTACTGCAAGGTGATGCCGGCTTGCTTGATCACCTGCGCCCAGCGTTTTCCTTCGTCGGCGGTGAACTGCTGGAAGGCGGCGGGCGCGTACTGATCGGCAGGCAGCAGCTTGATGCCTTGTTCCACCATCTTTCCGGTGAACGTGGTGTCGGCCAGCGCCTTCTGCCAGGCTTGGTACATCGTTTGGACCACCTTGTCGGGCGTGCCCTTGGGCGCATACAAGCCGTACCACGTGGACACCTGGAAGTTCGGTATCGCTTTTTCCGCCATGGTGGGCACGTTCGGAAACTGCGGCATGCGCTCAGCGGAGGTCAGGCCCAGCGCCCGAACCTTGCCGCCCTGCGTCTGCGGCAACGCCGTATTGGTCTGGTCGAACATGGCATCCACTTGATTGCCCATCAGGTCGTTGAGCGCCGGCCCCGCGCCCTTGTAAGCGATAGGGGTGACGGTGATGCCGGCCTGGCTGGTGAACATGGCCGCCACCAGGTGCGACGTAGACCCCACGCCCGCATTGCTGAAGTTGAGCTTGCCGGGATGCTGCTTGCCGTAAGCGATCAGGTCCGACACGGATTTATAGGGCGACGATTCTCCCACCAGCAGCACCAGCGGCGTGTCGGGAAAGCGGAATACGGCCTGGAAGTCTTTTACCGGGTCGTATTGCAAACGGGCGTAGAGGGACGGCGCCGCCGCCATGTAGCCGATATGGCCTACCAGGAAGGTGTAGCCGTCGGGCGCGGATTTGGCGGCCTTGGCCGCGCCGATGGTGCCGCCCGCACCGCCCACGTTCTCAACCAGGATGGTCTGCTTCAGTTCTTGCGCAACGCGGTTCGCCACGTTGCGCGCCATGGCGTCGGTGGGGCCGCCCGCCGCAAAGGGAACGATCCAGGTAATGGCCCGGGAAGGGTAGTTGTCTTGCGCTTGCGCGCCCATCGGCAAGGCGAACGCGCCCGCGACGGTCAATGCCGCCATCCAGTTCTTCATGACTTGTCTCCGTTGTGCTGCTGTCTTTTTATGAATCAGAAAAGGCTGCCTTTCAGGCTGGCCCGGTGTAGGGGTGGGCCAGCACCTGGTCCACCATCTTGGGGGCAGCCCCCAGATAATTAGCGGGGTCGCACAGGTGTTCGATGGCGTCGTCGGCCAGGCGCTGGGTGACCCGCGCATCTTTTTTCAGCACATCGGCCAGGCGGCCGCGCGTGGTGGCGGCGATGCGGCAGGCGTCATACACGATGTCGTGCGCGGTCTGGCGGCCGATGTGCGGGGCCAGGCCCATCATCACGGCTTCGGCCACGATCAGTCCGCCGGACAGGTCCAGGTTGCTTGCCATGCGGGCCGTGTCCACTTCCAGCCCGCCCAGCATGAAGCGCGCCTGATGCAGCGCGCCCGCGGTCAGCACAAAGGCTTCCGGTACGGCGGACCACTCGATGTGCCACGGTCCCGTGGCGCGTTCAAAGTCTTGCAGCATGGCGTCCAGCGCCAGGCCGGCATGCTGGCGCACCGTCTTGGACGCGCTCCACATCAGTTCGCACGAGATCGGATTGCGCTTTTGAGGCATGGTGCTGGACGCGCCGCGACCCTTCACGAACGGCTCGAAGGCTTCGCCCAGTTCGTTCGTCATCATCAGCATGATGTCCACGGCGATCTTGCCGAGCGAGCCGGCGACCAGGGCAAGAAATTGCACGGTCTCGGCCAAGCCGTCGCGGGCCACGTGCCAGGTGATGGGGGTGGCGCCCAAGCCCAGTTCCTGCATCAATGCCGCATGCACCGCCAAACCCTGTTCGCCCAGCGAGGCCAGCGTGCCTGCCGCGCCGCCAAACTGGCCGATCAGCACGCGCGGCCGCAGTTGCGCCAGCCGCTCGCGATGGCGGCGCACCATCAGCAGCCACACGGCGGCTTTGTAGCCGAAGGTGATCGGCAGCGCATGCTGCAAGTGGGTACGGCCGGCCATCGGCGTATCGCGATACCGCAACGCCAGCGCATCCAGAATGCCGTCCAGTGCCGCCAGATCGTCGTCGATGATTGTCAGGGCATCGCGCACCTGAAGCACGGTGGCGGTGTCCATGATGTCTTGCGTGGTCGCGCCCCAATGCAGGTATTCGCCCTCCGCGCCGCACTGGCGCGACAACTGGTGTACCAGCGGCAGGATGGGGTAGCCGACGATCTCGGTTTCGGCGCGAAGTTCGTCCATGTCCAGGGCGGCGGCGTCGGCGCGCGCTTCGATGGCATCGGCGGCCGACACGGGGATGATGCCCAGCCTGCCTTGCACGCGGGCCAGCGCCACTTCCGTTTCTACATAACGCCGCACGGTGGCGGCGTCGTCAAACACCGCGCGCATCGCGGCGGTGCCGAACATGTTTTTGAACAGGGTGGATTCAAGGACGGAAACCGGCATAAATGTACGCTCTATAAAAGTTGTACGTACATTTAAGCAGGCGCAAAAGGGAACGTCAACGCCGGGGATTACCCGTAGAGCCGGGTGGCGCCGGGGCAGCAGATAGAATGCGGGGTGTCGTCATTTCGCCCCTTGCCATGTCCATCACGCTGTACACCCGTATCTCGGAAGAATTGGCGCGACGCATCGCGGCCGAGGTCTATCCCGTGGGCACGGTATTGCCCGCCGAGAACGCCCTGGCCGAAGAGTTCGAGGCCAGCCGCCATACCGTCCGCGCCGCCCTGCGCCAGTTGCAGGACCTGGGCCTGATCGCGCGTCGTCGGGGCAGCGGCACGGAGGTCATTGCCGCCCGCTCCAAGGCCGGTTTCAGCCAGTCGCTGCGTTCGCTGGAAGACCTGGTGCAACTGGCCGCGCGCACGCCGCGCAGCATCCGGCAGATTCAGGAAGTGGTGGTGGATGTGGAACTGGCCGTGCGGCTGGGGGTGGGGCCGGGCACTCGGTGGTTGAAGTTCTCATCCACGCGCGGTGCCGAAGGGCAGCCGCCGGTCGTGTGGACCGAACTGTACGTGGACGCGCACTACAAGGGCGTGCGCAAGCTGGCGCGGGAACATCCCGACCGCCTGGTGTCGGAACTGATCGAAGAGCATTACGGCAGGCGCATCGCGTCCGTCGAGCAGACGATATCCGCCTGCGCGCTGCCTGCGGCCGTGGCGCGTGAACTGGACGTGGCGTCGGAATCGCCAGGCCTGTTCATCCTGCGGCATTACAAGGACCAGGCCGGCCATATTGTCGAAGTGTCCTGCTCGCACCATCCAGCCGGCCGCTACGAGTTTTCGACGACGCTGATCCGCGAGAGCTAGCGTCGTCCGCAGTCTCGATTACTTCTTGCCGTTGTTGCCCGCCAGTGCCGCCGTGATGCCCAGGCCAATCAGCATCGCGCCGCCTACATAACGTTCAAAGTGCAGGTAGGCGCGGCTGCGGCGCAGCCAGCGGCCCGCCGCGCTGGCTGCCATGGCATAGCAAGCGTCGCTGAGCAGGCCCAGCAAGACAAACACCAGTCCCAAAAACACCACCTGCGAGGCCACGTGCCCACGGCTGACGTCCACGAACTGCGGCAGGAACGCCAGGAAGAACAGGGCCGTCTTGGGGTTGAGCAGGTTGACGATGAAGCCGTCGCGAAACATGCGGCCATAGCGGCGTGACTTGGTCGGTGCATCCAACGTGGCGGGAGCGGGACGCGTCAGGATTTTTTTCAATCCAAGCCAGATCAAATATGCCGCGCCCGCGTATTTCACGATGCTGAACGCCAGTGCGGAAGATGCCAGCAGGGCGGACAAGCCCAGCGCCGCCGCCAACACGTGCACCAGCGTGGCCGTGTGGATGCCCAGGTCCGACACCAGCCCCGCCTTGCGGCCTTGTTCTACCGACTGGGTAATGATGTAGAGCACCGCCGGGCCGGGAATGGCCAGCAAGACCAGGGCGGCGCTGATGAACAGCGTCAAGTCGGCGGTACTGGGTATCACGAATTCCATGGCTGGCGCTCCGAAATCGGGGTGGAAGAGGGTGCATTACTGTAGCGCGGCGCGACCAATACGCAACAGGATTTTGTCGCAGTCCGCCTGCCTCTAGATATCCAGTTCCAAAACGCCGCTTGCCCGGGATACGCAGATCATCATGCAGGCGCCGCCCTCGCGTTGCGCATCACTGAGGACGTAGTCGCGATGGTCGACGGCACCCGACAGCACCCCCGCTTCGCAACTGCCGCATAGCCCTTCGCGGCACGCATGCGGCCACGCGATGCCGGCGTCTTCCAGCACTTCAAGCACCGATTTGTCGGCCGGTACGGTGTATTGGCCGCCTGATCGCGCCAGGACAATTGTGAAGGCACCGACACCGTGGGATGCTGGCTCGCCCGTGTTGGTGGCGCCGGTGGACATGGCGCGACCGGCCAGGTCAGGCGCCGAAAATCTCTCGGTATGAAAATGCGCCCCGGGCACATGCCGTTCAGCGCAGGCCCGACCCACTGCGTCCATCAAGGAGGCCGGCCCGCAGCAATAGACGTGCGACGCGGGGCGCGAAACCCGTTCCAGATACGCGCCGACATCACAGCGCACGCCGGCCTGCTCGTCGTCCATATGCAGGTGCACCTGATCCGGGTATGGCGCCAGATCTTCCAGGAAGGCCGCGTGCTGTCGGCTGCGCGCGCAGTACAGCAAGGTCCAGGGTTCGCCGCGACGCTCGCACGCCAGGATCATGCCCAGGAAGGGAGTGATGCCGATACCGCCGGCAATGAATACATGCGCCGCTGCCTGAGCGTGCAGGCCGAACCGTTGGCGGGGCTCGCCCACGCGCAGGGTGTCGCCCACCCGCAGCGCGTCGTGGATATGGCGCGAACCGCCCCGGGACGCCGGCGCCAGGGCCACGCCCAGGCGGTAATGGTCGCGCTGGGCGGGGTCGCCGCACAGCGAATACTGGCGAATCAATCCCTTGCCCACGTCCACATCAATATGCGCGCCGGCCTCATAGGCGGGCAGGTTGGCGCCATCTTCGTTACGCAGCAGCAGGCTCACAACGCCTTGCGCCTCGCGCGTGATGTGCTTGACGATCAGGGGCCGCATGTCAGGCCACTTCCTGGGCGGTGGCGATGGGGATGACGGCGGGCGCGGCTTGCCGCTCTTCTTCCACGCGCCGGGACACCACCCAACGGAATTGCGACAAGGCGGCGTCGATCGACAGCGGCACCATCTTGAAGTCGGGGGCCAGCGCCAGCGACCGCTGCTGCGCGGTGATGATGTCCCGGTCTTCGTCGAACGCGGTGACGACGCTTTGGTGGATGGACGCGGTGACCTCGGGGCGGTCGATGGCAAAGTTGTGCGGGTGCGCAAAGAAATAGTGCGTGGACGATTCGGTCTCCGGGGTCAGCGCCTGGCAACCGCGAAACTCGGCGGCGTCGACGCGGTGGCCTTCCTGCGCGCCGGTGCCCGTGGGCGCCATGCCCGAGTCCATGACCAGGATGCCCGGAATGGTGAAGTTATAGATGTTCCAACGGTCGACGCGGCCGGGCCAATCCTTGACCTTGGCGGCGAAGGCGGGCGCCTCGGTGTTGATCGTCCAGCGCGTGATGCGCACGCCGTCCTGCAGGCGTTCCACTTTGGGCGACACCGCGGCATAGTCTTCGCCGCCGCCCAGGGTAGTGGGGTGCACGAAGGGCAGATGCGAGAAATCCAGCAGGTTGTCGGCAATCAGCAGGTAGTTGACGTCGTAGTGGATGTAGCCGTCCTGGCTGCGCCAGTCAGGGTGATCCAGCCATTGCGTGTCGGGAATCAGCGAGGTGTCCGCGCGCTCGGGGTCACCCATCCAGATCCAGATCCACCGGTGCTGTTCGACCACCGGGAAGGTCCGTACCCGCGCCTGCGGCGGAATGCGGGCTTGCGCGGGCGCTTCCACACAGGCGCCTGTCGCGTCGAATTTCAGGCCGTGATACATGCAGCGCACGCAATCGCCTTCGCGTCGCCCGACGGATAGCGGCGCGCCGCGATGGCAGCACCGGTCTTCCAGCGCCACGACCTCGCCCGCGCGGTTGCGATACATAAGCACGGGAACGCCGATGAGGGTGCGCGCGAACAGCCCGTCGGCGCTTACTTCCTTGTCCCAGGCGGCGACATACCAGGTGTTTTTGATGAACATCGCGTGACTCCTATTGCACGTAGCGCCAAGCGCCATTCTTGATTTGCACCATGACGGCGGCGCGCGCGTCGTACCCCACGTGATCGGTGGGCGACATCGTGGAAACGCCTTGCGACGTGACGGTGTCGCGCGTGCCTTCCAGCGCGTCGCGCAACGCCAAGCGGAATTCAGCCGTGCCGGGTTTTGCGGTGCCCAGCGCCGTCTTCAACGCGCGTTGCAGTACCAGGCTGGCGTCCCAGGCGTTGGCGGCGAATACCGACATGGAGTCCTTGCCATAGGTGGATTCGTAGCGCTGGGTCAGGTCCATGGCCACGGCGCGAATGGGGTTGGCGGCGTCCAACTGGCTGGCCACAACCACCGGCCCCACGGCGAACAAGGCGCCTTCGGCGTCCTTGCCGGCAATGCGCAGGAACTCGCGGTTGGCGATGCCGTAGGTTTGGTAGATGCCGCCTTGATACCCGCGTTCACGCAGGGATTTTTGCGGCAGCGCGCCAGGCGTGCCCGACGCGGCCACCAAGACGGCATCCGGCCGCGCGCCCAACAGCTTCAAGGTTTGCGCGGTCACGCTGGTGTCGGTCTTCACATAGCGTTCGGTGGCGACCAGTTTGATGCCGGCCTGCTCGGCCTGCTTGCGCGTCTCGGCCAGCCAGCTATCGCCATAGGCGTCGGCAAAGCCGATGTAGCCCAGCGTCTTGACCCCGTTTTTCTGCATGTGGGCAAGGGTGGTGGCGACCATCAGATTTTCGTTCTGGATCACCTTGAACACCCAGCGCCGTTGCGCATCCATCGGCTCGATGATCTTGACGCTGGCGGCCAGACTCAGCAGCGGCACTTGTTTTTCCAGCGCGATGGGCACCAGCGCCAAGGTAGACGGCGTGACTGAGGTGCCGAGGATGACGTCAACCTTGTGTTCGTCGACCAGCCGCCGGAAAGCCCGCGCGGCCTGGGTGGTGTCGGACGCATCGTCCAGGATGGTGTAGCGGATGGGTTCGCCGTCCAGTTCGCGCGGCAGCAGGTCGATGGCGTTCTTGGCGGGGCCACCCAATGAGGCGGCGGGCCCGGTCAACGACAGTACGACGCCCACGCTGATATCAGCCAGGGCGGGGCGACAGGTGAGCAGGGCGCAAGACAGCAGCGCCCCGGATATGAGGCGTGTATGGGATATCAAAGTGTGTCTCCTCGTTGGGGAACGCCGATCTGCGCGGCGCTTGACATCAAGATAGGCAGGCGCGGAATATGCGTCAATGTCATTGCTCGAATACTGGAAATGCATGCCATGCATAACGACAAGCTGGACTTGAATCTGCTGGCCGTCTTTGACAGTTTGCTGCGCGAGCGCAGCGTGACGCGCGCGGCGGAACAACTGGACCTGTCGCAAAGCGCGATGAGCCATGCGGTGAATCGCCTGCGTGTGTTTTTTGACGATCCGCTTTTTGTGAAGACGGGGCAGGGCATGTTGCCCACGCCCAAGGCCGAAAGCCTGGCGCCCACGGTGCTGGACCTGATGGCCACGATACGGGCGCAGGTGCTGTCCCAAGCACAGTTCGATCCGGCCGTGGCGCGGCGCGCCTTCACGCTGTGCATGACGGACATGGGCGAGCTGGTGTTCCTGCCGCCGTTGATCAAACGGCTGCGCAAGCTGGCGCCGCATTGCACGCTGCGATCGCGCCAGGTTCCGCTGCCGCAGATCGAACCCCTGCTTGCTTCCGGCGAGGTGGATCTGGTGCTGGGGTCGCTGCGCGCCGCGCCTTCCGGGTTGTTTCAGCAACAGTTGTTCATGCACAAGTTCGTGACGCTGGTCAGCGTGAAGAACACCGAAGTGGGCGATGTGATGACGCTGGAGCAATTTCAGCGCATGCCGCAGATTGTGGTGACGCTGGCGGGCCGCTCGTCGGAAGCCTATGACAGCGCCATTGAAGAGCAGGGCATCACGCGCCACATCTACTTGTCGACGCCACACTTTCTGGTGGTGCCCCTGTTGATAGATCAGCATCCCGATTTGATCGCGACCGTGCCGCAAGAGCTGGGCAATGTCTTTGCCGGCTATGGGTCCGTCAGGGTGCTGGAGCCGCCGCTGCCGCTGCCATCCTTCGCGCTGCGCCAGCATTGGCACCCGCGCTTTCATCAGGACCCGGCCATTGTGTGGCTGCGGGAGCTGGTGAAGGAAACGTTCGATGCCTATCCCCAGATGGAAGCCTAGCGTCCGACACTACGCTGTGCACAAGTGGGTTGAACCGCACGCCGCTCCGGGACTAAGCTGGCCGCTTGAACTTCGACAGCGGAGAACAACATGCGGCATGCAGTGGATCTGTCTGGGCGCGTGGCGATCGTCACGGGCGCGAATTCCGGCATCGGGCGTGGCATTGCCCTGGCGCTGGGGGCGGCGGGGGCGCGGGTGGTGGTCAACCACCGGCCAAATGAAGATTCCGCGCGGCGCGGGGCCGAGGTGGTGCAAGAGATTGTCAGCGCGGGCGGGCAGGCCATTGCGGCCCCGGCCGACATCAGCCGCGAAGACGACGTCGAAAATTTGTTCCGCCTGGCGTCGGACCACTTTCAGACGGTGGACATCCTGGTCAACAACGCCGGCATTGAACAGCCCGCCGCCATTCAGGACATGACGCTGGCGCAGTGGCAGAAGGTGATCGACACCAACCTGACCGGCCAGTTTCTGTGCGCCCGCGCGGCGGCGCGGATGTTCTTGAATCGGACGCCACCGCCACCGGCAGGTGAAGCCGCCGGAAAAATCATCTTCATCAGTTCGGTCCATGAAGTCATACCGTGGGCGTTCCAGTCGAACTACGCGGCGTCCAAGGGCGGTGTGTCCTTGCTGATGCAGTCGCTGGCGCAAGAGCTGGCGCCGATGAAGATCCGTGTCAACTCGGTAGCGCCGGGCGCCATCCGCACGCCCATCAATGCACCCGCCTGGAACACGCCCGACAGCATGAAGGAATTGCTCAAGCTGATTCCGTATGGACGCATTGGCGAACCCGAGGACGTGGCGCGCGCGGTGGCCTGGTTGGCCAGCGACGATTCCGATTACGTCACGGGGTCCACCTTGTTTGTTGACGGCGGCATGACGCTGTATCCCGAATTTCGCGGGGCGGGCTGAGCCATGTCCAAACCCATCGAAGACTATGGCTTGATCGGCAATATGTTGTCGGCCGCGCTGGTGGCGCGCGACGGCTCGATAGATTGGCTGTGCCTGCCGCATTTTGATTCCCCCGCGTGCTTCGCCGCCCTGCTGGGTAACGACAGCCACGGCTGCTGGCTGCTTGCGCCCGATGGCGCCGACCACACCACCACGCGTCGCTATCTGCCCGACACCGCCGTGCTGGAGACGCGCCATGAAACGCCTGGCGGGGTGGTGCGCGTCTACGACTTCATGCCGCTTAGCGACGACGAAGAGCGCGTGGACGTGGTGCGTATCGTGCAAGGCGAGTCCGGCCAGGTGGACATGCGCATGGCGCTGACCCTGCGCTTTAACTACGGGCAGGCGGTGCCCTGGGTGCGGCGCCGCGATTACGGGCTGAGCGCCATCGCCGGACCGGACGCCGTCGAACTGCACACGGCCGTGCCGCTGCAAGGGCGCGACATGAAAACCGTGTCGGACTTCACGGTGCGCCAAGGCGAAACCGTGCCGTTCACCTTGTCGTACCACCGATCGCACAAGACGCCGCACTTTGTGCCGGATCGCATGGAAAGCATGGAGCGCACGATTGCGTGGTGGCACGAATGGGCCAAGCGCTGCCATTGGGGAAACGGGCCGGGGCAGCGGCGTGACGCGGTCGTCAGGTCGTTGATCACGCTGAAGCTGCTGACGTTTCAGCCCACGGGCGGCATTGTCGCCGCGCCCACCACGTCACTGCCCGAGCAATTGGGCGGCAGCCGCAACTGGGACTACCGGCATTGCTGGCTGCGCGACTCTGCATTGACGCTGTATGCGCTGCTTAACGCCGGCTACCGCGAAGAGGCCGAGGCGTGGCGGCAATGGCTGTTGCGCGCGGCGGCGGGGCACCCCAACCAATTGCAGATCATGTACGGGATTGCGGGGGAACGCTGGCTGCCGGAACACGATATTCCCTGGCTGCCGGGTTACGAGGGCAGCAGGCCGGTACGGCTGGGCAATGGCGCGGCGGGGCAGATGCAGTTGGACGTTTATGGCGAATTGATCGAGACGCTGCACGCGGCCCGCGTGGCGGAACTGGCGCCGCTGGCCGAGGCGTGGCGCATGCAGAAGGTGTTGCTCACGCCGTTGGAAGAGCTGTGGCGTCAACCTGATCACGGCATCTGGGAAATGCGGGGGCCGACGCGCGCGTTCACGCATTCGCGGCTGATGTGCTGGGTGGCGCTGGACCGCACCGTGAAGTCCTGCGAGCGCTTCGGCCTGGAAGGGCCGGTGGACCGCTGGCGCGCGCTGGCCGACGAGATCCGCCACGACATCTGCACGCGTGGCTACGACGCGCAGCGCAACACCTTCGTGCAGTACTGCGGCGGCACGGCGTTGGACGCCAGCCTGCTGCTGATTCCGCAAGTGGGGTTCCTGCCGGCGGACGATCCGCGGGTAACGGGTACGGTGCAGGCCATTGAACGCGAGTTGCTGCGCGATGGCTTGTTGCTGCGCTATTCCACGGAGCACAGCGACGATGGGCTGGCGGGTGATGAAGGTGCGTTTTTGGCGTGCAGCTTCTGGCTGGCCGATGCCTACATCATGCAGGGCCGGCTGGATGACGCGCATCGCCTGTTCGACCATCTGCTGTCGCTGCGCAATGATCTGGGGCTGCTGGCGGAAGAATACGACGTGGTGCGCAAGCGGCTGGTGGGCAATTTTCCGCAAGGGTTTTCACACATCGGCCTGGTCAATACCGCCTATAACCTGAGCGCCGCGGGCGGAACGGCGCACCAGCGTTCGTTTCGGGATGCGCCGCTGGGGTAGGGGCGGGCTTGCCGCTCAAGCCGCCACTTGATTGCGGCCCGCGCGCTTGGCGGCGTAGAGTTTTTCATCCGCGCGGCGGAACAACGATTCCCAGTTTTCCGCGCCGTTCGCGGCGGCCACGCCCAGGCTCATGGTGACGGGCGTGGCCTGGTCGGGGGCGCGCACGGTGTCGGCCACGGCGGCGCGCAATCGTTCGGCGCAGCGCCAGGCTTCCTGGAAGTCGGTGGCGGGCAGGTAAACGGCAAACTCTTCTCCGCCTATCCGCCCCAGCACGTCGCGCTTGCGTACCGACAGGCCCAGCACGCGCGCCACCTCCTTGAGCACCGTATCGCCGCCGCCATGGCCGTACACGTCATTGATGCGCTTGAAATGGTCGACGTCGCAGACGATCAGCGCGGCAGGGTCTGGGCCGCCTTGTTGAAGGGGCCGCAGGCGCGATTCGAAGCCGCGTCGGTTCAGCAAGCCGGTCAACCAGTCTTTGTCGCCTTCATGCCGCACCTCTTCGATGGTGTCGGCGGCAATCGCCAGCAACAGCGTAATCGCCAGCCCCACACTGAAGACGGCAAGCGACAGTTGCAGCCACTGCCAGAACGGGGAATCGGCGAAAGCCAGCGGCCCGCTGGGCGCGTGCGCGCCGATGCTCAATAAGGTGCGCGGTAAAAAATGCAAGCCGAACGCCAGCAGGACGACAAACAGCGCGGTGTCGATCCGCCTGCCCGTGGCCGCCTTCCGCATGCGCAGGGCGGCCACGCACAGCAAGCCGCCATAGCCGATGTTCAGCACATACACGCGCACCAGCAAGTTGCGGTCGACGTAGAAGAAGTACCAAAGCGCCACCATGATGGCCGCGCAGAAGATGGCATAGACACGCCACGGCAGCGCTCGGCCTGCCCGTTTCAAGATGCCTTGCGTGGCCGCGCAGACCGCCGCCGTGTACAGCAGGCCCGACACCAGCGCGTTGGCGCCCGAGTCGCGCGGCACATACAGAATTTGTGACACCGCGCCCGCGGCAAACAGCGCGCAGCCGGTCGCCAGATGCAACAGGTAGGTGCGACGCCGGTAGACGCACCAAATGCCAATAAAGGTAATGGCGAAGATCAGCACCAGCGTCGGGGCGATCAACGACAGGGTGATTCGAACCTGCGATCCAACCATAGATGTGTCCTGATGTGCTGGCACGGGGTGTCGACGCGCCCGCCGAGCCGTTTCGTCCCGATACAATTCCTTCAAACATGAACGACGCGCATGCCCTAGGATTCCGCCTTATACCGCCCGTCGTCCTGCGCTTTCCGCGTACGCTTGAAAGCGCCCAAGGTCCATGAAGCGACGCAGGTGCTTTTCTGCCCCCAGCCGTTGCGCCTTCCTGAAAGGGCGCTGGCGACCTGGCCCGGGCGACCAAACATACCAACGCCGCGCCATGTGGCATTGAACACCATGACGAAAATTCTTGTTGTCGACGATCAGCCCGTACTGATCGAGATGTTGAGCGAGTTCCTTGGCGGCGAAGGGTACGAGGTAACGACGCACACCGACGGCCTGACCGCGCTGCAACAGATGCTGGCGGTGCGCCCGGACCTGGTGATTACCGATTTCTCCATGCCGGGCATGCACGGCGGCGCGCTGTTGACCGCCATGCGTGAAAACGCCTACCTGAGCGACACCCCCGTGCTGGTGCTGAGCGGCCGCCCCGAACACGAAGTGGGCGCGGCCTGTGTAGGTTATGCGGCGTATCTGCAGAAGCCGGCCGAACCGGCCGAGGTACTGCAAACCGTGCGCCGGCTGGCGCCCGCGCCGCACCTCGCCTAGCACGTCGATCAGAAGCGGTAGCGCACGTCCAGCGTGCCGATGTTCTGGCGGTTGCCGTCGCCGAACTGCCCGCCGTAGCTCACGCCCACCGTGGTGCGCTTGCTGACGGCAATGCCCACGCCCAGTTCCACCACCACCGCATCGCGCGCGACCGGCGTGCCGGTTGCCGTGAACGAATCTCCCCCTTGCGCAAAAGCCAGCACGCTGGCCGGGTTCAGGTCGCCAAAGGCGTGGCGCCAGCCCAGCGTGCCGCGCGCGTAGCCGCGTGCGCCCGCGCTGTCGAACGTGGTCAGCGCATGCAGCCCCAGCGTGGTGGTGGTGATGTCGTTGCGGCTGCTTTGGCCGCGCAGCGCCGCGTCACCACCTGATTCCGTAAAGCCGCGCGTGCGCAGGTCACTGTAGTTGGCGGCGATGAAGGGTTCCAGCGTCAGGTGCTCGTTGACGGGCGCGGCGTAGCCGAGTTCAGTGAAGAACTGGCTGGTGCTGGCGCCGTAGCTGGCTTTCAGGGTCTGGTCGAGTCCGGCGGCGGCGGTGCTGCGTTGGGTGTCCACATCGTGCCAGGAGTAGGCCGCGCCCAGGCTGAGGTTGATCTTGCCCGGACCCGCATCGAACGCCTTGCCGCCGTATACCGCGATGCTGTAGCTGTCGGTCTCGGCGCTTGAGGCGCGTTCACGGGTGCGGCTGTCGCTGTTGGCGTAGCCGACCGCGCCACCCAAGCGCCAGCCCCCGCCCACGGCCACGTCGCCGCCGATGGTGACGCCGGCGTCCGATTGGGTCGTCTTGGCGCTGTTGCTGTCGCCCGCCAGCGTGGTCCATTTGCCGAAGACCTGGGTCCACAAGGGTTGCGCGGCCGACTGGGGCAACGAGGCCGCGTCGCCCATGCCCAGTTGCGCGGTGGGCGCGCCGGGAACCTGGCCAGCGTTAAGGTTGGCGTGCAGGCGCGTCATCGGCATTTGCGTGAACGAGCCGCTTACGTTCTGCAGCACCGACACCGTGCTGGCGTGGGCTTCGCCGGACAGCGCATCGAACGCTTCGGGTGGCGCGCCGTTGGGCAGGTTCAGGATGTGCCGGTAAAGCGCGCTGTTGGTGGGCAGGCTTTGCAGTGCGCCAGCCACGGATCGCTGGTTGCCGGTGACGGCCGCATCGGCGAATTCGATGGGGCGCGAGCCGCCACCGTCCGCGGGCACGTCCTTCAAGTTCACCACCAGGTCAACCCGATTGCTGTCGTAGGACAGCGACGGCGTCAGAAACGCCAGGTTGCTGGAGACGGTGTCAAAGCGGCCTTGCACGCCGTTGTTCGCGGACAGGATGGTGTAGGTGGTGGAGGCCGCGTAGTTGCCGTTTTCACCCACCTGCACGACCGAGCCACCCAGGTTGGCGGTGCCGGCCACCTGCACGCTGCTGTTCTGCCCGTTGGCCGTGCTGGTGACGCGGTACGTGGAGCCGGGTTGGAAAGTCAGGTCGCCCGACAGCGTCATGCGGCGCTGCTGCGTGGTCGCGTTGCCCGGCGACAGCGTTGCACCCGAACCCACGGTGACGCTGTTCAAGCCGCCCGCGCCGGCCAACGTCGTACCCGTTGCCGCCAGCACGCTGCCGCCCAGTTTTCCGTCCACTTGCAAGGTGCCCGCCGACAACTGCGTGATGCCGGTGTAGGCGCTGCTGTCGCCGGTCAGGACCAGTGCGCCCGCGCCCAGTTTGCTTGTGCCGCCCGCGCCGGATATCGCACCCGCGTAGACGAGGTCGTCCGAACGGTTGAAGACCAGGCTGCCCTGGTTGGCGATGTTGCCGGTGATGGACCCGATGGTGCCGCCATCGCCCACTTGCAGCGTGCCCGTGTCGATCAGGGTGTTGCCCGTAAAAGTGTTCTGGCCGGTCAGCACCAGCGTGCCCGCGCCGGCGTGGCGCAATTGGCCCGCGCCGCTCACCGCACCGCCGAACACCACGCGGTCGCTACGGTCAAAGGCCAGTGTGGCGCCGCTGGCGATATTCACGTTGCCGGCAATGCTGCCCGACACGGCGCCGTCACCAACCTGCAAGGTGCCCGCGTTGATGAGCGTCACACCGGTATAGGAATTCGTCCCGATCAGCGTCAGCGTGCCCGCGCCTTCCTTGGTCAAGCCGCCCGAGCCGGACAGGTTGCCCGACAGGGTGAAATCGTTTGCCCCCGTCGTGCGCAGGCCCTGGGCGCCCAGCACGATGTTGTTGGCAAGCGTCTGGCCGCCCATGGCCAGGGCGATGGCGCCGCCGTTTGCCCGGATCTCGGCGGTGCCCAACACACTGCCGTCGGCTAGGTTGGCCTGGCCGCCATTCAGTTCCGCGACACCGCTGCTGTTCAGCAACACGCCGTCCAGGTTCCACGAGCCGCTATTGACCCGCAAGACGTCAAAGTTGATGTATGTGTTGCCCGATATGGACATGACGCCGCCGCCGGTGCCGACGCCGACGCCGGCCGAGGGCAATACGTTTTGCAGCACCAGCGTGTCGCCCGCGCCCGTGCCGCCATCCACCGTGCCGGGCGGCGCAAAGCTCAGCCCCGGTATGTCGGCCACGAACCAGTCTGCGATGGCAAGGCCGGTGCCTCGCGCCAGGTACGAACCCGACACTGCCGTGTAGGTGTTGTTGCCGCCTTGCCCCAGCGACACGCCACCCAGGATGGTGCCCGCGTTCACAAAGCTGTGGCCCACGCCCGGCGTGCCGGTCGCCTGGAAACCGATCCGTCCCGTGATCGTGCCTTGATTGACGAAGTCCACGCGGCCGCCGCCATATGCGGCGATCACCGGCATGTCCGCGTTTGACGTCGACATGCCGGCTCTGGGCGAGCTTTGGATGATGCCCGCATTTGTCAGATGGCTGACCCCGCCCGTACCGTTCTGCACGGCCAACGCCAGACCGGCCAGGCTGGGCAGCGGGCTTATCGAATCCACCACGCCGCCCAGCGTGCCCGACGCCAGGTTCGAAATGTGGATCGTGCTTGCGGACGCATTGCCCACCACCAGCCCAGACGAGGCGCCCGTCGATGCACCAAGCAGATTGGCGTCGATGCGGCCGGCATTGCTCAAGGTGATATTGCTGCCGGTCAGGCTCATGGCCGTGCCGCCGGTCGTGGGGTCAACGCCGACCGTGGCGCCAAGCTCCACGGTCACATCAAGCAGGTTGGCATTGCTGGCAAAGCCGGGCGCGCCGGGATCGGCCGCGCCCGTGCACGTGACGGTGACGTCGACAACCGAACAGGCCGCCTGCACCGCCGCGCTGACGCCGCTCAGCCCAAACGCCAGCGCCAGCCCGGCCGCGTAACGCGGCATGCGCGCCGCGACATTGCCCTGCGCGGATGAGCGCCCGCCGCGCGATTGCGTGGCCAGTTCCGACGCCGCCTGCCAGACGCGCAATTTACGATTCCATACCAGCCGGTAAATGTGATTCAAAATGCGGTCCTCCAAGGGGGGGCGGACATTCCTCGACGCGTCAGAAAAAAACGCGCGTGTGTCCGACGCCCGCATCAGGGGGGCAGAGGAGGTTTCGGGAATGGCTTATCAGTGGGCGGGAAAATTCCGCGTCATTAATACCGTATTTGCCGTTCTGGCATTTGCTTGAAAAAGTGGTGTTTTTGCCTGCTGATATCGATTTATCCCCCCTTGCGCAAGCGGCGAGCCGCACGGGGACTGGCTCTGCGGCTGATGGCGAACGTTCGGTGCCGCTGCGGGGATAATCAAGCTTTTCCGATTCGGGCGCGCCGCCGCGGCGCTGACATCTTGGCCAAGCAAACCCCTTCCTCTGTTGCGCCATTGACCGTTTCCGCCGCGTTGAGCCAGGCGTATGCGCACTGGAACGCGGGCCAGGCGCCAGAAGCCGAGCAGCTCTGTCTGCGGGTATTGGACGTGGCGCCGGACCAACTCGATGCCCGGCACCTGTTGGGCTTGATGGCCCACGCCTATGGCTTGCCGAAGGTGGCGATCGAGCATCTGCGCGTCGCCTGCCGGTCGCCGCTTGCGCCCGCCAGCTATCACGGCAACCTGGCTGAAATCTGCCGCCGCCAGGGCGCGCTGGCCGAAGCGGAAAGCGCGGCAAGGCGCGCGGTGGCGTTGGCGCCTGACGAGGCGCAGGGCTGGAACAACCTGGGCATCATCCTGCAAGAGGCTGGCCAACTGGTCGACAGCCTGGACTGCCTGCGGCGCGTGGCCGCGATCCTGCCCGACAGCCCCGAGGCGCACAACAATCTGGGCAATACCTGCAAGCGTCTGGGCGACAACGCGCAGGCGCTTCTGCACTATGGCCGGGCGCTGGCGCTGAATCCGAACTACGCGCAAGCCCTCGGCAACATGGCGGTGGCCTTAAGCGATGATGGCCAACATGACGCGGCCTTGGCCACGGCGCGCCGCGCCATCGACATCGACCCCTTGATGCCGCAAGCGCACCAGAATCTGCGGCAGATCGAGCTTGCGCGCGCTGCGGCGATGGGGGCCGAAGGCACCCGTGCCGGCCCACCCGCGCAAGCCGAGTTGGCGCAAGCTCTGGCACAGGCGCGACGACAGGCGCAGGCATTGCGCAAACAGGGCAAGCTGGACGAGGCCCGCGCGCTGCTTGAAAACCTGGTGCAAGCCACGCCTGCCGATGCCGGTGCGCGCTTCGACCTGGCCGAGGTCGCGCTGCAGCAAGGCGACTTTGACACCGGCTGGCGCGAATACCGTTTTCGCTACCAGATGCCGCATACCACGATGCTAGGCCGGCCGATGCACAAGCCGCGTTGGGAAGGGCAGGCCATTCCCGGCAAAACCCTGCTGATCCATGACGAACAAGGCTATGGCGATACCTTCCAGTTTCTGCGGCTGCTGGCCTGGGCGCGAGAGCGCAGCGGGGCGCGGGTGGTGTTGGAGGTCAATACGGAATGCCATGCGCTGGCCGAACGCGGTGGCGGCCATGATCAGATCATTCGGGCGGGCACGCTGCCGCCCGCGTTCGACTTTCATTGCGAATTGATGAGCCTGCCGCTGGCGCTGGGCCTGCGCCTGAACGACCTGCCGGTGCGCACGGCCTACCTGCGCGCCGACCCGCTGCGCGTGGCGCACTGGCGCGAGCGCCTGGCGGCCTTGCCGCGGCCCTGGGTGGGGCTGGTGTGGGCCGGCAGGCCCAGTCATCCAAACGACGCGGAACGTTCCCTGAACCTGGCCGACCTGGCGCCACTGGCTCAAGCGCAGGCCTCCTTCATCAGCCTGCAAAAAGGCCCGGCGGCGGCGCAGGCAGCCATGCCGCCGCCCGGCATGGCGCTGGTGTCTCCAAGCGATGGCATCCAGGACTTCGACGACACCGCCGCCTTGATCACGCTGCTGGACGTGCTGGTGTCGGTTGATTCCGCGCCGGCGCATCTGGCTGGCGCGCTGGGCTGCCCGGTGTGGGTCATGCTGCCGTTTGCGCCGGACTGGCGCTGGCTGCAACACCGCGCCGACACGCCCTGGTATCCGTCCATGCGGCTGTTTCGCCAACCCGAGCCCCACGCATGGGGCCCGGTGTTGGACGAGGTTGCCGCCGCGCTGCGTGGCGGGCATTTCACTTAGGATTTCGGACCCTTCCTGCTAGCGCGTGGCGGTGCGCGATGCCTGCGTGGGCATGCGTTCCACCGTCAGCGTGCCGCTGTCGTTGGCCGAGGGACGCACCACGACGGTATTGCTTGCGGCATTCGCGCCCAGGTTGGGCAGGTCGGCCGGGCGTGCCGCCATCGCGGCGAAGGGGCCGCCGCCGCTGCCCGGCACGCCGTCCAGCGTCAGGCGTTCCGCCCAGGCGCCATTGCGGCGTGACAGCACTTGATAGCGTTGCGGGCCGCCCGCGCTGCGGGCCACGACATAGACAACGCCGTCGATGATGTTGAGCGCGGGCGGCGAGGCCGCGTCGGCGTCCAGCTTGATGGGTATGCCGCGCTCGACCAGCCAGAGCGGGCCGCCCGCGCGTTCCAAGAGCGCCAGCATCACGTTGCCGCGTGCGTCGGCCTGGATGGCGGGGCGTCCGATGAAGGGCAGGCCCAGGTCGGTGGGGGGGCTCCAGTCCATGTTCAGGTCGGTGGTGTCGCCGGTTTCCACCAGCTTGGTCAGATGGTTGTCGCCGCGTTCGCGGAAATAGAGTTCGACGCGGTCTTCCTGGTTGCGGATGGCGGCCAGGCCGCCCGCGGTGATCGGCGCGGCTACCGGGCGCCAGGCTTGCCAGGGGGCCTGCTTGCCTTGCGAGGCGGGCAGTTGACGGGTGTAGAACAGCTTGCCCTGGGCGGTGTTGGCGAAGACCACGTAGCGCCCGTCGGCCCCGCGCGCGGCGGCCGGTGCGCCGGTGACGCCGTCCAGCGCCGGCAGGGCCTGCCAGGTGCTCCAACTGCCATCGATGCCGGACGGGGCAATCCAGTGCAGCAGGCCGTCATAGCCCAGCGCCACGGCGGCGGCTTCGCCGCGCGGCGCCACGGCCGGAATCTGCGTCACGCGCAGGCCGCCCAGCGCTTGCCAGCCCTGCCAGGTGCCGTCGTGGCGTTGCTTGTTGGCCCACACGCCGCCCAGCGGATCGCGCGCCATCAGGCCGGCCGTGCCGTCGGCATGGGCAAACGAGACCACCGGGCCGGTGGTGCGCCCGCCCAGGCTTTGCCAGCGGCGTTGGCCAGAGTCCCAGTGGCTGACGGCGGCACTGGTTTCTCCCGCCGCAAATACCACCAATCCGCCGCGCCCGTCCGGGTACAACTGCGGCGCGATGTCCTGGCGCGATACGTAATAGGCGCGTTGCACCCAGGCGGCAGCGGGGCCGGCCGGTTCCTTGCAGCCGGTGGGGCCGGCGCAATAGTGGTAGTCGTTCCAGGCGTAGTGCTGGAAGATCACCGACTTGCTGGCGATTTCGGAATCGGCCAGGTTGGTGGCGCGTTCCTGGCTGGGGTAGTCGATGTAGCCGGTTTCGGCATAGTTGCCGGGCACGCGCAGCATGGCCTCGCGCGCCAGCCTTGCGCTGGCGATGTGGTCGGGGTGCCCATGGCCCGCGCAGCGCCAGCACAATTGCGTGTACGGCACGGCGATGGTGTCGTCCAGATGGCGCACGGTGGTTGGCGCATATTGGCGGATCAGTTCGGCCAGGGTGTCGACCAATTGCTCGCGCGAGTAGGTTTCGGCATAGGGACCCAGCGTATCGACGTCATGGCCGGGTTCGGATTCCGTGCGGCTCAGCGGCGTCAGGCTGCCCCAACCCTTGCCCAGCCATGGGTCCTTCAAGCGCATGTGCCACAACTGCACGCGCGGATTGTCTTGCAAGGTGAAGCGCGCAATCTGGCGGCCGGCGGCAATGCCGGTGTCGGCCTTCCAGACGTCGGGCTTGTGTGCCATGTAGGCGTAGGCCGCGCGCACGCCGCGTTCGCGACCCAGCATATAGGGTTCGCCTTCACCGGCGTCGCTGGCGGTCAGGTAGACGACGCGCACGCAGCCGCCCGCCTCGACGTTGGAGGCGATGTCGGGGTTCATGAACAGCAGGTCGTCATCCAGATGGGCGACGAAAGCCAGGTCTTTGATGCCGTTGCATTCGGCCAGCGTGGGCGGGGCGGCCCGTGCCGGAGCGGGAGCCAAGGCCAGGGCGGCAAAGAGCGCGGCGGCGAGGGCGGCAACGAGGGGGCGGGCGGTGCGGAAAAACGCCCGGGATAGCGGGCGCGGCATGTCCATCAAGGCGGGCATAAAAAGGCGCAGCGAGGGCGCTGCGCGGCAAGTAACTTAGGGTTGGAAAAGCGGGTCGGAAACACCGCGTGGGGAAAAGTATAGCGGCGGCGGCTGACACGTAGCCCGTGGCGCACGCAGCGGCGGCAGAGGGAAATCAGGGACGTTGCCGGCACGCACATGCGTCACTGAATACAAGCCGCGGCAATGGCGCAAGCAGGGGCGCAAGCGGGGCCCGAACCCTTAGCCCAGCCACTGCCCGCAAGCCGGATCCAGTTCGGCGCGCGCGCCATTCACCCAGACCTGCTCGTCATCGCAACGCGCGGCGGCCTGCGGCGCGACATCAAAGCGTATACCCAGCGTTTGCGCCACGGCGGGGGTGTCGATCGGCAGCTCCCAGCTTAGGAACAATTGCGACAAGTCCTGGTCGGCCGGAAAGTCCGCTTCATCAAAGCGGCTCCCATTGCGCGGCACCACGGCGTGGGGCTGGCAGGTGTCGAAGACCAGCGCGGTGCCGCGCACCAGCGGGATGCGATGTCCCGTGCCCGGAAAATGCACGTCCAGCCCCTTGTCGTCGCTCAGGAACAGGTTGCAGAAAGCCGCGCCGCCATATTGCCCGCCGTCGTGGTGGTAGCGCGCGCCCCGGCAGGCCATCAAGGCCATGTCGCTGTGCGCCAGCACGTCTTGCCAGCCCAGCGCGCGCGTCCAGTCCCGCATGGCCTGGATGCAGCGGGCGGTCTCGGGCCATCGCGTTTGCGTGCGGGCCAGGGGCATCTGCTCGACGTCGCCCGCGTCCAGCATCAGCCGCGACGTGATCTCGCGTTGCCAATCGGCCACGAGCCGGGGCGGTGGGGCGGGCACATCCAGGGTGGCGGTCAGCACGCGTGTGCTGACGTCGCGGCTGCGCAGCATGTTGCCGCTGCGAAAGAATGACGTCAGCGCGTCTGGCATGTCGGGTCCACTGGCCTTATCCCCCGCGATTTTCGTATGCCGCTTGGCCGTCGTTGCGGTCGTCCATGGCGGCTTGGGCGCGCGCGATCAGGTGGCGCTTCAGGCTGGCCAGCGCGTCTGGCGTCCAGTCCGGCGCGCCCGTCACGGCCAGCCAGGCGTCCACATAGTGTTGCGGCGCGTAGACGTGGCCAAAGCCGATGGGCGTCTCGGTGCTGACGGACATGTCCAGCGCCAGTTGCAGCATGGTCACCACCGGCACCCAGCGCAGTTCGGGCGACACGTCGGGGCCGTAGGGCGGGTACATCCAGGCGGGGCGGCGGTACAGGTCGCGGAAGTCGAAGAAGGTGATGGCGTCGCTGGCGTATTGCAGGAACACGATGCGCATGGGGCCCCAAGGCGCGTCGGCCGGCACGGGCGAGCCGTGCTGGTTCATGAAGCGCACGAACGCGCCGTCACGAAATTCCGGCAGCCAGGCGGGCGACCCGGGGTTGCGGGCGTCGGTAATGGTGCGCCACACGCGGCTTTCAAAGGGCGGGCCGCTCCAGAGCGCGCCCTGGATCGGGTCGCCGATCATTTCGAAGAGCTCGGCCGACCGTGCGGAATTCATGGCGCCCAGGCTCAGGCCATGCAGGTACAGCTTGGGTCGGCTGGCCTTGGGCAGCGTCGTCCAGTAGCCGTAGACCTCGGCGAACAGCGCGCGCGCCGCTTCCGAGCCGTATTCGGGCTGGGCCAATAGCGACAGCGGGCTGGACAGGTAGGAATACTGCAAAGCCACGCTGGCCACGTCGCCATGCAGCAGGGTTTCCAGCGCGTCCATCGCAGCGGGGTCGATCCAGCCGGTGCCGGTGGGCGTCACCACCACCAAGGTAGACCGATTGAATGCACCCACCCGCTTCATTTCGGCCAGCGCCAGCTTGGCGCGGGCGGCGGGGGAGTCTGCCCCGGGCAGGCCCACGTAGACGCGAATCGGCTCCATGGCGTCGCGCCCCGTGATGGCGCGGATGTCGCTCGCGCTGGGACCCGACGCAATGAATTCCCGACCGGCCCGGCCCAGTTGTTGCCAACCGATCAGCGACTCGGGGCCGCCCGTCTTGCCCAGGGCGGTGGGTTGCGGGCGATCGGGTTCCAGCAGCGCGTCAAACTCACGAAACGAGGCGTCCAGCACATGCAGCGCCGCGCGAAAGAGCACGTTGTTGGCCAGCGACCAGAAGATCACGATGGCAATGACCGCACCCGCCACGTTGGCCACGCGCCGGGGCACCACGCGACGCACCTGCGCGGCCAGCGCGCTCGTCACCAGCTTGAACAGCCGGCCCAGCGCCAGCAGCACGGCAAAGGTCAGCAAGGCGGTCGCGCTGACCTTGAAGGGATGCGCGCTGGTCACGGGCGCCATGTCCATCAGCGCGCGGATCGTGTTCTGCCAATGGGCCGCGCGCCACAGAAACAACACCAGCACGGCCAGGCAGGCCAGGGTGATCGTCGCGTTGACGATGCGCGCCGCGCGGCCCCGGGGTTCGGGCAGTTCCATATACGCCCACAGCCAATGCCACAACACGCCCAGCCCGTAACCCACCGCAAGGCAGGCGCCCGCCAGCACGCCCTGCGTGAGGTGGGTGCGGGGAACCAGCGTGGGGGTGAGCGAGGCCGCGAAGAACAGGGTGCCCAGCAGCAAACCCACGCCAGACAGCGATTCCAGGTGCGACTGGAAAAAAGCCGACAGGCGGCGGTGGGGGCCTTGTGGCATGGCGGGTCTCCGGGCGAGGGGGCGGCCTTTATTATGCAAGCGAAAAGCCCGGCGGCAGAGCGGATGGAGGGCGCGGGCCAGGAAAATTGTTTGCATCAGACGGACGACGCCGCATGGCCCCTATGCCGAACCGGTCCAAAACTAATACAGTATTCAGCGGACCCGTGGCGGCATCGCCACCAAGATTCAAGACACTCAAAACGAAAACTGGAGATGGGATGGATACGGTAAGCAAGCAAGGCAACAGCGTGCGCGAACAGGTCAGCGCAACGGAATGGCAGGTGCGTACCGACCTGGCGGCCTTGTATCGGCTGGTGGCGCTATTCGGGTGGGACGACCTGATCTTCACGCACATCACCGCCAAGGTGCCCGGCACCGAGCATTTCCTGATCAACCCCTACGGCATGATGTTCGACGAGATCACCGCGTCCAGCCTGGTCAAGATCGACCTGCACGGCAACAAGGTGATGGATTCGGAATACGACATCAACCCCGCCGGCTTCACCATCCATAGCTGTATCCATGCGGCCCGCAAGGACGCGATGTGTGTTTTGCACACGCATTCCATCAACGGCGTGGCCGTGTCCGCGCAGAAGGCGGGCTTGCTGCCCTTGTCGCAGTTCGCCTTCATTGCGCTGCGTTCGCTTAGCTACCACGACTACGAAGGCCTGGCGCTGAACCCCGAAGAGCAACCGCGCCTGGTGCACGACCTGGGCAGCAACAACTACCTGATCCTGCGCAATCACGGCCTGTTGACCGTGGGCCAGACCATGGCCGAAGCGTTCCAGGCCATGCACCGCCTGGAAGCCGCCTGCATGGCGCAGGTGCGGGCGCAGGCCGGGGGCGGCGAATTGGTCTTCATTCCGCCCGAGGTATTGGCGCGCGCCGCCGTCGAATCCCCCGCCGACCGCGCATACAAGGCGTCGCTGGCCTGGCCGGGCCTGCTGCGCCGCCTGGATCGCCGCAACCCCGGCTACGCCGAATAGGAGAACCTTGATGAAGCTGATCCCGACCCTGCTGGGCGCAAGCGCGCTGGCCCTGTCGCTGTCCGCCGCCGCCGCGCCGGTCACCTACGACATCGACCCCTCGCACACCTATCCCAGCTTCGAAGCCGATCACTTCGGCGGCCTGTCCACGTGGCGCGGCAAGTTCAACAAATCGCAGGGCGTGGTGGTGCTGGACCGCCAGGCCCGCACCGGCACCGTTGAAGTCACCGTGGACATCAATTCGGTGGACTTCGGCCACGATGAAATGAACAAGCACGCGGTCGCGCCCGACATCTTCGACGCCGCTCGCTACCCCACCGCCACGTTCAAGGGCACCTTCACCAAGTTCGACGGCGACCGCCCCGAGGAAGCCACCGGTGACCTGACCCTGCGCGGCGTCACGCGCCGGGTGAAGCTGGACATCGACGACTTCAAGTGCATCGACCACCCCATGGAAAAGCGCGAGGTCTGCGGCGCGGACGTGTCCACGGAATTCAGCCGGAAGGACTTTGGCCTGGACTTCGGGCTGGACATGGGCTTCAAGCCGGAAGTGGAACTGAAGATCCAGGTTGAGGCGGGGCGGCGGAAATAGGGGCGGGTAGTCAACCCTCAGAGCAGGTGGATTTGTACGAAATAGCCGACATTTGATTAAAAGAAATAAAAAAAGTCTGTTTTATCGTACATTTTTACCCTCGCTAGATGTACGGTATAGCCATCATCCGGCCGCTACGGCCCAGGAATGCCGCTTATGCCGTACTTTTCCACCGCCGTTTTCCCCGCGCAGTTCGGCGCGAATTTTCAGCGTGAACGCAAGCAGCGCAAGCTCAGCCAGGCTGCGCTGGCCGAGCGCGCGGGTGTGCCGCGCCAACTCATCATTCAGATCGAGAAAGGCGAAAACGTCGGCCTGCATGCCATCATGCGAGCGCTTGCCGCCTTGAACATGGGGCTACGCATCGACACCGCGGGCATCAACTACGATGACGTGGAGCGCCTGGACGATGAGTAAGGCCGACAAGATCAAGCGTTTGGAGATCAGCACCCCGCAAGGCGAGTCGGGCTTGTTGGAAAAAGAATCCAGGTTTGTCTTCAACTACACCCACCCCGAGCAGGACCGCGAGGTGTCGTTGATCATGCCGCATCGCGCCGAAAGCTATGCCGACACCGCATTGCCGCCCATTTTTGCGATGAACCGCCCCGAGGGCTATCTGTACGAAAAGCTCTGGGAGCGCTTTGGCAAAGCGGTGGCGCTGGACGATATGCGTCTTCTGGCGTTGACGGGCAGCAACCAGATCGGCCGATTGCGATACCGCGAACCCGGGCGCGAGATGCCGCCGCTGCGCCCCGAGGTCGGGTTGTCGACGCTATTGGCCAGCGGGGCCAGCGTTGAACTTTTCGACCATTTGGTCAGTGCTTATCTCACGTCCGGAATCTCCGGTTTCCAGCCCAAGGTCCTGATGCCGGACGCGGAGGGCGTGGCGGGACAGGCCATCGTCGACAAGTCGACCCCATTCACGCCTGATCTCATCGTGAAAGCCGCCGGCGAGCACTATGCCTTTCTGGCGCAGAACGAGTTCCTGTGCATGAGCGCCGCGAAAAAAGCGGGCATCCGGGTGCCGGACTTCTGGCTGTCGAATGATGGATCGCTATTCGTGATGCGCCGCTTTGATCTGGATGGCGGCCAGCAACTGGGGTTTGAAGACATGGCGGTGCTGTTGCGCAAGACCGCCCGCGAAAAGTACCTGAGCTCTTACGAGACGATTGCGCAACTGATCGGCCTGTTGTGCGGCGCGAACCGCAATGAGAGCCTTGCCCGCTTTTTCGACTACGTGACGCTATCGGTCCTGGTGCGCAACGGCGATGCACATCTGAAGAATTTCGGCCTGCTGTATCGCCACCCGGGCGCTGCGCCCGCCGCCTTGGCGCCGTTGTTCGACGTCGTGACCACAAGCGTGTACGACTTTGAAGATCCGCAATCCGGGCGCATTCTGTCGGATCGCACCCTGGCGCTGAAGCTGAACAAGAAAAGGGAGTATCCGACCCGTAAGGCGCTGCTGCAGTTTGGCCGCACGGTGTGCGGCGTCGCGCAGCCGGAAGCCGTCATTGACCGCATCGCCACCGCCATGCAAGAGGTGCTGCACGACGAAAAACATCGTGTCGACGGCGACTTCCTGGGTCGGATGCGCAAAGAGTGGGAAGGGGGCTGCGATGCGGTACGGCCGGCCATGGTGTTCCAGGGCGGCCGCGGGTCGTAGCGCTTTGCGGTTCCCCTTCCGGGGTCTTGGGGCCTCGGGCCTTACTCCGACACGTCCGGTTCCACCAGCGTCGCCAACTGCATCAGCGATTCCTGCCAGCCCAGGTAGCACATCTCGGTGGGAATGGCGGCGGGGATGCCGCTTTGCTCGATGGCGATTTCGGTACCGCAACTGAGCTTGCGCAAGGTCACCGTGGTGATCATCTCGCCCGGCATGTTGGGGTCGTCGAAGCGGTCGGAATAGCGCAGCTTTTCCGAGGGCACCAGTTCCAGGTATTCGCCGCCGAAGGCGTGGATCTGGTTCGACCCGAAATTGCGGAACGACATCCTGTAGATGCCCCCAACCTTGGCGTCCAGTTGATGGACCTGGCAGACAAAGCCGTAGGGGGGCAGCCATTTGGCGACGGCGTCGGCCTCGAGAAAGGCGCGGTAGACGCGGTCGGGGGTGGCGCGCAGGACGCGGTGGAAAGTCACGGTGCCGGTAGTCATGGTGTGTCCGCCTTGAAAAGTGAGTGGGTCGTATGGCTACGACGAACAGACGACACCAGAATCGACACCGATTCGATCAGGGAAAACCCTGAATCATTCAGCGGCCGCCCCGCCTGATGCGCGGGAGGCCGCCACGCCAACTTAGTACGTACCCATGTAGTCGCGCTTGCCCACTTCGATGCCGTTGTGGCGCAGGATCGCGTAGGACGTGGTGACGTGGAAGAAGAACTGCGGCAGGCCGTAGTGCAGCAGATAGGCGCTGCCCGACAGCTTCTTTTCCTTGGGCGTGCCCGGGCGCAGCACGATTTCCAGCGAGGCGCTTTTCTCGAACTGTTCCGGCATGAACGCGCCCACGTGCGCCAGCGTCTTGGCGATCAAGGCTTGCAGATCGGCAAACGTGGCCTCGCCTTCGGGCCAGGACGGCACGTCGGTGCTGGTCAGGCGCGACGTGATGCCACGGGCGAAGTCGGTGGCGATCTGCACCTGGCGCGACAGCGGGAACATGTCCGGGTACAGGCGCGCGCCCAGGTAGGCGGCCGCGTCGATGTTCTTGGCGGTGGCGTGCGCTTCGGCCTTCTTCAGCACGTCGGACAAGGCGGACAGCATCTGCTTGATGACGGGAACGGAGGCGTCGTACAGGGGGTAGGTCATGGAGGACTCGCTTGGGAATAAGGGTAGGCGGGCGCGGCGGCGGGGCCACGCGGCTGGGGCAAGACTACCAGCAATTGCCTACCGCCGTGCTGATGCCTGTTTTGTACTTTTAATGTACTTTCATTGTTCAAAACCACGGGTTTACACGGGTATATTCCGGCCTTTTCCGTGCGTTATAACGCCGTATGTATTTTTAATGTACTTACGATGATGAAAATCGCATTGATCGGTTGTGGGGAAGTGGGCAGTTGCTATGCCGAGGCCTGGGTGGCGGGTGGCCACCGGATCGTGGGCATCTGCGAACTGCGGCAAGACGCCCCGATGCAGGCGCGCGCGCAGTCGTTCGGCAGCGCCTTGTACGCCGAACCGGGCCCCTGGCTGCAAGAGGCGGACATCGTGGTCTCGGCCGTGTTCGGGCACGCCGCGCTTGCCGTCGCCCGGCAGGCCTTGCCGCATCTGCGCCAGGACGCGGCCTATGCCGACTTCACCACGGCCAGCGCAGCGGACATGCGCGCGGCGGCCAGCGTTGCCGCGTCGACCGGTATTCCCTACACCGACGTTGCCATCATGGGCGCCATCGCGCTGTTGGGCGCGCGCACGCCGCTGCTTTGCGCCGGAACGGGGGCGGAAGCGGTCGTGGCGTTCACTGCCGGCTGCGGCGCGCCAGCCCAGGCCATCGCCGGGCAGGCGGGCGATGCGGTTCGCCTGAAGCTGTTGCGCAGCATCATGACCAAGGGCATGGAAAGCCTGGCCGTCGAATGCATGGTGGCCGCTGAAAGCATGGGCCTGCGCGCGTCTTTGTACGAGGTGCTGTCGGACATCGACCGCACGCCGCTCACCACCTTCGTGGATTCCTTCGTGCGCTCGCATGTGCTGCATGCGCCGCGTCGTCTGGCCGAAGTGCGCGAAGCCCGCGAACAACTGGTGCAAGCCGGCTTGCAGCCCTTGGTGCTGGATGGCGTGGAGCGTCTCTTCGCGCGCACCACCCAGGGCATCGAAGCGGCGCGCGAGGCCGGCTCGTTCAACGTGCCGGATTCGGTTGAAGCGCGCCTGGCCTGGCTGACGCCGCTTGCGCGGACGTCCTGACCAGAGCTTTTAAGTATTCAAGATCCCAGGACCGGCCCCAAAGAGGGCCGCCCGAACCATCCCAAACAAAATAGTGAGGAAGACAATGACATCCCTGAAAAAACTGCTGGTCGCGACCACGCTGCTCGTTTCGACGGCCGCGGCCGGCGCGGCCGATATGGGCTCGGCCCCGATCACGCTGATCTCGCCCTTTCCGCCCGGCGGCGGCACCGACACGCTGACCCGCATGATCGGCACCGCCATCGCAGAGGACACCGGCTGGAACATCGTGGTGGAAAACAAGCCGGGCGCGGGCGGCAACCTGGCGCTGGACGCCACCGCGCGCGCCAAGCCGGACGGCCACACGCTGGTCATGGCGCAGACGGACAACATCGTGCTGAACCCGTGGCTCTACAACAAGCTCAGCTACGACACCTTCAAGGACTTCAAACCGGTCGGCCTGGTGGCGTCGTCACCCAGCGTATTCGTGGTGGTGCCCGATTCGCCCTACAAGACCCTGGACGACGTGGTGAAGGCCGCCAAGGCGCGCCCCGGCCAAGTGTCGTTGGGCATTCCCGGTATCGGCGGCAGCGGCGACCTGATCGGCCATCTGTGGCGCAAGGCGGCCGGCATGGAACTGATGCACGTGCCGTATCGCGGCTGGTCGCAGGCGTTTCCCGATCTGGCCAGCGGCCGCATCGACCTCTACACGGGTTCCGTCGCATCGTTGTTGCCGCAGATCCGTGGCGGCAAGGTGCGCGCGCTGGCCGTGGTGGCGGACGCCCGCTCGCCCGCCTTGCCCGATGTGCCCACCTTCGCTGAAAGCGGCTTCAAGTCCATCAACCAGACCATCTGGTGGGGGCTGATGGCGCCGGGCAAGACGCCCGACGACGTGGTGGCCACGCTGAACAAGGCGCTGAACGCATCGCAGGCCAAGCCGGAACTGGTGAAGAAGCTGGAAGCCGCCGGCTACAGCGTCATGGCGGGCACCCCTGCCGACCTGGCCAAGCGCCACCGCACCGACCACGACATCTTCGGCAAGGTCGTGCAGGAAGCCGGCATTCCCAAGCAATAAGCCCACATCGACAGCACCTGGAGCACCCCATGATCGGCTTTGACATCCACCCGCGCGCGCGTGCGGTCAGCAGTGATGTGGTTGAAAAATTCCGCCCCATTCCCGTGGCGAACATCAGTGATTGCATGTGGCGCATGACGGCGGGCGGGGCGCGCCTGCGCCCCATGCACGACGGCAGTTCGCTGGCCGGCCCCGCGCTGACGGTGCGCACGCGCCCCGGCGACAACCTGCTGGTGCACAAGGCGCTGGAACTGGCCCAGCCGGGTGACGTGGTGGTGGTGGACGCAGGGGGCGACCTCACCAACGCCATCATCGGTGAAATCATGACGACCTACGCGCAAACGCGCGGTCTGGCCGGCATTGTGATCAACGGCGCCATCCGCGATTGCGGCGCCATCCGTCGGGGTTCGTTTCCGGTGTATGCGGCCGGCATCACGCATCGCGGCCCCTACAAGGACGGCCCGGGCGAGATCAATACGGTGATTGCGCTGGACGGCATGACGATCACGCCGGGCGACCTGATCCTGGGCGATGAAGACGGCCTGCTGTGCGTGCCGTATGAGCAGGTGGACGCGATCTATGCAGCGGCCACGGCCAAGATGGAAGTCGAAGCACGGATGATGGCGCAGATTGCCGCCGGCACGCTGGACACCTCGTGGATTGACGCGCGGATGCAGGCGCAGGGCTGGAAGCCGTAAGCGCTGGGCCCTGATCAATAAGCGGGTGAAGGCCTGGGCTTCAGTCCCGCTTCAGCCCCAGGCGGCGCAGCAGCCGGTCCAGCACTGCGCCGCCGTAGGCCCACGACAGCACCGCCAGCACCAGCATCGCCACGGTGAAGTAGGCGCGCGCGGCCAGCGGCACCGGGTTGTGTTCGGCAATGCTGCGCAGCGGCTCAAGCGCCGTGAAATCGCTGGCGGCCAGCGTGCTGAACAGCAGCGCCAGCACCGGCCCGGTGAAGCGCGGGGGCTCGCCGCGCGTGGCCGGGTCGCCTTGTGACGCCCATTGCGCCAGCCGGAACAACTGCACCACGATGGTCGCAAGCGGAATGGCCACGGCAAGCAGCAGCACGAACAGGGCAACAAGAATCTGGGGCGAATACATAGAAGACTTCAGGAAAAGGGGCCAACCCTACGTGTCCGCCGGCGGCTTGCGCTGGCTGCGAAACAGCAGGTGCGTGGCCGTCAGGTGAAACCGCATGGCGATCTCGGCGCAAGCCGCGTCCCGCGCGCGCAGGGCCGCGATGATCTGCCGGTGATGTTCCACGCTGCGCAGCATATCGTCATGTGTATAGAAATAGAACGAGCCGATGATGATCGGCATGTCCAGCAGGTTTTCCACCATGTTGCGCACCCGCGCGGATTGCGCCGCGTCAAGCAGGGCGTGGTGAAAGAGGTTATTGCAGTGCTGCACGCGCGCCACCTTGTCGGCGTCGTCCGACTGCACCGCGTCCAGCATGCGCTGGTTGATCTGTTCAAGCTGCTCGATCTGTTCGGGCGTGGCGCGTTCGGCGGCGGTGCGCGCCGCATAGGGCTCCAGCAGCAGGCGCAAGTCGAACGCCTCGTTGATGTCGCGGTCCACCCAGCCCAGCACCTCGGCGCCGCGCCGGCCTTCGCGCTTGACCAGGCCATCGGCCACCAGCCTTTCGATGGCGCTGCGCACCGGCGTGCGGCTGACGGCAAGCTCGGCCGCAATGTGTTCTTCGCGCAGCCGTTCACCGGGCAGGAACACGCCCGACATCAGCCGGCGGCGAAGTTCCGCATAGACAAGGTCGCGGGCGCTGGTCATGGTGGCGCAGGGTTCCTGGGGGGGCAGCGAAGAGTTCCAGACTATACCCGAAGGGCCGGCCGGATCCCGGTGAAATTGAGGGTGATTCCTATACCCCGGCCATCCAGTCCCGGCCCCCATTCCACTCGCGCGCCGTGGCACGCGGCAATCTGCGCCACCAGCGACAAACCGATGCCGCTGCCGCGCTCGATGGCGCCGGGCACGCGGTAGAAACGGTCGAACACACGCTCGCGCTCGCTGACGGCAATGCCGGGTCCGTTGTCCGCCACGCTTAGTTGCGCGCCGCCTTGCGGCAGTGGGCCGCAACTGACTTTCACGCAGCCGCCTTCCGGCGTGTAGCGCAAAGCGTTGTCCAGCAGGTTGCGCACCAGCACCCCCAACGCGTCGACATTGCCGGGAAGGGAGGTGGCGTGGGTGTCCAGGATGATGCGCTGCCGCTTGGTATTGGCCAGCACTTCGCTGTCGCGCGCAATCATTTGCACCAGGTGGTCCAGCGGCACGGGCTCGATCTCGCTTTCGTCCTGGGCCTGCATGCGCGCTTGTTCCAGCAACTGTTCGGCCAGGCGCGACGTGCGCAACGCCACGTCGCGCAGTTTTTCCACTGCCTGGTTGCGCGCCGTTTCAGTGTCGCTGCGCAAGGCCAGCTCGGCATAGGCGCTTAGCGCCGCCAGCGGCGTGCGCAGTTCGTGCGCCGCGTCGGCCAGAAAGCGCCGTTCCCGGTCCAGCGATGCCGACAGCCGTTCCAGCAAGCCGTTGATGGCGCCGATGAAAGGCCGCAGCTCGCCCGGGGTCCACGGGGCGGAAGGCGCGGCGTATCACCAGCCACGTCAAGCCCGTCAGCGCCAGGAAAAGCGCGGTGAAAAACCACAGGCCGCTCCACATGCGCGCCACGGTGTCGTCCTGCAATTGATCGACCGACTTGGCGAACTGCACCTGCACCAGCCCATCCGCATCCGACAAGGCATAGACGCGCCAGGGTTCGCCATGCACCATCACGTCCTGGAAGCTGTCTTCAAAGCTCTGCACCATGGGGGTATCGGGCGCGGTGGGCGAGCGCACGATAAGCCGCTTGTCGGCCAGCGACCAGACCTGAAAGTTGGAGGTTTCGCCGTCGAAGCTCGACGACGCGGGCAGGTCGAAACGGTCTTCTTCGTGCAAGGGCTCGGCTTGCAGCAGGCTGGTGGGCAGCGACAGCAGCACCTTTTGCGCGCCGTAGCGCACGCTTTGGTCCAACATGCCGGTTTCGGCGCGCGTCTGCTGCATATAGATCAGCAGGAACACAATCAGCCAGGTGGCCAGCATGGCCAGAAGCAGGGTGACCGCCAAGCGGCGGCGCAGCGTGATCATGGCGCGGCGCCCGCCACCATGCGATAGCCCAGCCCGTGCTGCGTTTCAATCAGCCCGTCGCCCAGCTTGCGCCGCAGTTGATGGATGTACACCGCCACGGTGTTGCTTTCGATGGTGCCGCTGCTGCCATAGACCGCCACTTCCAATTGGTCGCGGCTGACGGTGTGGCCCATGCGCTGCATCAGCGCCAGCAGCGTGTGGTACTCATGCGCGCTCAGGCTGACTTCCTGGCCGCCGCGCTTGACGACGCGGCCGGCCGGTTCCAGCACCACGTCGCGGCAACGCAGCGCGGACACCACGCTGTTGCTGCTGCGCCGAAGCACGGCGCGCAGGCGGGCCAGCAACTCATCCAGTTGAAACGGCTTGACCAGGTAATCGTCGGCGCCCGCGTCCAGCCCCTGGATGCGTTCGCTGAGTCGGTCGCGCGCGGTGATGATCAGTACGGGGGTGGTGTCGAACCGGCCGCGCAGCGTCTTCAGCAGCGTCAGCCCGCTGCCGGCGGGCAAGCCCAGGTCCAGCAGCACGGCTTGATAGCCGTGGTCCACCAGCGCCAGTTGCGCTTCAGGCATTGTGCGTGCCCAGTCCACATCGGCCCCATCTTCGGCCAGGCCCGCGCGCAAGGCATCGCCAAGCATGGGGTCGTCTTCGACAAGCAGGATACGCACGCACGCTCCAGAGCGCCGTCAGGCACGGCGCGGCGGGGTCTTAAAGAAATTTTAAAAGTTGATCAGGACAATGCAGGCCAATCCCGGGGCGCTTGCCCACGGCCAATGTCATGAACGAAAGGAAGCCCTGATGCGGATGGGTATAGTAGCAAGAGGCCTGATGGCCGGCGCGGTGCTTGGCGGCGCTGGCGCGGCGCAGGCGCAGGCCACGAACGGCATAGGATTAGGGGTCGGAGCCATTCCGGTCTATGAGGGGTCCAGCGAATATCGCGCGCTGCCCGTGCCGCTCATCAACTACCATTCCGGCAATTTCTTCATCACCCCCCGCATGGGCCTGCCCGCCATGGGTTTGAAGACGTCCTTGGCGCCCGACCTGGATGCGGGCGTGTTCGTGGGCTTGAGCCTGGGGCGCAAGGCCGACGACGCCGACCGCACCGAAGGCCTGGACGACATCAAGTTCCACGCGGCTTACGGGGCCTATGTGGAATGGCGGCCGGGCCGCTATTCGCTGGGCGCGGGCTACAAGCAGGCGGCGCGCAGCGGCTATGGCGGCACGCTGGAACTGCGCGCGTCCTACGCGGCGCTGAAGACCGAACAGAACACGGTGCAGGTGGGCGTCAGCACGGAATGGGCCAATCACGACGCCATGCAGACCTGGTTCGGCGTGACCTCATCGCAAGCCGCGCGCAGCCGCGAAGGCCTGTCGACGTACTCGCCGTCTTCCGGCTTCAAGTCGGCGGCCTTGTTCACGACCTGGTCGTATCGCATCAACCCAAGCTGGAGCACGGTGTCCACCCTGGGCGTCAACACCTTGCTGGGCGACGCGCGCGACAGCCCGCTGACCGAGCGCAAGACCAATGTGTTCGGCTCGGTGGGCGTGATGTACCGCTTCTGAACCCCGCGGCGAGGCGGGGGACAGCGGGGCGGGTAGCGGGGCGGGCAGCGACAAATCGTTCAATGGTGCGCTAAATCGTTCAAGAAGGCGCCAGGGCCGCCGGATACAATTTCGGCGGTGTCCCCTCGCCCATTGAGCCTTCCCATGCCCGACTTCCCGCCTGAACCCCAAGCCGTCCACAGCCCCACCACGCGCCACGCCATCTTCATCGTGGCCACGCTCAACCCCGGCGCCGACGCCGCCGCCACCGTGCGCGGCTGGTGCGAAGACGTGGCGGCCCGCGTGCGTACCGTGAACACGCGTTCGCCCTTGGAAAACCTGTCCTGTGTGTGCGCGTTCGGCGCCAACGCCTGGGACGCCTTGTTCGGCCAGCCACGCCCGGCCAACCTGCACCCGTTTCGCGTCTTCGGCGACGGCGAACGCGTGGCCGTGTCGACCCCGGGCGACATCCTGCTGCACATCCGCGCCGATTCCATGGACCTGTGCTTTGAAGTGGCGACCTTGTTGATGGACGGCCTGGGCGATGCGGTGACCGTGGTGGACGAAGTGCACGGTTTCCGCTACTTCGACCGCCGCGCCATCATCGGCTTTGTCGACGGCACCGAAAACCCCGAGGGGCGCGAAGCCGTGCATTTCACCGTCATCGGCGATGAAGACGCCGAGTTCGCGGGCGGCAGCTACGTGCTGGTGCAGAAGTACCTGCACGACATGGCCGCGTGGAATGCGCTGACCGTGGAAAGCCAGGAAGGCGTCATCGGGCGGCACAAGCTGTCCAACGTGGAACTGGACGACGACATCAAGCCGGCGTCGTCCCACAGCGCCTTGACCACGCTGGAAGAGAACGGCCAGGAAATCAAGATCCTGCGCGACAACATGCCATTCGGCCGCGCGGGCATGGGCGAATTCGGCACGTATTTCATTGGCTACGCGCGTTCACCCGCACCCATCGAGCAGATGCTGGAAAACATGTTCGTGGGCCGTCCGGCGGGTAACTACGACCGCTTGCTGGACTACAGCCGCGCCGTGACGGGTGGGCTGTTCTTCGTGCCGTCGGCGGATCTGCTGGAAGAACTGGCGTCGCGCCCCGCCGTGGCGGTCGTGGCCCAGGACGACGCGGCGCCCGCCATCCACGACTAAATACCGATTGCGCCGCGTCTGGCTAAAGGTTCCGCCGCCTTTGCCGTAAGCCCAACGTGGCTGTCGGTTTCGTGTATTGCCTGGCGGCCGCATCCCTGTGCCGTCCGGCATGGGTCGTGGCAGTCAGAAGGCAAGAATGAAAATCACCTCGTTGCGCAACCGCATTTTATTGATCACCTGCTTTACCGTCGTCGGGGCACTGGTGCTGTCGGGTATCACCACCTACCAGATCGTGCGCAGCAACATAATGGCGACCATCTCGGGCAACCTGGACGCCATCGCGTCGGGCAATGCCAGCGCCATCGAGCGCTGGTCGCACGACAAGGCCCAGGCCGTGACCGCCACCGCCGCCGTTGTCGAAAAAGGCGACCCGCGTGGCCTGACCAAGCTGATGGGCGAGACCAACGGCTTTCCCGTTTCGACCATCGGCTGGTCGGACAAGACCTTTTTTTCAACCACGCAGACCGCCGCTGGTTACGACCCCACCGCGCGGCCCTGGTACAAGAGCGCGGTGGCGGCGGGCAAGCTCACCGTCACCAAGCCGTATGGCGATTCGAGCACCGGCAAGCTCTACGTGGCCTTCACCGCCCCGATGATCCGTGGCGGGCAGACCACGGGCGTGCTGAGCGGCGCCGTGCCGCTGGACGGCATCCAGAGCATCATCCGCGCCATCCGCCCCACGCCGTCCAGCCTGGCGTTCGTGGTGGCGGCCGACGGCCAGGTCATCTCGCACGTGAACGACAAGCTGGCGTTGAAGCCGTCCACCGACGTGGCCCCGGCATTGACCGCCGCCGCGCTGACTGCCATGGCGCGCGACGGCGCCGAACCCATCACCGTCAGCCTGGACGGCGAGCCCAAGCTGATCAAGGCGCGCCACATTCCCGGCACCGACTGGTCGCTGGTGATTGCGCTGGACCAAGCCGAAGCCACGGCCGGCCTGACGCAAGTGCTGAACGCCACGCTGATTTCGCTGGTGGTGCTGACCCTGGTGGCCGTGGGCATCGCCAGCGTGGTGACGTCGCGCGCCTTCAAGCGCCTGTCGGCCGTGCGCGACGCCATGGACACCATCGGCTCGGGCGACGGCGACATGACGCACCGCCTGGCCGTGGTGGGCCACGACGAAGTGGCGCAGATTTCGGCGTCGTTCAACGCCTTTGTCGACAAAATCAGCAAGGTGATGCTGGACGTGCGCGCGGGCGTGCATTCGATGTCGGCCGCCACGCGCGAGATCGACATGGGCAACCGCGACCTGTCCCAGCGCACGGAGACGTCGGCCGGTTCCTTGCAGGAAACCTCGTCGGCGCTGACGCAGATGACCTCCAGCGTGCGCCAGACAGAAGAAGCCGCCGAGCACGCCAAGCGCCTGGCCACGGAAGCCAGCGTGGCCGCCGAGCGCGGTGGCAAGGTGGTGACGGACGCGGTGACCACGATGAGCGCGATATCGCAGTCGTCGCAGCGCATTACCGAGATCATCAGCGTGATCGACAGCATCGCTTTCCAGACCAACATCCTGGCGCTCAACGCCGCCGTGGAAGCCGCGCGCGCCGGCGAACAGGGCCGAGGTTTTGCGGTGGTGGCGGGCGAAGTGCGCACGCTGGCGCAACGCAGCGCCGCATCCGCGCAAGAGATCCGCACGTTGATCCAGGCCTCGGTGGAAAACGTGAAGAGCGGCACCGAGCGGGTGCAGGCGGCGGGATCGACCATGAGCGAAATCGTGGACGGCATCGCCCGCGTGCAGCGTCTGGTCAATGAAATCCACGGCGCGATGACCGAGCAAAGCGTGGGCATCAGCCAGATCGACCGCAGCGTGGCCGACATGGACCAGGCCACGCAGCAGAACGCGGCCCTGGTGGAGGAATCCGCCGCGGCCTCGGCCATGCTGAGCGACCAGGCGCGCGTGCTGGCGGATACGGTGGGGCTGTTCAAGCTGCGTGGCGATGTGCAGGGACAGGGGCAGGGCAATCAAAACATGGGGAATCAAAGGCTGGCGTTGGGGCACGCGGCATAAGGGCAATACGCCAGCGCAATCCCCCCAGAGCGTCGGCCGGAGCACCCCCCAGATCCGCCTTCTAAAGTAGCCCCGGGGCCGGCTCGGCCCACCCCGGGGAGTTGCCCGGCGGCGCGCTAGGCAGCAGAATCCGTCTACCGAGATCGAACCAAGGATGGATGAAGATGGCCGACGCCGCCGCCGCAACGCCCCAGGACGCAATGATTCCCTCCCGCCACGGCCGTATCCACGCCCGCCGTTGGCCGGGCGCGGACACACCCATCGTGCTCTTGCATGATTCCCTGGGCAGCGTCGGCCTGTGGCGCGACTTCCCGGCCCATCTGGCCCAGGCCGCGGGCCGCGCCGTCATCGCCTACGACCGCCTGGGTTTCGGCCAGTCGGACCCGCACCCCGGCACGCTGCGCGCCGACTTTGTCTACGCCGAGGCCGAGGACGCCTTTGCCGCGCTGGCCGACCACTTTCAACTGTCGCGCTTCATCGCCTTCGGCCATAGCGTGGGCGGCGGGATGGCGGTGGCGATTGCCGCGGCGTTCCCGCAACGCTGCGTGGGCGTCATTACCGAATCCGCTCAGGAATTCGTGGAAGACCGCACCCTGGCCGGCATCCGCGAAGCCGGTGAACAGTTCCAGGACCCCGCCCAACTGGAACGCCTGAAGCGCTATCACGGCGACAAGGCGCAGTGGGTGCTGGATGCCTGGGTAAACACCTGGCAGTCGGCTGAATTCGCCGACTGGAACCTGGACGCGACCCTGCCGCGCGTGAGCCAGCCGCTACTGGCCATTCACGGCGAAAACGACGAGTACGGCTCCATGCGTCATCCTGAAAAGCTCACGGCGCTGGCGGCCGGGCCGGCGCGGATGCTGCCGCTGGCGGGCTGCGGCCATGTACCGCACCGCGAAACCGAGCCGGTGGTGCTGGAGGCGGTGCGTGAGTTTTTGGCGCGCCACGAGGTTTGACGCCGGGCCGCATCGGATGCGCGGGCAATGCGCGGGCGTGGTTAATTTTTGTTCGGGCCTGCCGTTAACACGTTAGAAGCTCTAACAAGAATGTAGACAAAACCCGGGCAGACGCTGCCCAATGTGGATGCTCAATGACCGTCATCAGCTCGTTGGCAGGCGCGACCAGCGCCGCCCCGCTTAGCACGCCCGTTACCGTCATTCGCGCGGGGCAAATCGTCAACCCCGCCGTCGATCCGGCCCAGGCGGCCGGTTCCGCGAAATCGTCGGTCGTGATGCTGGGCCAAGGCGTTTCCACCACAGCCGGCTCGGTCTACGACGAAACGGGGACCGTGCCCGATGCCCTGGCCGTTGCGATGTCCAAGAGCGTGGACGCGCGCACCCGCGTCAGCCCGTTCGCCGAGGTGGGCGCGGCGGTGCTGAACCGCTTGCGCACCGAAGGCGCCAGCCATTCCCAGTGGATGCCTGCCACGCGCATCGCGGCGTCAGCCACCGCCGAAGCCGGCCCGCTGTCGGAAGCCGACCTTCAGCCTGACAACGCGGTGTCGCTGCGCATCGACACGGCCAGCGGCGTCAAGGTGCAAGTCACCCTGCAAAGCGGCAAGGAAGGCATGGCCGTGCAGATCGACGTGACCGAAGGGGAATTGAACGAAGACGAACGCCGCGCCATCGCTGCCTTGTCGGGCGCCTTCCAGGACGCGCTGGACGGCTTGGCCGAAGAGCCGCCGCGCTGGTCTCTGACGAAGTTGGCCAACGGCAGTTCTCCCTTGCTGTCTTCGATCAGCCTGCGCCAAACCCGCATGGTGGACGGCGCTGAGCAGACCGTCGACTTTCAGGCGGACGCCAAGCAAAAGAGTCTGACCGTGTCCAGCGTCATGGGCGTGGTCAAGGTGGATTTGGACCTGACCCGCCCGGTTACGCTGGGCTCGGCCGAGCAACAGTCGGCCGCCGTCTCCAAGTATTTGCAGCAGTTTGACCGCGCCCAGCGTCGGGGCTCGGGCGATGAGGCGCTGATGGGCACGTTCAAGGACGTGTTCTCGGCCATGCACACCAGCTACGGCGCGGCGCAGGTTCCGGCGGCGGACACCACCACGCGCCGCCTGCCCGCGGCCGACGCGCATCGCAGCCTGTTGTCTGGCCTGGCGGATTTCTCGGCGTCGATCGAGCAGGTGCGAGACGCCATCAACCCGGCGCGCCCCAAGGAGTTGGACGGCTTTTCGTTCCAGGCCTCGCAAAGCAGCCAGGTGTCGGGCAAGGCGGGCTGGGATCTGGCGGTCTCGCAAACGCAACAGTCCGCGCTGACGGCCAGCTATCACCGGTCGCTGTCACCCGACGTGCAGTTGGCGCTGACCCAGGACGAGAAGTCGCAGAACTACCTGTACTTCCAGATTCATGACACCACCAGCAGCAAGACGGACGTGGGCTATCAGGAGGGCGTGCTGGCGACGGCAACGCTGAACGAATCGCGCACGCAAAGCACGCAGGTGTCCAAGTTCATCAAGGGCAAGCAGGTCGACCAGTCCTTCACGCCGTCGTCCGAATCGAATTCGCGCAACCTGCTGTCGTTGGTGCAGGCCGCGAAGCTGGACGAAACCGAGAACGACCCGATGGACCCGCGCGATCAGGCGGAAGAGATCCTGCGCCGCAAATACCTGGACCTGGCGCGCCAGGCCGCTGACCTGCGGATGGGTTGATTCCGGGTCTGGATTGGGGCGGGGGCTGTCCTTTACTATGGCTCGATGAGCCCACGAAAGCCCCCCGCCAAACTCCGCGCCAACGCCTGCATCCGCGTTCGCGGCGCGCGTGAACACAATCTGAAGAACGTCGATGTGGATATTCCCAGAGACGCGCTGGTCGTGTTTTCAGGGGTGTCCGGATCGGGCAAATCATCGTTGGCGTTCGGCACGCTGTACGCGGAAGCACAGCGGCGCTATCTGGAATCGCTGTCGCCCTATGCGCGGCGCCTGATCGATCAGGTGGGCGTGCCGGATGTCGACGCCATCGAAGGGCTGCCGCCCGCGGTGGCGCTGCAACAGCAGCGCGGCACGCCCAACGTGCGCTCCACGGTGGGCAGCGTCACCACCTTGTCCAGCATGTTGCGCATGCTGTATTCGCGGGCCGGCACCTACCCGGCCAAGCAGCCCATGCTGTACGCCGAAGACTTCTCGCCCAACACGCCGCAGGGCGCCTGCCCCCATTGCCACGGCCTGGGCTACGTGTACGACGTGACCGAGGCGTCGATGGTGCCCGACCCATCGAAGACTATCCGCGAGCGCGCCATTGCGTCCTGGCCGCCCGCCTGGCACGGTCAGAACCTGCGCGACATCCTGGTCACGCTGGGCTACAACGTGGACATCCCGTGGCGCGACCTGAAAAAGAAAGACCGCGACTGGATCCTGTACACCGATGAGCAGCCCACGGTGCCCGTCTACGCGGGCTTCACGCCGGCCGAGACGCGCGCCGCCCTGCGCGCCAAGCAGGAACCCAGCTACATGGGCACCTACACGGGCGCGCGCCGCTACGTGATGCACACCTTCGCCACGACCCAAAGCGCGATGATGAAAAAGCGCGTGGCGCGGTTCATGACGGGCGCGGCCTGTCCGGTGTGCGACGGGCGCCGCCTGAAGCCCGAGGCCTTGTCCGTGACGTTCGCCGGCCTGGACATCGGCAGCTTGTCGCGCTTGCCCCTGGCGCGGATTGCCGAGGTGCTGGCCCCGGCCGCGCGCGGCCAGTTCGATGCGCCCGCCACGGGCGCCGCGCGCAGCCGCGCCACCACCCGCAAGGACAACGCGCGCCGCGTGGCGGCCGGCGGCTTGGCGCACACGGGCAGCACCGATGTGCGCCGCACGCCCGACCTGTCGCCGGAAAAGCGCATCGCCGCGCAACGCATCGCGCATGACCTGGTCGAACGCATCGGTACCTTGCAGGCGCTGGGCCTGGGCTATCTGGCAATGGACCGCGCCACGCCCACGCTGTCTCCGGGCGAGCTGCAACGGCTGCGCCTGGCCACACAGATCCGGTCCAACCTGTTCGGCGTCGTGTATGTGCTGGACGAGCCCTCGGCCGGCCTGCACCCGGCCGACGGACAGGCGCTGCACCGCGCGCTGGACCAACTGAAGGACGCGGGCAATACCCTGTTCGTGGTCGAACATGACCTGGACACGCTGCGCCGCGCCGATTGGCTGGTGGACGTGGGGCCGGGCGCGGGCCAGCATGGCGGGCAGGTGCTGTACAGCGGCCCACCGGAAGGCTTGAAAAAGGTGACGGCGTCACTGACCGCGCGCTATCTGTTCAACCCGGCGCCGGCCGGCAGGGCCGCCGTGCGCGAGGCCTCGGGCTGGCTGTCGCTGCGTGGCATCCATCGCAACAACCTGCACGGCATCAATGCGCGCTTTCCGTTGGGCGCGTTCACGGCGGTGACGGGCGTGTCGGGCTCGGGCAAGTCCAGCCTGGTCAGCCAGGCGCTGGTTGAACTGATCGGCGAACATCTGGGGCAGGAACCGGTGGCGGAAGAAGCCGATGGCGATCTGCCCCAGGCCGATGGCCCGCCGCGCACGACCGGCCGCATCGACGCGGGCGCCGACGCCATCAAGCGCCTGGTCAACGTGGACCAGAAGCCCATTGGCCGTACGCCCCGGTCCAACCTGGCCACCTACACCGGCCTGTTCGACCACGTGCGCAAACTATTTGCGGACACCCGCGCCGCCAAGTCGCGGCGCTATGGCGCGGGCCGCTTTTCCTTCAACGTGGCGCAAGGCCGTTGCGACACCTGCGAAGGCGAAGGCTTCGTGCACGTGGAACTGCTGTTCATGCCCAGCGTGTACGCGCCGTGCCCGGTATGCCATGGCAGCCGCTACAACGCCAAGACGCTGGAAATCGAATGGAACGGCCGCAACATCGCCCAGGTGCTGGCGATGACGGTGGACGAGGCGCTGGCGTTCTTCAGCGAAGAACCCGCGGTGCGGCGCCCGCTGTCCCTGTTGCATGAGATCGGCCTGGGCTACCTGCGGCTGGGTCAACCGGCGACCGAACTGTCTGGCGGCGAAGCCCAGCGCATCAAGCTGGCCACCGAACTGCAACGCAGCCAGCGCGGCAACACCCTGTACGTGCTGGACGAACCCACCACCGGCCTGCACGCGGCCGACGTGGATAAGCTGATGGCGCAATTGCATGGGCTGGTCGACGCGGGCAACACGGTCGTGGTCGTGGAACACGACCTGCGCGTGGTCGCTAACAGCGACTGGATGATCGACGTCGGCCCCGGCGCGGGCGAAGACGGCGGCCACATCGTGGCCGAAGGCGCGCCAGCGGACGTCAGCCGCAGCGGCAAGGGCGCCACGGCGCCATTTCTGAAACGGGTGCTGGCGGGCGGTTGATGGCGGGCGCGATCACCGGTATGATCGCCGCTGGTAACGTGTAAACGGAGCGGCGAAAGCCGTGCGTTGCCCCCGCCCCATGGGGTTGTCACCCAAGCGTGACGATAATCAAGAGGTCCGATTAGCAGGTTGAACCAGGCCCCGTCAGGGGCCTTTTTCTTTTTGAGCGATTCGTCCTCGCTCACCGCGCCCGCTACAGCTACAACTCGCTTTCCAACGTCTTCTGCATGCGCTCCATGCTTTCCTGGCTGACCTGAATGACGCCCGTTCCGGGTTGGTCGATGTCGACGATGAAGGTCAGCACCAGGGCGATCAGTGCCGCGAACAGGCCGGTTGAGGTCAGCCGCCTGCGGGCGTGCAGGCCGGTGCCGTAGGCGATGAAGCCGACCGCGCCGATGCTGACGATGAAGAGCAGGTAGAACACCGGTTCGGGCACATGGTTTTCAAGTGCCACGCGGCGCTTTTCGTTGACCTGCGCCATCTCGTTGATGGCCTGGATGAACATGATGGTGGCGATGCCGGGCGGGTTGTCGGCGCTGGCGGCCGTGATGGCGCGGATCTGGCGTTCGATCCGGCGCGTGGTGAGGCTGGCGGCGTTGGATCGGGCGGTGTCGCTGTCGGCGTCGTGCATGTCGAGCGCGGCGTCGATGTACTCCAGCAACAGGGGCGGCACCTGGGCACGGGCGGTGGGGGCAATCAACTGCGACCGCCAGTAGGCGTTGCCGATGGCGTTGGCCTCTTCCAGCACCAGGTTCTTGCGCGTCTCGAACCGCGTGACCGACATGGCGAAGGTAAAACCCAGCAGCAAGGCCAGCAGGCCGAGCAGGGCGGTTTGCAGCGCTGCGATGTGCGTCTTGTGCGCCTCGTCCGCCGGCTTGCGCTGCTTGCGGCCCAGCCGGAAGCAGAGCTCGATGATGCCTAGCAAGACGATGACGCCAAGGATAAAGAGATAAGACTCGTTGAAGTTCCTGAGCATGGCGCTCCCCGTCGGACAGTGGCCAGCGTATGCGGATTGGGCAGTGGCGGCAAGAGGCCAAATGACCGGGTTGCTGTCAGCGAAACGCCAACATCTTGGAGTAAGGTGTCGGCTTTCCCCTCTGAAGACCCGCACGGAGCAGAACTTGAAAACCCGCAAACTCGGCCGTACCGACCTGGATGTCAGCCTGATTGGATTGGGCACCATGACCTGGGGTGAACAGAATTCCGAGGCCGAAGCCCATCAGCAACTGGACTACGCGCTGTCGCGCGGCGTCAACCTGGTCGATGTGGCCGAGATGTACCCCGTGCCGCCCAAGCCCGAAACGCAAGGGCTGACCGAAACCTATATCGGCACCTGGCTGGCGCGCAGCAAGCGCCGCCAGGACATCGTGCTGGCCAGCAAGGTGGCCGGCCCGGTGCGCGACCCCAAGCGGCCCGGTCACATCCGCGACGGCAAGACCTTCCTGGACCGCAAGAACCTGACCGAAGCGCTGGACGCCAGCCTGAAGCGTTTGCAGACGGACTATCTGGACCTGTACCAACTGCACTGGCCTGACCGCACCACCGCCACCTTTGGCCAACTGAACTACCCGTGGGTGGAAGACGAGCACACCGTGCCGATCGAAGAAACCCTGTCGGTGTTGCAGGATTTCGTGCGCGCGGGCAAGGTCCGCCACGTGGGCGTGTCCAACGAAACGCCGTGGGGCCTGTCGCAGTTCCTGCGTCATGCGGATACCCAGGACCTGCCGCGCGTCGTGTCGATCCAGAACGCCTACAGCCTGTTGAACCGCGTGTTTGAAATCGGGCTGTCTGAATTCACCCACCACGAAAACGTGGGCTTGCTGGCGTATTCGCCGCTGGCGATGGGCATGCTTTGCGGCAAGTACCTGAACGGCGCACGCCCCGAAGGCGCCCGCCTGACGCGCTACACGCGGTTTACGCGCTATAGCAATCCGCAGGCCGAAGCCGCCACCGCCGAGTACGTGGCGCTGGCGCGCGAGCACGGCGTGTCGCCCACGCACCTGGCGCTGGCCTGGGTGAACCAGCGCCCCTTCGTCACCAGCAATTTGATCGGTGCGACGACGCTGGAACAGTTGAAGGAAAACATCGACAGCGTGGACGTGACGTTGTCGCCGGACGTGTTGAAGGCCATCGACGCGATCCACACGCGCTACCCGAATCCGGCGCCCTGATCGCGCTGCTGCAATATCCAGCCCGCGTTGCGCGTTGCCGCAATGCGGGCTTTTTCATGCGCGGCTGGGATATGAGCGATAAGGACAGGGGACTTCGCACCTACGGCTTGAGCGCCAGCCTCAAGTTCTGACGGTTACTTCCCACAGGCGATCAGGCGCGTAGTCGGCCTGTTCGCCTTTCTTGGCATAACCCAGCGGATTGGCGACGACGCGGCAGCCGTCCTTGACGTAGTCATGCGCGCAATGCAGGTGGCCGTGCATCCAGCAGTCGGCCAGCGGCAGCAAGTCGTCCAGCGCATTGCAGAACCCCGCGGTGCCGGGGGTGACGCCGTAGCGCGGGTCGGCGCTGGCCAGCGTGGGCGCGAAGTGGGTGATGGCAAGTGTCGGGCCGTCGAACGGCACGCGCAGGGCGTCGCGCAGCCATTGCTGGCAGGCCAGGCCCTGTTCGCGCATTTGTTCGGCCATGAAGGGCGCGCCGTGGCGGCGCATCTGCGCTTTTTCCAGATAGAAGTCGGCCGCGCGAAAGGCCTTGGCGCGCTTGGCCAGCGCCACGCCGATGGGGTCGCTGTCGGCGGCCAGCGCGTCGAAATCCGTCCACAGCGTGGTGCCGACCAGGCGCACGCCGTCTATCACACAGGTGTCGCGTTCCAGCCATTGGATGCCCAACGTGTGACAGAGCTCGCGCAGGCGGTCGTGGGCCTCGTCGAAATCCAGGTTGTCGTATTCGTGGTTGCCCGGCACGAAGACCACGGGCGTGGGCCAGCCGTTGCGCGGTGCGTAGCTGCCCAGGCCGAAGTCGGCGCTGGTCAACCGGGAACCCTGGCGGTACGACCCGATGTCGCCGGCCAGCACCAGCAGGTCGGCGCCGGGGAGGGGCCGCGCCAGAAAAGTCGGGTCGGTTTCCAGGTGCAGGTCAGAGAGCAATTGAATCTTCATGGTCGCTATCTTAGGCTACCCGCGCTTGGGCCACTCAGGTTCAGCGCACCCCAATCCAGGCCTTTCACGCAGAAGGCCGCCTGCGCGCCGGGTCCCATTCATGCGACACTTTCCCATCGAACCCAATGCAGACAACCAGGAGAAACGCCCATGCGTATCGCGATCGCCACGACCATCACCGCCGCCGCCGCCGCCGCGGTGCTGCTCGCGGCCAGTGTGCAGGCGCAGCCGCAGCCGAAGCCGAGTTTGTATCCGATCAAGTGCGACAACGCCATCACGCAAACCGACATGACCCTGTGCGCCAACCAGGACTACAAAAAATCGGACGCGGACCTGAACGACGCCTACCGGACGCTCATCAAGCGGTTCAAGGGCGACAGCACCAAGACCACGCAATTGCAAAGCGCGCAAAAAGCCTGGTTGTTTTTCCGCGATGCGGAATGTGCGTTTTCGGCCAGCGGGGCCTCGGGCGGCAGCATCTATCCCATGGTGCTGAGCCAATGCCTGGATACGCTGACGCAGGCGCGTACCAAAGACCTGCGCGGCTACCTGACGTGCAAGGAAGGCGACACGGGCTGCCCGGTTCCCCGCGAAGAATGATGCCGCCTGAAGGCAAGTTGCAAGCGGCGGGCCTGATCCTGGACGCGCAAGGCGAGCCGCGCTGCTTCTGGCAGCCATCCATGCCGGACTATCACGACCACGAGTGGGGCCAGCCCGTGGGCAGTGACCGCCGCCTGTACGAAAAGATCTGCCTGGAAGGTTTTCAGGCGGGCATGGCGTGGATCACCATCCTGCGCAAGCGCGAGGCGTTTCGCGAGGCCTTCGATGATTTCGATTTTGAGCGCGTGGCGCGCTACACGGAACGCGATGTGGAGCGCCTGATGGGTAATGCGGGCATTGTGCGCAACCGCGCCAAGATCGTCTCCACCATCAATAATGCGCGGCGTGCCGTGGCGTTGGCGGACGAGACGGGGTCCTTGGCGTCCTGGCTGTGGCGGCACGAGCCCACGGCGGCCGAGCGGCCCGCAACGGTGGACCTGGCGTACTGGAACGACAACCCGGCATCGGCGGCCTCCACCCGCCTGTCGCGCGCGTTGAAGGCGCGCGGCTGGACCTTCGTGGGGCCGACGACGATGTACGCCTTCATGCAGGCGGTGGGCATGGTCAACGACCACATGAGCGCATGCGTCTGCCATGCCAGGATCAACGCCGCGCGCGCGGCCTTCCCGCGGCCGTGATGGTGTAATCAGCCATGGGTGATTTACAGTCGGCCCACAATAGTCAGCAAACACAACAAGGCGACGCCATGGTGACCCGTACGTCGAAGGCCTCTGATTCAACGCCTGCTTTTGCGCCCGCGCAGGCGCGTCCCGCCTTGCCCCCCATGGCCCCGGGCAGCCGCATCGCCGTCGTCGGCGGCGGCGTGGCGGGCCTGGGCGCGGCATGGCTGCTGTCCGACAAGTTTTCGGTGACCCTGTACGAAGCGGAGAACCGCGTCGGCGGCCACACCAATACCGTCGACGCCACGGTCGGCGGGGTCACGCATCCTGTCGACACCGGCTTCCTGGTGCATAACGACCTGACGTATCCGCACCTGGTGCAACTGTTCAAGCACCTGGAAATACCCGTACACGCCAGCGACATGACGTTCAGCGTGTCGTTGACTCAGCCCGACCTGGAATGGGCGGGCACCAACCTGGGCACGGTGTTTGCGCAGCGGCGCAATTTGTTGCGCCCCGCCTTCCTGGGCATGCTGCGCGACATCCTGCGCTTCAACCGCCATGCCGCCGCCTATCTCGCGCGCAGCGGCCCGCACGCGCTGCTGGGCGATCTGCTGGATGCTGAAGGCTATGGGCAGGCCATGCGTGATTGGTATCTGCTGCCCATGGCAGGCGCCATCTGGTCCACGCCGCCCAGCATGGTGCTGGCGCAGCCGGCCCGCACCTTTCTCTCGTTTTGCCTGAACCACCGCCTGCTGCAAGTGGCCGGGCGGCCGCAATGGAAAACGGTCAAGGGCGGTGCGCGCCGGTATGTGGACGCGATGTTGCCGCGCATTGCGCAGGTGCGCGTGGCCAGCCCTGTGCATACCGTCAAGCGGCTGGCAGACGGGGTGGAAGTTCGCACCGCGGGCCACGTCGATCGTTTCGACGCCGTGGTGTTGGCCACCCATGCGCCGACCTCGCTGGCGATGCTGGACGCCACCGACGCCGAGCGTGAAGTGCTGTCGCGCGTGCGCTACCAGCCGAACGAGGCCGTGCTGCATACCGACACCGCGCTGCTGCCGCGCCGCCGTTCGGTATGGTCGGCGTGGAACTATCTGGCCGGCCCTACGGCGGATGCACCCATGTCGGTCAGCTACCTGCTCAATGTGTTGCAGCCGCTGCCCTTCAAGCAGCCCGTGATCGTGACGCTGAACCCGCAACGCGAACCCGCGCCGGATCAGGTGCTGGGCCGCTACGCGTACGAACACCCCATTCTGGATGCCGACGCCGTCGAGGCGCAACGCCGGCTGCCCGACATCCAGGGGCGTGCGCGCGTCTGGTTCTGCGGCGCGTGGGCAGGGTATGGCTTTCATGAGGATGGGCTGGCGTCGGCCATCCGCGTGGCGGCCGATTTTGGCGTCAGCCCGCCGTGGGGCGATGCCCATGAATTACACAACTTGAACGGCACAACATGACAAGCGCCGGCCTGATCGAACTGATGCGCGCGCGGGTGCTGCATGTGCGTACCCGACCGGTGGTGCACCGCTTCGCGTATCCGGTGTTTTGCCTGCGCCTGCGCATCGATCAGGCCGAGCGCTACACGGGCAGCGCGTCGTGGCTGTTCGGCGTCAATCGCCGCCGCCCCGTGGCATTTCATTTTTCGGATCATGGCGCCCGCGACGGCGGCGACCTCATGGCGTGGTTGCGCTCGCGGCTGGACGTGGCGGGCGTGGACTTCAAGGTGGGCGCGGTGTGGTTGCAGTGCTTTCCACGCGTATTCGGCCATGTCTTCAACCCCGTCAGCTTTTGGTACGTGCACGACACCGACGGCCAACTGCGCGCGCTGGTGGCCGAGGTCAACAACACCTTCGGCGAACGCCATCAGTACGTGCTGCGCGCGCCGGACGGTGGCGCCATCCAGGACGGCCAGGCGCTGCATAGCGACAAGGCGTTTCATGTGTCGCCGTTTTGCCAGGTGACGGGCCGCTACCGGTTTCGCGTCAAAAGCGTCGGCGGTGCGCATGTGGCCAGCATTGATTATTTTGACGACCCGGAACAGGCGCAGCCGCTGCTGCACACCGAGATTCGCGGCGCGAGCGTGCCGCTTGCCTCCGGCGCGCTGTTGCGCGCGTTGGCGGCCATGCCGTTCATGACGCTGGGCGTGGTGTTCCGCATCCACTGGCAGGCGCTGCGCCTGTATTTGCGCAAGGTGCCGTTTCACCGCAAACCGCCGGCGCCGCCTACCGAGGTGACGGTTCAGCGGTCCCAAAAAGTCGATTGATGGGGGGGGGACGTCGCGGTGCTTGCTTTAGTTGCGGCTCGCAATTACATTGGTTGCGAACCGCAACTGATAGGCGCGCCCATGGACCTGATCGACTTTCCCTCCCAATCCCGTGAACAGACCATTCGCGATCTGCGGGAGTTTTCTCGCAAGCTCGTACGTGAATTGGGCTTCATGCGGACCTCTTTGGCCGGCAGCGAACTGGCGCCGTCCGCCGTCCACGCCATTATTGAAGTGGGCCTGCAACCGGGCATCCAGGCGCGCGACCTGGCCGTGATCTTGCGCCTGGACAAATCCAACACCAGCCGCCAGTTGGCCAAGCTGGAATCCGCCGGCCTGGTCGCCCGCGAGGTGGATCCCGAGGACGCGCGGTCTTCGCGCCTGACCCTGACCGAGGCGGGGCTGGCATTGCGCGACCGCATCGACCAGTTCGCCACCGATCAGGTCTCGCATGCCTTGCGCCGAATGACGCCGGACGACCAGCAGTCCCTGATCCGCTTCATGTCGCTGTACGCCGACGCGCTCTCGCGCGAGAACCCCAACCTGACGCCTTCCACCGCCGCCATCAGCGAGCAGATCATCGAAGGCTATGTGCCCGGCTGCATCGGCGATATTGCCGGCCTGCACGCGCGTTACTACGCGCAGGTCTCGGGCTTTGGCGTGTACTTCGAACGCAAGGTCGCCACGGAACTGGCGGCCTTTGCCGAAGCGCTGCCGGAACACGGCAAGGGCATGTGGCTATATGCGGAGAATGGGCGCACGCTGGCATCCATCGTGATTGATGGCGATCCCGCCATCGGCCAGGCGCATCTGCGCTGGTTCATCGTGGACGAGTCGTTGCGTGGCCTGGGCGTGGGCCGCCACCTGCTCGCGCGCGCGCTGGCGTTCGCGGACACGCACTACCGCGACACGTACCTGTGGACTTTCAAGGGGCTGGACGCCGCGCGCCATCTGTACGAAGACGCGGGCTTTGTCCTGACGGACGAATCGGAAGGCCGGCAGTGGGGCAGCGTGGTGGTGGAACAGCGCTTCCTGCGCCGCCGGCCGTAGTTCGGAATCCGGAACTCGGAATCCGAATGCGCGTCAGAGCACGCTGATGCGCAGTTCGGCCAGCAAGGTGGCCGCCTGGGTCTTGGAAATGGTGGCGCCGGCCAGCCGCGCGGCGGCGGTCAGGTCGATGCCGCTCAAGTCCACTTCGCGCAGGTCGGCGCCTTCAAAGCGCACGTTTTTCAAATTGGCGTTGCGCAGGCTGCCACCGTGGAAGACGGTGTCGCGGAAATCGCTGCCGGCCAGGTCGGCGTCTGAAAAGTCCAACTGCATGATGTTGGTTTTGCGAAACGACACGCCGCGCAGCAGCGCGCCGACCAGCAGGCATTCTTCGACGGTCCAGCCCAGGCAGGCGATGCCGTCGAAGTCGGAACCAGTCAGCTTGCAGCCTTGAAGGTGGGCGCCGGCCAGCCGCGCACGGCGCCAGTTGGCGTTGTTCAGATCGCAGTTCTGGAAGGTGGCGTCGCTGGCGTCCACCGATGCAAAGTTGGCCTGGCCGCCCCGGCAGCGCAGCCAGGTGGTGTCGGCTAGCGTGGCGCCCTGGAACGAGGCGCCCGCAATGGCGCAGGCCGTGAAGCGCGCGCCGCGCAGATCCAGGCGTGAAAAATCGGCGTGCTGGAAATCGCAGTCCTGGAACGACAGCGCCTGGCCGGCCGCGTTCTCAATCAGGGCCAGCATGGCCTGGCGGTCTACTTCCTGGCCGGTGATGGCTTCAAATACGTCTTGCGTCATGCGGGGTGTCTCGGGGTTGCCTACTGAAAACCTATTGAAAAATTTCGCTTTCCACGCAGAACGCCACCAGTTCCTGGTCGTTCTGCACGTTCAGCTTGCGCATGGCGGATATCTTCTGGCCGCTGACCGTCTTGACGCTGCGCTTGAGCGTCTCGGCCACTTGCATCATGGATTCGCCACGGATGAAGTGACGCAGCACCTCGAATTCCTTGGGCGACAGGCTGTTGATACGTTCGCCGATGAATTTGCTGCGCGAATCCACCGTGCCGTCCCGCTGGAACCCGGGCGGATAGTACTTGCGGCCGGCTTGCAGCGTGTGCAGGGCCGTGACGATTTCGGCCAGGTTGTCGCGCTTGAGCACCACGGCGGCCACGCCCGCGTCATACATGGCGGAAATGATCATGGGGTTGGACACCATGGTCAGCACCACGATCTGCGTTTTCGGAAAGCGCCGCGTCAGGAATTGCACCAGGCGGATGCCGTCGCCATAGGTTTCATCGCCGGGCATGGAGTAGTCGGTGATGACCACATGCGGCAGGTCGTGGGTCAAATGTTCGACCAAGGCGGTGGGACTGGCCAGCAGCGCCGTGACTTCAACGCTGAGATCTTTTTCCAGCAAGTCGCGCATGCCCGCGAGGACCAGCGGATGGTCGTCGGCAAGGACTATTCGGAGTCGTTCCATTCGGGGGCGCCGTGGGGCAATCGTGGAGGTTGTGGGGGTCATTCTGTACCAAGACTCAAACTTGAGCCAGCAGGATCCTGAGCTCATGGGTCAGTCTGGTCACTTCTTGAAAGCCCTCATCGTCTCCGCCGTCGCGCCTGAGTTTGGACTCGATCGCCTGAAAGTCGGATGACAAGGTTGTCATTTTGACCATCACCAGGGCGCCTCGCATCCGGTGCATGGTTTGCAGCGCGGACGTTACGTCCCGGCGGGTGACCGCCTGGTCAAGATTCGCCAGGTCGGCGTCCATGGTGTCCAGGAACAGGCGGCGGTACTTCTCGGGCACCAGCGGCTCGGGCGCCGCGTGGGCGGGGACGGGCAAGTTGTCCTGGTTGAGTGACTCTTCGGGCACATCGGGCACCTTTGGCTCTTCCGGCTCTTCCGGCACATCGGACGCCACAATCGCGTCGGCACGCACTCGCGTGATACCGCCCAGGTGGCGGCGCAAGGCGCTCAGTTCAATCGGCTTGACCAGCCAGGAATTCATGCCCGCGGCCATGCAGCGGGCTTCTTCGTCGCGCATGGCGTTGGCGGTCACGCCGATGATGGGTTGGGCGTAGCCGCGCGAGCGCAGTTCACCCGTGAGTTCGTAGCCGTTCATCTTGGGCATGTTGACGTCGGTCAGCAGCACGTCATAGGTGGCCATGTTCCACATCGACAGCGCATCCGCGCCGTTGCCGGCCACCGTGACGGTGCAGCCCAGTTGTTCCAGTTGGTGGCGCAGCGTGGCCTGGTTGATGGGGTTGTCCTCGGCCACCAGCACGCGCAGGTCCAGCGGATCCATGAGCGGGTTGGCGGCGGGGGCGGCAGGCACGGGCGGGTCGCCGCGCAGCAGGCGCGAAATGCCGAACCCGATGCTGTCCAGGTCATGTCCGTCCACTTGATCCGGCGCCCCGGCGGCTGACTCGCGCGGATCGCCCGCCGACAGGAAGTGGCCCGTCCAATTGGCGGGCGCGGCGTCAGTGGGACCCAGGATGTCCAGCAATACGTCGTCGGGTTCGCCGCGGCCCAGCGGGGCGGGCGCGCGCTGGGCGTCGGCGCCCCAACGGGTCAGCCACTGGCAAACGTTGTCAGTCAGTTCGCGGTGCGGGCTGCGCACGTAGATGCGGATGCCGTGCAGGTCGGGCTCGTCCACGGGGGGGCCGTCGGCCGGCAGCAAGGCCAGTTCCAGCGAAAAGCTGCTGCCCAGCCCCAGTTCGCTGGTGACACGGATGTGGCTATCCATCAGCCTGGCCAGGCGCGCGCAGATTGACAGGCCGATGCCCGCGCCGCGCACGGTATGGCTGGCGCTGTCGATCTGGTAGAAGGGGCTGAAAAGCTGGGCCTGGTCTTCCTTGTCGATGCCTATGCCGGTATCCACCACCTGGAGGGCCAGCACCTGCGTGCCGTCGGCCCGGTCCGCGCCATGCAGGCGCACGATGACATGGCCAGACTCGGTGAACTTGATGGCGTTGCTGAGCAGGTTGCTGAGAATCTGCCGGATGCGCACGGCATCGCCCGTGACCCACGGCGCCACCGAGCCGTCGACGCAGGCAAAGAGCAGCAGGCCTTTTTGCCTGGCCAGCGCGGCGAACGAGCGCGCACAGCTTTCCACCAGTTCGCGCGGCCGGAACGGGCTGGAGTCCAGCGCCAGTTGCCCCGATTCGATCTTGGTGATGTCCAGGATGTCGCTGATCAGTTGCAGCAGGATCACCGACGAATTCTGGATGCGCTCCAGATGCTGGCGCTGCTCGGCGTTCAGTTCGGTCATGCCCATGAGCTCCAGCGTGCCCAGTACGCCGTACAGCGGCGTGCGGATCTCGTGGCTCATGGTGGCCAGAAAGGTGGACTTCGCTTCGCTGGCCTTGTCGGCATCGCGTTTGGCCTGCGCCAGGGCACGTTCGATTTCGGCCCGCGCGCTGATGTCCGCGAACGCGCACAGCACCACGTCCTGCTTTTTGTAGCGCGTGGGCGAGTAGGCCACGTACAAGGGGCGGCCGTCGTCGGCGTGGAAGGTTTCAATGGTGCCGGGCGCCGAGGCAGTCAGCACCTGGTCCAGCAGCGGCCGGGCGGCGGGAGAGTCGCGCAAGCCCTGCCCGGTGGCCGCGCCCAGCCATTCCAGCGCCAGGCTGTTGGCGAACAGCACGTCACCATTGGCGCGGGCCAGCACGCACAGCGCAATGGGCGCGGTCTGGATCAGGGTGCGGTTGAATTCTTCGCTTTCGGCGATGTCGCGGTGGGCATTTTGCGCCGGCTCGATCACGCGGCGGGTGTACCAGCGCTGGTAGCCGATGCCGCCGGCAAGGCTAAGCAGCAACAGCAGCGCGGCGGTGATCGGCAGCCAGAGGTTGTCTTCGAAAAAATTGCGATAGCTGACGCGGTAGTACGCGGTCCAGATGCTGGACGGGTCCGACACCTGCAGGATCAGGCCGTCGCGCGTGGCGCTCAGGCCGCTGTGGCCGGCGGCGGGCAGCGGCCCTTCGCCGAGCATCAGGCCGATGTCCCGATGCGTCAGCCAAAAGCCGTCGTATTGGATCGAGGGCAGGGCGCGATCATAGATGTTGATACGCGCGCGGCTAAGCAGCGTGGCGACGTAGACGTCGGGCTTGCCGCCGCCGCGATTGGTCCAGGCCGTGCCGGAAAAGCCGGCGTGCAGCAGCCCCATCATGCGATCCGGCAAGCCGCCCGGAGAGATCCACTGTATCTGCCCGTCCGATGCGGCGTCGTCGGTTGTTGCCGAGGCCAGCCGCGCACGCACGGCGTCATTGACCAACAGCAGGGTGTCTTCACTGAGCGGCTCGCCATAGCCCGGTTTGACGTTGATGGCCGGCACCGCAATACCCAGGCTGTCGGTCTTGTTGATCAGGAACGCGGCGGCCGCGGGAAAGTACGAATTCGCCCAGTAGGTGCTGTAGAAATCCGCAAAGTAGCCCGCCGCGGCCGATACCGGGCTATTGGCCACGGGGCATTCCGACGGGTAATTGCAGAACAGCGAGAACGGCATGGCCACCAGCGCGTGTTGCCCGCGATAGATGCGCAGGCCCGGCCGGGTCGAGTCCAGCGGCGTCGATAGTTTGGTGTCTTCGATGGGGGCGCGGCCGTCCAGGCGCTGGTTCTCTTTGCGGAATTGCAGCAGAAAGCCTTCTTGCTCGTGGATGTATCCAACAAGAACGGCGAAGTCCATCAACAGGCGGTCTTCTTCCTGCTTGATGATGCGCTGGGCGCCCCATAGCAAAGCGCCGATCATGATGAGCGCGACGGGCAGAATGCCGAACAGCGCGATATTCAGCCGGCGCGAGGTACGTGCAATCCTGCTAAACGGCGTTTCCTGCATACGCGGGCGAGGGTCCTATAGCGGGTGGGTGGCGTAGGGGCGGGGCTCGTCAGCCAGCAAATCGGTGAAGTCATGGGCGTTGACGGCGGCGGATATCAGGAAGCCTTGGGCGAAATCACAGCCGATCTTGCGCAAAAACTCCAGGTCTTTCGTGTTTTCCACCCCTTCGGCGGTGACTTGCAGCCCCAATTGGCGACCCAACTGTACCGAGGATAACAAGGCCGCGGCGCGCACTTCGTCTTCCGCGGCGCCGCTGACAAAGGCGCGATCGATCTTGAGCTCGGTGAACGGCGTGGAGATCAGGGTATACATCGAGTTGTATCCTTTGCCGAAATCGTCCTGCGCCAGACCGAAGCCTTTCAAGCGCAAGCGGCTTGCGCCCATATAGTAGTGTCCGGGCACCGAGGTGGTTTCGTCTTCCAGCAGTTCGAAAGTGACATCTTCGAAGGGCACACCGCGCTGCGCGACCAGATTGTAAAGCTGGTCGGGCAAGTCAGGTTGATCCAGCAGGCGGGTGGGCAGATTGACCGACACCGGCATTCTGAACCCCAGGCGGCGCCAATCAAGATAGGCGGCCAGGGCGTCGTCCAGCATCCGGATGAGCAGGGCGTGGTCCAGCCCATGATGGCGTACCGCACCCAGGAACGAGGCCGGCAGCATGAAGCCGAATTCAAGGTGATGCCAGCGCGCAAGCGCTTCCGCCCCGACGATATTGCCCGTCGCCAATGCCTTTTTGGGCTGGAACCACGCCTGGATCCGGCCGGTCGACAACGCTTTTTCAAGTGTGCGACGGTCAAACAGGGGCGTGGACGGCAAAGGCAGCGTGGGCGCCAACGCGCCATCCAGACGTTCGTTGCGCAACCGCCGGGCCAGCGCCAGAGCGTGTTCGCGCGTAACCGGCTTGGTATGGGCCGCGATCACCGACAGCCCCTTTTCCTTGGCCATGAGGCTGACGCTGTTCATGATGCGGCGCGAGCACGCCGTGGTGATCGCCAGCATCGGGTTGCATTGCAGCCGGGCCAGTTCGTGGATGAACTGCACGCCGTCCATGCCAGGCATGTTGAGGTCCATCAACACCAACTGGTAAGAATGCAGGCGAACCATCTCCAGTGCCTCATGCGCCGAATTCGCCATGTCGACGTGCCCAAAGCCCGCCTCCAGGAACAGGCCGCGTATTTGCGCGCATTGAAACGCATGGTCGTCAAGGACCAAGACCTTGTACACGGAAAGCATTGTCAACTCCGGAGTTCTTTAACCGTTTGCAGCGTTTGGCGCAGGATGCTCAGAGGCAGGGGCTTGACCAGCAAGCTGGTCATGCCCGCATTCATGCCGCGCCGCTGCTCGTCGGGAAAGGCGTTGGCGGTGACCCCAAGAACAGGCCGGTCGTAGCCGCGCTTTCGCAAAATGCGCGTGAGTTCGTAGCCATCGACCAAGGGCATGTTCAGGTCGGTGAGCACGGCGTCGAAATGCATCAGGTCAGGCAGGTTCAGTGCTTCCTGGCCGTTGCCGGCCAAGACCACGGTGCAACCCATGTGCTCAAGTTGTTCACGCAGGATCAGTTGGCTGATGGGGTTGTCTTCAGTGACCAATATCCGCAAGCCCAGCACTTCCGGCGCCGCCTTGGAGTCGAACGCCGTGCTGCGGGCCGCGCCGCCTTGGGCCAGCTGCACCGCATGGTTGATGCCTGCCAGGTTGTAGGCGCTGGCGAACCAGTTGCGGTGGCTGTCTTCGACGCGCGGACGCAGGCCCGGCGGATGGACGATGACCTGCGGGCCGATCCAGTTGGCGATCTTCTGCGCATGCGGCCACGCCTGCAACAGCACCGCGGGTTCGGTAGGCACCACGCCGCTGGCGGGGTAGGGCAGCCCGACCGCGCCCCAGCGCCGCAACCAGTCGCAAAGGTTGTGGACGATTTCTGGCACCGCGCCTTGTACGTAGACGACCGTGCTTTCCAGCTCGGGGAAAGCCGTCTCCAGCGCTTCGGGCGCAAGCGGCAAGCGGACTTCAAAGGTGATGCTGGTGCCCAGGCCGGGTTCGCTGACCGCGTTGAGCCTGCCGTTCATCATGTCCGACAGGCTTCGGCAGATCGACAGGCCCAGGCCGGTGCCGGGCAAGGTCACGCAGTTGTCGGCATCCACCTGGTAATAGGGTTCGAACAAGCGGGCCTGATGCTCCGGCGCAATGCCCGCGCCAGTGTCGGCAATCTGGAAACACAGGTCGACGCTTTCGCGGTTGCGGCTGTTGACCTTCAGGCGCAATACGATCTGCCCGGAATCGGTGAACTTGATCGCGTTATTGGCAAGATTGTCGAGAATCTGGCGGATGCGCGTGGCGTCGCCGATCACCGCTGGCGGCGTGTCAGGGTCGGCCACGGCATAGCTGCGCACGCCCTTGGCGTGGGCGCGCGCCGCGAAGCTGGCCACGACGTTGTTCAAGAGTTCAACGGGGGAAAAGGGCGCGCGTTCAAGCACGGTGTGGCCGGCCTCGATACGGGACAGGTCCAGCGTGTCGTTGATGGTGCGTAAAAGCGTCGCCGACGACTGCTGGATGGTTTCCAGGTACTGCGCCTGCTGGCCGCTGACGCGCGTCAGCGAGAACAGTTCCAGCGTGCCAAGAATGCCGTATAGCGGCGTGCGGATCTCGTGGCTCATGGTGGTCAGGAACACCGTCTTGGCCTGGTTGGCGGCTTCGGCGTCGCGTTTGGCCTGCAGCAGGGAATGCTCGATCCGCTTCAACGCGGAAATATCGCTGATGCCGCACAGCACAACCGCTTCGCCGCGGTAAGTGGTTGGGGCAAAGCTCAGGTAGGCGGTGCGGCCGTCGTTGAGCCGGTGTTCGCGGCCAGCCTCTTCGCCGTGGGTTGAGAGAATGTCGGTGCGCCAGCCCGGCGTGCCCTGGAACCAGCGGCGCGCCATGTCGTTGGACAACACGACCGCGCGGTCCGAACGCCGCAGCAGGCACAGGCCCACGGGCGCCACTTCGATCAGTTTGCGGTTAAGCGACACGCTGTCGGCCAGCGCCTCGTATTGGCGCAACGCGGGCAAGACCAGGCGCCGGCGGATGTAGCGCACTCGCAAGATGACCGTGATGATCAGCAATAAGGAGGCAATGGCCGCGGTCTGGAAGGCCAGGGCGTTGTCACGCAGGACGTGCGCCATGGGCGCGTAGTAGACCAGCCGCCAGCCGTCGTCGCCGACCGATTTGCTCAGCACCAGGTAGTCGGGCAACCAACCCTGTCCCTGCAGGCCGAACGCATCTTCCCGGGTGGTGTGCGGCAAGGCCCGATTGGTTGTGCCGACGCCGGCGCTGTGCAGTACCGGCCGGCTCATTTCGTCGAACAGCACGTAGTCGCCCGCGCCCGAGCGAGGCGCGCTGATGGCCGATTCCACCCCCTGGACCTCCAGGCCGATCCAGGCGGCTTCCGGGTGCACGGCATCCAGGGGCGTGAAGAGGAACAGGCGCTTGACGGTGTCGTGCGGCGGATGCAGCCAGACGATGGGGGGCAGGCCCTTGGTGGGCGCGCGGGTCTGCACGTCAGCCAGGGTCAGGGCGAGCCATTGCTGGATGGTGGGGGCAATGCCCGGCGAGGCAGGTTGGTCATGCGACCCAACGGGCACGGTGCTGGCATGGCGCAGCGCGCTGTAGACGATGCGGGTGTTGGCTTGGGCAACGCGGCGCAAGTCGCGCGGGGTCAGCACCAGCGCCCAGTCGTAGGCGTCGGGGCCTTCTTGCAGCGGCAGCACTTCCACCTGGCCGGTCTTGCCGAAATGGGTGGGCGTCTTACTGATCGGATCTTGGTTGGTGTTGCGCACCGCGGACGCGGAGATTGAGCGCAAGAGGGATTCGCGCTGGTCGAAAAAGTGCTGCGCTTCGTAGGCAGCGGCATTCATGTGGCGCCGATAGTTGGACACCACGTTGCTGAACGCCCAATACAGGTAAAGGGTGGCGCCGGCCGCAATGCAGACGAGCAGCGCCACTGCAAGAAAGTGCAGCAACAACGAGGCGGCGCGCGGAGCGGCCTGGGGTTCTAGGGCGGGAGCGCCATGGTCTTCTACCAGCATTGGACGCATGGTAGAAACACCTGCTTACCCAGAGAATAAGAAGAATCTCAAAGTGGGTGGAACGTAAACGCGGGGTGAATAGCGCCCCAAATATGGCTCGGGAACGCCGGGGAAAACCGTGTCGCGCATGCGTGGTTGAGCGGGGGATTTAAGAAATTTCTTGTTCTTTTGGCCGGCGGCGTTGGGCACTATTCGTGAGATACCGGACTTCGCCAAGATGCTGCAGCGCGGCGGGTTCACTCGCCCGGTGGCTTGCGCCACCACGGCGGTCAGACGTTAATCGAGAACAGCATGATATTGACCCGGATCTGCCTTCCTGCGCACCTCAACCTTCGGGTCACGCCATGAAAGACGACGCCCGTTCCTGGGCTCTGTCCGAAGAGTCCATCACGCTGCGCTTTCAGCCCGTATTCACGGCGCAGGGTCAAGTCCATGAATACGCCGTGATAGGGCGTTGCCGGCCCTCCCCCTGGAGCGGCTTGAATCCCGTCGGAATGGGCGCGGGCTTGCTGGCCGGCGTGGCCTTCTTCAAGCATTTCAAAACCCCCATCGAACTGTCCTACGAGCACGCGCTGGATGTGCGCGGAACCGGCGACCTGGCCGAACGCCTGTGCAGCGAGCTGGGCATCGGCCTGATGGAAAGTTCGGTATGGGTGAACAAGCATGCGCGCTACGACGACGCCCCGCCGTTGCTGATTCCCGCCAAGCGGCTCACCTTCACCTTGCCCTTGACGGACCGCCTGTCGGACCACGCCGAAGTGCTGGCGCGCTACCCGGAATTCCAAGCCCGTCTGCGCGCCCGCCTGCTCCCTTGCTCCAGTCGAAGCAAGCCATCGGGCCATGGCGTCTTGCGTGCCGACGGCCTGCATGTTCAGGTCCCGCTTGGCCTATCCGAAAACCGCGCGCTGCAGGGCCGCTTCTTCACCTTGATGGAACGCGCCTGGAGCGCCAACCTGCAGGTGGTGGCTGGCGGCGTTGAAGACATCCGGGATTTCGCCTGGATGCGCTTGCACAGCGATCTTCTATTCCGCGGCGGCGCCTTGTCCGCGCCGCTCAGTTCTGAATGCCTGGGCATCTGGCTTCAGGCCGACAGCAACGCATGGCGGTCTTTCAATGCATCCACCACACGCTTTGCCGGCGTTGAAAGTACCTAGCTGCTTGCTTCGGATTGCAGGCGGCCCAGAATGAAACCATCCACGGAACTTGTGCGCCCGCGCCACAGCGTCGGCTGCCCTGCAACCGGCGTGCCGTCGGCCATGAAGAACAAGGCGTCGGCCAGGTGGATGTAGTTGGGCAGCGGATCCACCGGCTGAGGCACGCGGAAAACGTCGCCCAATTCTGCAAGCGAACGATGTACGCCTTCTCGCGTGTCGGCGTCCAAGGCGCTGAGCGAACCCGTGAAGCTGGCGGCGAACCGGTCGAAGTATTCCGCACCCGACACGATGGATCCCGACACCAGCATGCCGCCCATCTGCAACGTGACGCCGATGCTTTCAAGCTGGCTGCCGTTGTTCACAAGGTTGACCAGGAATTGAAGAAAGGCGTCGGCGCTCGGCGTGGAACTGGCGTTGGCAATGGAAGGTTCGATGGGCATGGTGGTGTCTTGAAAAGGTCGTGGAAGACGCACAAGATACTCGAATCACGCGAAAAATACCTACCAACCCCAACACGTGCCCGCCGCCGGTTTGCCGCAAGCCCGGTAATTCACGGCGAACCAGAGCTTGCCGGCGTTGCGTGGCGAGCCGTCGCCTTTCACATCAACGCGCGGCAGCTCTTCCAGCGTGTCGCGCTGGTCCTTGATGGATACCCCCGCGACCACGTTTGCCGCCAAGGGAATACGCCCCAGGCTGGCGGCCTGCCGATCGTCGAACACGATGTCGGTATCGGCCAGCGCACCCATCTTCAATGCGGCATCGCGGACGGCAGCGGCATAGCTGTCGTTCGCGCCACCGGGCACAAGCGTGGCATTGAACGTGCTGACCGCCAGAATCTGCGCAGGCGTGGCGGGCGCGGCCATGTGGTACTGGTCAAGCGCGGGCAGCCCGCCTGCCACGACTTGCCGGCGCAACCAGTCGCCCCACAGGAATTCCGCGAACTCCGGCAGGTTGCCGTTTTCGTACGCGATGTCGCGGGTGAAGTAGACCAGCGAGCGGTAGCGGTCTTCCTGCATGCCGCCGGCTTCGTCGGCGCTGGCCAGACCCAGGCGGCTGGGTAGCTGGTCAACGGTAATGGGCTGGTTCTGGCCGTCGCGCAACCAGGCGCGGCGCTCGTCGACCATGCGCTGCCAGAACGCGGCGGCGGTCGGCAGGTCGCTATAGTTGGCGTCCACCTTGACCCAGACGGGCAGCTTGGGACCGCCATCGAAAATCTCGCGCAGCGATGAGAACGTGTGATGGCCGTCGGTCAGGTACAGGTTGCCGTCCCAACCGACCACCACCGTCTTCAAGTTTTCGGTGTGCGTGCCGGGCGCGTCCAGGCAGGTGAAGGAGCTGGGGGCGTCCAGGCGCGCCGCTTGGGCTGCCGCCAGATCGGCGAACGCGGCGGCGCGCTCGGTGCCGCCCATGTCTTCGCAGTAGTCGTCAAATTTCTTGCCAACGGTGCGGTTCAGGTAGTCCAGCTTGCGCGCGTCGTCGCCCGCCCAGGATCGGTTGAAATCGCCTTGCCAGCGGCCCAGTTTGTAGTAGATCTGGTCGTAGCCGATGGCGGCCTGCGTTGGGCGCAATTCCTCGATGCGCACCTGGATGACGTCCCCGGCCTTGGTGTTCAGGTAGGCAGGGTTGCGCGTGGGCGCTTCGGATTCAGGCGCGGCTTGCTCGACGGGCGGAGCATCATCGCCGCCGCCGTTGCAAGCGGCAAGCGCCAGCGGCAGCAACATCGCGGCCAATAGGCGCATGAGCGGAAGGCGGGGCAGTAAACGGGCGGAATCAGGAGTCATAAGCCAGGGGCGACGTTGCAAGCGAAAAGTATCCGATCATGACTGGAGCGTGTTTCTTCCGTATTGCACCGCCCGGAATGGCGGGTACAGGTTTCCCAATGACGGGGGGCTTGTCCATAATCGGGCCTTGATTCAGACGGGAGGATAAGGGCAATGGCTACCATCAGACACTGGCGCGCGTGCTTCGTCTTCGTGCTGGGCGCCTTGGGCGCACAAGCGGGCGCGGCCGAAAACCCAGCTGCGCAATTGCGGGAGGCCGCCGCACAAGGCGAAACCGCCCGCGTACAAGAATTATTGGCGCAGGGCGTGCCGCTTGATGGGCGCGATGCCGAGGGCAATACCGCGCTGTTGCGCGCGACGCAAGGCAATCAAGTGGAAACGGCGCGCGTGCTGATCGAGGCGGGCGCGGACGTGAACGCGCAAAATCGCATGCAGGACAGCGCCTACCTGCTGGCGGGCGCCCAGGGGTATCGCGAGATCCTTGAACTGACCTTGCGCCACGGCGCTGATTTACGCAGCACCAACCGGTACGGCGGCACGGCGCTGATTCCGGCTTGCGAGCGTGGGCATGTGGACGTGGTCAGGACGCTGCTGCAAGCGGGCGTGGACCCCAACCATGTGAACCGGCTGGGGTGGACGGGGCTGCTTGAGGCCATCATCCTGAGCGACGGCGGCCCACGGCATCAGGCGATTGTTGCGTTGCTGATCGCGGCTGGCGCCGATGTAAATCTGGCCGACCGCGAAGGCCGGACTCCGCTGCAACACGCCCGGCAGCGCGGACAGGCGGAAATCGTGCAACTGCTGGAACGCGCGCAGGCACGGTGAACGCAAGCGGGACCCGCCGTACAGGCTTGCACGGCGGGTCCCGCTAGCCAAACCGCTTAGAACTGGTGGCGGATGCCCACGCCCGCGGCGGTGCTCTTCAGGCCGTCGATGAATGCGTAGTCCGTGCCATACGAACCGTAGGCATACAGATTGGTGCGCTTGGACAGGTCGTAGGTGTAACCCACGCTGTAGACGTTCATGTTGGCGTCGCCGCCCGTCAGCTTGTCATTGGACGGGGCCACGTGCTGCCACGAGGCGAACAGGCTGCCGGCCGCGCCGGTCGGCAAGGTCGCGCCCAGCATGTAGGCGTTGGCCTTGAAGCCGTTCACGAAGCGGTTGGTGCCGAATTCGTCGCTGAAGGGCGTGCCGGCCGGCAGGTCCTGGCCCACGAACCAGCCGTCGGTGGTGCGGCCATAGGCGGCGGCAAGCTTCACCACTTCCAGGTCGTAGGACACGCCCAGCGCGTACTGGCGCGGCGTGGCGTCGTTGTCGATGGTGGTGCTGCGGTTGGAACCGTTCAGTTGGTCGTAGGTCAGCGCCACGTTCAGCGGGCCTTGCACGTAGCGCAGGCCGGCCGTGATGCCGCGCGTGTTGTCGGCGGTGCGAAAGCCCGTCTGGTCGGCGGTCGTGTCGTCGGCGTTGAACGAGTAGCCGATGCCGAATTCAAAGCCATTCACAGACGGCGTGCGGTACATCACCATGTTGTCCCAGCGCATGGTGTTGGCCGCGCTGAAACCCAGGCCCAGGTTCGATTGGGTGTAGCTGGTGTAGAAGGGGTCGATGTCGGCCAGGTAGTTCGAGCCGATCGTGGCCTGGCGGCCGAAATCGATCGAACCCCAGGCGTCGTTGGCCAAACCGATGGTGGCTTGGCGGCCGAACAGGCGGCCCGATTGGCCGCGTTGGCCGTTGGCGGAATCAAAGCCGCTTTCCAGCTTGAAGACGGCGCGCAGGCCATCGCCCAGATCGTCGGATCCGCGCAGGCCCCAGCGGGAGCCGGCCTGGATGCCGTTGATCATGCCGAGCTTGCTACCGCTGTAGCCGTCGCCCTTGATTTTGTTGTAGCCGATGCCGGTGTCGATGACACCATAGAGGGTGACTGACGGTTCTGCCTGCGCAATGCCTGTAAAAGCGGTCAGCATTGCGGCGGCGAGCAGCGTCTTTTTCATCCGGGGAACTCCTGGGAATTAAGGTTGGAAAACACAAAGGGAACAGCACGCCGGACATGAAGCCAGGCGGTGTTCCCGACCGGAAGTGTAGAACATTCGCGCTATTTGCCTGACATCAGGCGGGATTTTCTGGCTATTTCGCTTAAGAAACGGGGACGAAATATCCAAAAATCAGGCTGATGAAACGGGGCGCCGGCGATCGCGATTGACCGCGTCACCTGATAGTGGCATCTTGCCCCGAAGCTGCATTCATGGAACTCGCCCGTGGACTATCCACTGCCTCTTGTCACCGTCGACGCCGTCCTGCTCACCTTGCGGGCGGGCGCCCTGGAAATTGCCTTGCACCAGCGCGACCGCGCGCCCTTCAAGAACGCCATGGCTTTGCCGGGCGGCGTGGTGCATGTGGACGAAGACCGCGACACCGAAGCCAGCATCCGCCGGGTGCTGCGGGAAAAGACCGGCTTTGAACCGCGCTACTTGGAACAGTTGCAGGTGTTCTCCGGCAAAGACCGCGACCCGCGACAATGGTCGCTGTCGGTGTCCTACGTGGCGTTGGTGCCGGCGGCGGAATTGGAAGCCGCCACGCAAGCCGACTTTCGTTTCGTCAGCGTGGACGCGCTGCCGCCGCTGGCCTTTGACCACGCAGATATCGTCGCGGCCGCGGTCGCCCGTCTGCGTGGCAAGTCCAGTTATTCCACCTTGCCCTTTTTCCTGCTGCCCGAACGCTTCACGCTGACGGAGCTTCAGCACACCTACGAAGCGATCTTGCAGACGCGGCTGGAAAAGTCGAACTTCCGCCGCAAGATGGAAGCGTGGGGCGTGCTGGAAGCCACCGGCGAACAAATGGGCGGGGCGCAGCGGCCCGCGCGCCTGTATCGCCTGAAGGACTTCACCCTGTTCGACCGTAGCGTCGGATAGCACCGGGCGACTGCCATCCACTACTTAGTTGCAAATAAACAATAAGTAGATCTATACTTGCCTCACTTAGTTTTAAAGTGCCACTAAGGGCTGATCATGTTCACCATCACTGCGGTAGTAGAAGGACAACGCATCACCGGCACGCCGGCTGCGTTTGTATTTCCCGGCGGCGAAAGCCAGGTTACGGTGCCGGCCAACTTGCGGGCCCAAGCCGATGCGGCCAGCGCGTTCCGTATCCACGCCTTGTTGAAGTCGGCCAACGACGTCATGCAATTGCTGATGCTGACGGACGCCCTGCGCCGCCTGAACCCGGTGGTGCCGGTGCATCTGGACATGCCCTATGTGCCGTACGCGCGCCAGGACCGCGTCTGCAATCCCGGCGAAGCCTTGGGCGCGGCGGTGTTCTGCAAGCTGATCAACGATCAGCAATACGCCACCGTGACCGTGGTGGAACCGCACAGCGACGTGACCCCCGCGCTGTTGCAGCGTTTGCGCGTGGTGGACGCCGCCGCATTCCTGAAGAACGCGCTGGCCGCGCCCGCCTTCGCGCAGGGCGTCACGCTGATGGCCCCGGACGCCGGCGCCCGCAAGCGCGTGCAGGCCTTGGCCAAGACGCTGGGCGTGGCGCAGGTTCGCTACGCCGAAAAGGTGCGCGACACCCAGACCGGCCGCATCACTGAAACGCGCGTGCCGGACGATATTCCCGATCAGCCCGTGCTGGTGGTGGACGACATCTGCGACGGCGGCCGCACGTTCCTGGAACTGGCCGCCGCCCTGGGGGACAAGACCCGGCAACCGCTCTACCTGTATGTCACGCACGGCATTTTCAGCAAGGGCTTGGCCGAACTGAATGCCCGCTACGCCGGCATCTACACCGCCTATGACTGGACGGACGCCGAAGGCGCGAACGCGCCGGTGCTCGTCAACATTGAAAACTGAAAGTCTGGAAGGAACCCGCACCATGAATGCTCCCGAACCCCTCACCGTCAAGAACGGCATCAACCCCTTCCTGCAAGCGGACTTCTACAAGACCGGCCACCCGTTCCAGTACCCCAAGGGCACCAACAAGATCCTGGCCAACTTCACGCCGCGTTCGGCGCGTCTGGCCCCGGTGCTGCCTGAACTGTTCGACGACAAGATCGTCTGGTTCGGCCTGCAAGGCTTCATCAAGGAAATCCTTATTGACCTGTTCAATCGCGAATTCTTCGGCAAGCCGGTAGGCGCCGCCGTGCGCCAGTATCAGCGCCGGGTGGATAACGCGTTGGGCAAGGGCGCGGTCACCGTGGACCACTTGCAGGCTTTGTACGAACTGGGCTATCTGCCGCTGGAAATCCGTTCCGTGCCGGAAGGCGCCCGCGTCGATATCCGCGTGCCGCCCGTCACCTTCATCAACACGCACCCCGACTTTGCGTGGCTGGTGACGTATATCGAAACCCTGTTCAGCTGCGAATCTTGGAAGCCGTCCACGGTGGCCACCATCGCCTTTGAATATCGCAAGCTGTTGACCTATTTCGCGCGCCTGACCGGCAGCCCGATGGACTTCGTGAACTGGCAGGGGCACGACTTTTCCATGCGCGGCATGTCGGGCCTGTACGATGCCCGCAAGAGCGGCGCGGGCCACTTGCTGTCATTCACCGGCACCGACACAATTCCCGCCATTGATTATCTGGAAGACATCTACGGCGCCGACTCCGACCGCGAACTGGTTGGCGGCTCGGTGCCGGCCACCGAACACTCGGTCATGTGCCTGGGCAGCAAGGAAGGCGAGATCGAAACCATCCGCCGTCTGGTCACGCAGGTGTACCCGGCGGGCATCGTGTCGGTGGTGTCGGACACCTGGGACTTCTGGCAGGTGGTGACGGATTTTGCCGCCGCGCTCAAGCCCGAGATCCTGGCGCGCCAGCCTGACGCCTTCGGCAATGCCAAGGTGGTGTTCCGCCCCGATTCCGGCGACCCCGTGAAGATCCTGACGGGCTACTTCTGCACCGAAGTACCCGGCGTGCAAGATGGCGACGCGCTGGCCGCCGCCCGCCGTGACGGTTTCGAGGCCGTGCGCGATGCCACCACCGGCCAATACTGGCTGCTGGACGACAAGGCCCACGCCACGCAAACGCTGCGCGAGGCCGAGGTCAAGGGCGCGGTGCAGTGCTTGTGGGATCTCTTCGGCGGGGTCGTGACCGAGCGCGGCTACAAGCTGCTGGACCCGCACGTCGGCCTGATCTACGGCGATTCCATCACCTTGGCGCGTGGCCGCGACATTCTGGTTCGGCTTGAGCGCAAGGGCTTTGCGTCCGGCAACGTGGTGCTGGGCATCGGCTCCTACACCTATCAGTACCTGACGCGCGACAGCTTTGGCTGGGCGTTGAAGGCGACGTATGCCGAAGTCAATGGCGTGCCTGAAGAACTGGTGAAGGACCCGGTGACGGATTCCGGCGTGAAGCGTTCGGCCAAGGGTTTGCTGCGGGTGGAAGAAACCGCCACGGGGTATGTGCTGCATGACCAGCAAACGCCCGAACAAGCCGCGGGCGGCGCGCTGGTGCCGGTGTTTCGCGATGGCCAGTTGCTGCTTGAGCAGAACCTGGCGCAGATCCGCGAACGGCTGCAAGGGTCTTGGGTCTGCCCCGAGCCTGGCAGCATTGCCTGGCCGCAACGTTGAACCGCTGCTGACTCGCTGAGCGGCCCATAAAAAATGGCCAGTGTCAAGCCTTTCGTGCAAACCACGCTAGGCTTGAAACCATATACGGGGCAATAAGTTAGCCCGACTCCAAGCCGTCTGCGGGAGCAGCACATCTACGTGCTGGGAGCCACATAGGGGCTTCGGGAAGGCAAAGCCAGGAGCGCTGCAGCAAGGTGGCCGGTGACAGTTTAACCGGCCACTGCCTTACGATTCCACGGCATGCGCATCAGCAGGCGAGCCATGCCGCAGAAGCCGGACACGCCGGCAAAGATCAGTCCCGCACCGATGGCCCCGGACAAGGCATGGAACCAAGGTGAGACGGTGGCACCCAGCACCGCCCCCAGTAGGATGAGCGCACCCGCCGTGATCTGTACCTGACGCTGCAACTCCAGGGGTTGGGATACATCGGTCACCACAGGCAGCCCGGCTTTCTTCCAGGCATCCAGCCCACCTTCCAATACGTAGGCCTCGCAGGACACGCACGCGCCCAGTGCAGCGGCATTGACCCGCGTGCGGTTGCCTGAACGGCAGTGGAAGATGACGCCTGTCGTGACATCCAGCGGAAGCGCTGTCTTCAATTGATCCATGGGAATGTGGCGTGCAGCGGCAATGTGCTCGCGCGCATGTTCATCCGCAGCACGGATGTCGATCAACACGGCACCCTGACCAACGAGATCAAGGGCGGCTTGGGCAGAGATAGGATTCAGGGACACGTCAATTGGCTCCGAGCAGTCAGGTTCAAGGGCAGAAAATCGTCTTGAGCGTGGCAATGAGAGTGGCCACGTCGGGGTTTTCGATTCGGTAGTGCAGTGTCTGCGCCTCTCGGCGGAACGCTACCAGGCCTTCCTCGCGCATCTTGGCCAGATGCTGGGACAGTGCGGATTGGCTCAGGGGAACGTATTCGTGCAGCGTACCCACCGTCATCTCCCCGTGTTCGATCAGCAAGCAAAGCACCAGCAAGCGATGCTCATTGCCCACGGTTCGCAGCATGGCAGCCGCCTGGGCGGCGCCTTGTTGCAGGAACTGCTTGTCTTTCATCGTCACGATCGCGTCATTATTTCGCATTGTTCTAATTTAGCATAAACTAATTTAAGTTCAATACTTCAGCACTCTGCTTGGACAAGCTATGCCTACTTCCGCTGACATTCAGGCGTTCTTCGATGAAGCCACCAACACGGTGAGCTATCTGGTTTCAGACCCACGCACTCACCAGGCCGCCATCATCGACCCGGTCTTGGATTACGACCATCGCAGCGGCAAGGCCTCCACCGCCTCGGCGGATCGCATCCTGGCCGCCGCCCAAGCACGTGAATTGCAGATTGCGTGGATTCTTGAAACCCATGCGCATGCAGATCATCTGAGCGCAGCGCCTTATCTGAAGATGCGCACAGGTGCGCCCGTTGCCATCGGTGAACACATCCGTGACGTGCAGCGGATTTTCCGTCCCGTCTTCAATTTGGACGATGTTTCAGGCGATGGCAGCGAGTTCGACAGACTGTTCCGCGATGGCGAAACCTTCCCCATCGGTGCGTTGACCGTAGAGGTGCTACACACGCCGGGCCATACACCGGCCTGCGTCTCCTACCGTATCGGCGATGCGGTGTTCGTGGGGGACACACTGTTCATGCCGGACTACGGCACGGCGCGCGCCGATTTTCCGGGCGGTAGCGTCGACATGCTGTATCGGTCGATTCAGCGGCTGCTGTCGTTGCCCGCTGAGACGCGCCTGTTCATGTGCCACGACTACAAGTCCCCCGAACGGGACGTGTATGCGTGGGAATCGACCGTTGCCGACGAGCGCCAGCGCAACGTGCATGTGCGCGATGGCATCAGCGCCGAGGCATTCACAGAAATGCGTCAGCGGCGAGATGCCACGCTTCCCGCCCCGACGTTGTTGCTGCCTTCGATTCAGGTCAACATCCGTGCGGGACGTTTACCGGAGACCGAATCCAACGGCGTGCGTTACCTCAAGATCCCCATCAGCCTGCTGGCAGAGTAAGGGTGCCCCCGAGCCGGGCGGGATATACGGCTCGATCTGCGCCTGCGCTTTATGAATCATGCGCGAATGTAGCTCCACCCTTCCTGCTGCAATCTCGCGATGGCAAGCACAGCAGGATCATCAAGCAAGTTCAGTGGCTCTCGGCATGATCTGTTGATCCGATCCAGAGTGTTCGGACAAAGATAGGTCACCGAATCCTGTTCATGCGGTGCAGAGTCCAACGCAGCCGCTACCGCCTCGGCATTGGCGATGATGCGCACCTCGCTATCAGGTACAGAGCGCCGAAGATTCGTTGCATTGTTTCGAGCGCGTTGCAATGCCATGGCCGTTGGCGCATGGAGAACGACTTTCAAGGACTGCTGAGTCATCACGATCCTTCATTGTTGGGATGGCACATGGCCTCACGCCCATTCCTCTCGATCTCCATCCGCCATCCGACCGTGAGCCACGGTCATATCGGCATAGGCGATGTCTCACCGCGAGGCCCGGTTCAGCGTGGCCCGAGTGCCCGAGAGAGTGCAGCCCCTTGAGGCATGCCGTTGATCTTTTGCAGCGAACCGTCTTCATCCAGAAAGATGATTCCCGGCGTCCCACGAAACCCTTGCTGCATCATGAGCAACTGGTTTGCCGCCAAGGTAGTGCGGGCAGAGGTCGAGACGCTGGCTGCTGGTTTGATTCCTCCTGTGCCGATATTGCGCTCGTTCTCCTGCAGCGCAGCCGAGGGATCTGCTGCCTCCAGAATGGCCGCTGCCTTGGGAGCACTGTCTGCCTTGATGATGCCAACCAAGAGGTGCCGAATCTGGACTTTTCCAGAATCCACCCACGGGCGAGCCGCTTCCCAGAAGCGATTGCAATAGGGGCAGTTCGGATCGCTGAAGGTGTAGACGATGCGGGGCGCATCGGCCTTGCCGTCCAGCACCCATGTGGCTGACTCCAACTGCGCCCAAGCCTGCTCGGCCATGGGCTTGGCCACCAGATTCTGCAGCGTCTCTTCGTCCAGCGGTTCTCCCTGCTCATTCAAGCGGGTGCCGACAATGGCTTTGCCATCCGCCATGACATAGATGGCGACGGGGTTGTCACCCGCCACGCCTGCAAAACCACGCATGCCAGCGCCGACATCGAACTCCTTCACGATGGTCAGGCCCTGTGCCTCCAGCGCTTGCACTGACGCCGGACGCTGCCCGTTTTCGGCTTGACTGCAAGCGGCTGTCAGCATGAGCGCTAGAGCGAGGATGGAGGATGGATAAGTGCGTTTGATCAACATGTTGGCGTTACTCCTTGTCTTGGCTGTGTTCGAGCGATGGCGCAAAGCGGCGCTTGACGGCGCTGCTGAGGGTGGCGAGCGTCAGCTCGCCCATGTGCGAGTGCACCAGGCGGCCCTGCGCATCGAAGAAGAATGTGGTGGGCAGGCCGCGCGATCCCAGCGCCTGCATGGCCTGCGACGAAGGGTCGAGCAGCACATCCGAGAAGTGCAGCCCATCCTTTTGCAGAAAGGCGCGAGCCTGCTGCGCACTTTCGCCCTGGTTGAGCATCACGAAGGCCACATCCGGAAATGCCTGCTGCGCTTGCTCGAAGGCCGGCATTTCACGCCGGCAAGGGGGACACCAGCTCGCCCATAGGTTGAGCACGATCGGACGCCCCCGGTATGCGGTCAGGTCAATGGGCTGGGCATCGAGCGAGGCCAATTGCAGTTCGGGCAGCGGTGGCGCGGAGCGTTGCAACAGCTCGATCACACCACCCGCGCCTACCCAAGTCAGAATCCCTGCCAACACCCCGGCCAGTACCGGACGCCGCAAGGGCCGTTGCGCGCGCGTTCGCCACGCGATGAAGATCAGTGCCGCTGGTATTCCGGCCCACCACGCATACCCCCCATCGCCGATGGAAAGCATGGACATCGGGGCTGCCGAATACTCGCGCCACCACTGTGCGATGTAGGCCAGCCTCGCGAACAGCAATCCCAAGAGCAGCGCATCGAAGATCATGCCGCCAGCCGCCTTGTACGGCGTGTCCGGCAGCAGTCGTTTGGCCAGGGTGCGAGCCACTGTCCAAGCCACCAGTACGGCGACGAAGACGATGACCACCCGGATGGAAAATGGGCCGATGCTGGTCATGGTGTACCTGCCGCATCGAGCCGTGCCAGGAACGCACGAGCGTCGATTTCGCCAACTACGCGTAAGTCACGGCGCTCCTTCCCGTCCGGCCCCACCAGTATCAACGTAGGCGGCCCCATCACCCCCCACTGCTTGAGCAACGCTTGATCCAGGGCATCATTGCGCGTTACGTCTGGCCGCACGATCTGCATGTGCGACAGTCGCTGCGCGACGACGGAATCGCCGAACACGTTGCGCTCGATCACATGGCAACTCACGCACCAATCGGCATAAAAGTCGATCAGCGTCCACTCGCCGCGCGCCCCGGCCTCAGCCAGTCGCGCATCGACATCCTCGACAGACTTGGCCGCTACGTAGCTGAGGCCAGGTGTTGCCGTGGCGACAGCAGGCGCTGCGCTACGCACATGCGCCAACGGTTGCAGCACGGAGTCCGCGCCCGATGCCGCTCCGACCAGCATCAGCACAGACCAGATTCCGGCGAAGGCTGCGCCAAAGCGCAATGTCCAGGCCGCACGCTGCCGCTCGACCGATGCCTGCGCCCAGGCGATCAGCCCCACTGACAACGCCAGTCCCCAGGCACCCCACAGCATCAAGCTCACGGTTCCCGGCAGGAAGCGCACCAGCATCGTGATGGCCATGCCTACCATGACATAGCCAAAAACCACGCGAACCCGATCCATCCAGGCCCCCGGCTTAGGCAGTACACGGGCACCGAACACGGCGATCACCAGCAGTGGCAGACCCATGCCGAGACCCAACGCGAATAATGCGAGCCCACCTTGCAGCGCGCTGCCGGTTTGTCCGATATAGAGCAACGCGCCGGCGAGCGGAGCCGTCATGCACGGCCCCACCAGTAGCGCGGAGAGCAACCCCAACGCTGCCGCGCCGCCCACGCTGCCGCCAGCGCGTCCGCGTCCCGCAGACTCAACCCGGTTGACCAGCGCCGCCGGCAGTTGCAGTTCGAAGAGACCGAACAAGGAACTGGCCAGAATCAGGAACAGCGCCGCGAAGGCGCCCAACAACCAGGGTGACTGCAACGCTGCCTGCAAATTTGCACCTGCCAAGCCTGCCGCCACGCCAACCGCAGCGTAGGTGCCTGCCATCGCCAGGATGTAAGCCAAAGACAGGACAAAGGCACGACGCGGCGAAGCACGACTGCCCACCACCATCGTCGAGACAATGGGAATCATGGGTAGCGTGCAAGGCGTGAACGCCAGCAACAAGCCAAACCCGAAGAACAGCAGCGTACCCATGACAGGCCCCAAGGAGGCAAGCCGCTGCGCGGCCGCCTGATCTTCCGCGACCGCCTCTCCTGCTTGCACAGCCGGCAAGGGTGTAGTGGTGTTTGGGGATGCACCTGATGGCTGCCCGGAATCATCGGGCTGCATCGCGGTGCTGTCGGCTGCTTGCGGTGCCTGAGTCTCCTTCTCGGGTTGTGCTGCGTTGCCCGAGCGAGAAGGCTGCGCGGGGACAGCCCGCACAACCGCCTGCGTTGCTGGCAGGTTCACCGCGATCGTCTGCGGGGGATAGCAGATCCCGGCTTCCGCACAGCCTTGCCAATGCAGGGTGGCGGCACCTGATGCCGTTGCAGGCAGACGCAGCTCAAGTGAGTCATCGGTGAAGATTTCGGTATCGCCGAAGAACTCGTCGTGCTTGGCAATTCCCTGGGGCAGATCCAGTGCAAGCGGCTGGCTTTGAGCATCCGTCAGCTTCAAGGAATGACGGTAGACGTAATAGCCGTCGGCAACCTGCCCGGCGATGACCAGTCCATCGGCATCCTGACGGACTTCCCCGAGCTTGAAGACCTCGGTTGCCTCCAGGAACTCAGTTTCGCGCCCCCATGAGAACAGCCCGCTGCTCGCCCATGCACTGCCGATGGCAAGACACCACAGCAGAGTCATCATCCAGACTTTTCGATACGCCGACAAATCTAATCCTCCAAGCAAAAACGCTTGGATGGTGGCCGATGTCGATTAAGCGAGACTAAAGAGCCAGATGGGTAGCCGCCGCTACGGATACAGGATCAACCGCTCCTCCCTGGGAAGCTTATTAGGAAGGCGAGAAATGCCTTTATCGCACGCTCGACAAGCTCTTTCCGCGCATCCGAACTAGCGCCAACAAGGGCTATTTCCCACGAGGAAGAATGAAGAAAATTAAGATGTCATGTGGCCAAGGGCAGATGGCAAGAACCACTCCCGCCATACGTCTTCGTAGGTTTTTGGCAGCAACGAGAGAGAACGCCACAGTTCAAACACATCAGCCTGTTTGAAAATGGCCTGTTCTTCTTCAGGTAGAGCAGCGTAGGCCACCGAGTCAGAATGGAAGTAATGTGGCCTGCCTTCCGCTAGGAATTTACGTAAGCCTTGACCATGGTATGGGATGGGAGCACACATTTCAGTGTCATCCCAAAAGTCATACTCGGCGATACGCTTCCCAAAATACTGAGCAAGCTCTTGCCAGTTCCCTTCAGCCGCCCACTGGAGTTCCGAAAACTGGTACGTAAACCGTTGAAAGGCTGCGATCAGTTTTGCTCTTTTCGCGTACCAGCGCAGCGCAACCGTTCCTCTCTCACTGCCTATTTCATTGCCCACCGGAACGTGAACTGTACGGCGTCCTTTGCTCCGGTAGTTCTCGTGTCGAGGAATCAATATTTTGTCGATGTAATCGTTAAGGCAGACGAAGGAGCAGCGCCGAGACTTCAGATCCGCGATGACCAGAAGAACGGGAATGCCAATCCCCATTCGCTCAATGGTGACCAACTCTGTTGTTTCAAGCGAGAACCTATAGGTATCAAGGGTCGCAATCTTATCCCCACGATCGAGTAGTTCCATCGCCTTTTCGACGTTGCCACGGCCATAAATATCGAGTGGCTTGATCTCTGGGTCATCAACACTTTTTAGCTGCACAAAAAAATGTTCGCCCAGCGTTTCGTGCATTGGCCGCTTACCCTCGACAGGATCTAACGTCTTAAAAACCTCGACGCTGAAATCCAAGCCGTAATCAGGTCTGTACTCACGAAGGAGCCATGGCTTGGGGAGTACTTCGCGCAGAAGCTGCTGACCCTCTTGGTCAATGATGTGCTGATCAGGTCTTCTTTTGGCTGCGTACATGGATGGATTTCAATGAGCGATATCCGAACGCTGCTCCAGCAGCTCCTGTAACGGGGACTGCTGCTCTGCCGCGTGCTGCAGTTGTTGCATGACGTTTCTGCACACCAGATCGCACAGGCTATAAATGGAGTCGTCAGCGATCTGGTAGTACACCGCCGTGCCTCTGGCTTCTCGCTTGACCAGACCGCGTTGGGTCAAAAGCGTGAGATGGCGGGAAATGTTTGCAGCAGAAAAACCACAGAGTTGTGCCAACTCTCCCACGTTGCGCTCCCCCTCTCGCAGCAGATTGATGATCTGCAAACGTGTGGGTTCAGCCAGCGCTTGGAAGTAGGCGGCCACATGGTGGAACGCTTGGGGAGGTGGAGAACTCATGGCGAAATATCAGGGACACAACCGGTACAGATCCAGTCTACGCCAAATTTGACAACCTGCATACATACATCATTGCGTATTTGACTATTTGACTATTTGCGTACTTGCGCAAATAATGAGCCTCTTTTTTCCAACGAATGGGGCGGATGATGTTTGTCAGAGGTGCGCAATCGGCGCTTGCGGTCTTGCTGTTCACATATGGCGGTGTGGCGGCCGTCGCCACAGAGGCAGAACCGACGGGTTCAACAGCGCTAGCCAGTGCGCCCGTGACGCATCAGGCTCACGAGCATGTCACGCCCATTGATGGCGTGGTCGAGGCGATCCGGCAGACCAGGGTGACCGCACAAGTCGCGGGCGCCATTGTGGATATTCGGGTCAAAGCGGGAGACACCGTGCGCGCTGGGCAGGAGTTGCTGAAGCTGGACGCGAGAGCTGCACAGCAGAACGCGGCGGCGAGCGCAGCCCAGGTACTGGCCGCACAAGCCCAACAGGATGAGGCCAGAAAGGAGTTAGCGCGGCAACGCGAGTTGTTCAATCAGAACTACATCAGCCGCGCGGCACTGGACAGAGCCGAAGCCCGGCATCACAGCACCCAGGCCGAAGCCAATGCCCTACGGGCAGCGGCGGGCGCATCACAGATCGAGTCCGGCTTCTATGTCATCAAGGCCCCTTATGACGGCATCGTCTCGGAAGTTCCAGTAGCGCTAGGCGACATGGCAATGCCTGGCAAGCCTTTGCTGACGCTGTACGATCCGAGCGCATTGCGTGTCAGCGCAAAAGTGCCTGAAACCCTGTTCTCCAGGCGCTCACAAGAGGCACCTTCGCGGCTGACCTTGGGGCACGCCGAAGGCTCCGCCATTGCACCCAAGAACGTGCAGTGGATTCCCCATGCAGACCCCAGTACGCACACCGTCGAGCTGCGTCTTGAGCTTCCTGCCGATGTGCCGCAAGCGATTCCTGGCGCATTTGCTCGGGTGTACCTCGCCTCTGCCACCGACAGTCCACGTCTGTATGTCCCCGCGTCGGCCGTCATTCGCAGAGCGGAAGTGACCGGCGTCTATGTGCTCAACGATAGCGGCCGCCCGATGTTGCGGCAGATTCGGACGGGGCCGCTCAACGGTGATTTCGTCGAAGTCCTGTCCGGCCTGTCTCTGGGCCAGCACGTCGCACTCGACCCGGCGCTCGCCGCCCGCAAGCGCTGAGGAACGGGTCATGAGTCATCGCCTGGCCCTTACAGGGCGTCTTGCCGCGTACTTTCAGAACACTCAGATCACGCCCTTGTTGGCCCTGGTCGCACTCTTGCTCGGGGTGTTCGCCATTTTGGTTACGCCTCGCGAGGAAGAACCGCAGATCGACGTGACGATAGCCAGTGTCACCGTACCGTTTCCAGGGGCCTCGGTCGTTGATGTCGAGCAGATGGTCACCATTCCCGCCGAGCAGTTCCTGTCTCGGATAGAGGGTGTCAAGCATGTCATGGCCGTCACGCAGCCGGGCATCGCCATCCTGACGGTCGAATACCATGTTGGCGTACCGCGTGAGGAAGCCGTGGTACGGCTTAACGAGACGTTGAGCGCACATGCCGACAGGTTTCCCCAAGGTCTCGGGATTGGTTCACCCTTGGTCGAAGCATTGGGCGTCGATGATGTTCCCATCGTGGCGCTGACACTGTTCTCGCGCGACGACGATGCGAGTGCGCTGGATCTGCAACATGTCGCGCACAGCATCGAAACCGAACTCAAGCGGGTTCCCGGCGCACGCGATGTCTACGCGATCGGCGGCCCTGGGCGTGCCATCAACATCGAACTGGACGCAGAACGGATGGCCAGCCGTGGCCTTGCCATCTCCGACTTGCGCCATGCGTTGCAGACAGCGAATGTCGGCATGCCGGTGGGTGAACTGCTGGGGGCCAACCGTGCAGTGCGGCTTGAGGCGGGTACGTTCCTTGGGGATGCGCAAGAAGTCTCTGAGTTGGTTGTTGGCGTGCACGATGGACGCCCCGTTTATCTGCGCGACGTTGCCACGGTGCGCGATGGCGCGCGCCCCGCGACGCAGTATGTATGGCATGGCGAAGTCGGCGACGCGGCGCAGACTGCGGGTCGCGAATATCCCGCCATCACCCTGGCCATCACGAAAAAGCCGGGCGAGAACGCCATCAGTGTCGCAAACGCACTGGTCGAGCGGATGGAGGAACTTAAGAACACCCTGATTCCCCATGAGGTGGAAACAGTCATTACGCGCAACTATGGTGCCACCGCCAACGACAAGGCCCAGCAGTTGATGCAGAAGCTGCTGTTCGCCACGGTGTCCGTGGTGGCGCTGGTATTCCTGGCGCTAGGCCGGCGCGAAGCCGCCATCGTCGGGGTCGCTGTCGTACTGACGTTGGCGGCGACCTTGTTCGCCTCTTGGGCGTGGGGCTTCACGCTGAACCGCGTTTCACTGTTTGCGCTGATCTTCTCGATCGGCATCCTGGTCGATGATGCCATCGTGGTGGTCGAAAACATCCACCGGCACCAGGCGCTATACCCCGAAAAGACACTGGCGCAGATCATCCCCGGCGCTGTCGACGAAGTGGGCGGTGCCACCATCCTGGCCGCCTTCGCCGTCATCGCTGCACTGCTTCCTATGGCCTTTGTCACCGGCCTGATGGGGCCATACATGAGTCCCATCCCGATCAATGCCAGCATGGGCATGCTGCTGTCGCTGGCCATCGCGTTCACGGTCACACCTTGGCTTTGCCGGATCTGGATGAAGAAATCGCCCGCTCATGCGGGATCGGGTGGACTCACCGCACGTATGGCCACGGTGCTTGAGGCCATCTTCAAGCCCTTGCTGGATGCCCAGCGCGGTGCGCGTCGGCGGCTTGCCGTGACGTTGGGAGCCCTGTCCCTGGTCGGCCTGTCGCTAGCGCTTCCGGTTGCCGGATTGGTGATCCTCAAAATGCTGCCGTTCGACAACAAGTCCGAGCTGCAGATCATGCTCGACATGCCGGCGGGAACACCTTTGGAACAAACCGCTTCGGTGTTGCGCGAACTCTCCGCCTATGTCGCGCAACAACCAGAGGTGACCGACTGGCAGGCCTATGCGGGTACGTCCGCCCCCATCACCTTCAACGGGCTGGTTCGTCAATACGCGCTGCGGCGCAACGGCGATGTCGGCGACTTGCAGGTCAACATGGTCGGCAAGGCTGATCGTTCGGAGCAGAGCCATGCTGTCGCCATGCGGATGCGCCCCGAACTGCAAGCTATCGCGGCACGTTACGGTGCCGACCTCAAAGTCGTGGAAGTGCCATCGGGGCCGCCGGTGCTGGCTCCCATCGTGGCCGAAGTGTATGGCCCGGATGCGGCGGGTCGTAAGGCCGTCGCAGAAGGTCTGCGCGCCATCTTTGAATCGACACCTGGCGTCGTCGATGTGGATGACAGCAGCATTGAGGCCGCGCCACGCACTCAGTTGGTGATTGATCGCAGCAAGGCTGCCTTGCTTGGGGTTTCGCAACAGGACATCGTGACCACGCTGCAGGCGGGACTGTCGGGAGACGCCGCGACATGGCTGCACAACCAAAGCAAGTATCCCGTGCCGACGGTGCTGCAACTGCCCGCCGAACGTCATGGCGATCTGGACACCTTGCTGCAGTTACGCGTGCGCACCAGCAGCGGCCAGGCGGTTCCGATCCGCGAGTTCGTGACACTGACCGAAGGCGTGCGCGAGCAACCGGCCTTCCGCAAGGACTTGTTGCCCGTTCACTATGTGACTGCCGACATGGCAGGCAAGAACGACAGCCCTTTGTACGGCATGTTTGCCGTTCGCGATGCCTTGTCGGGACTGCAAACACCCAATGACGGGCCGCTGGTCGAAGCGTTCATCGAGGCACCTGCCGACACCTGGCGCGATTACGGCCTCAAGTGGGATGGCGAGTGGCAAATCACCTACGAAACCTTCCGTGACATGGGTGCCGCCTACGCGGTCGGGTTGCTGATGATTTACCTGCTGGTAGTGGCGCAGTTCCGTTCCTACCTGACACCTTTGATCATCATGGCACCCATCCCGCTGACCCTGATTGGCGTCATGCCTGGCCATGCCCTGCTCGGGGCGAAGTTCACCGCGACCAGCATGATCGGCATGATCGCCTTGGCCGGCATCATCGTGCGTCATTCGATCCTGCTGGTCGATTTCATCCGCCGACAGGTGGAAGACGGCGTTGCCCTGGAAGAAGCCGTCATGCGCTCGGCAATCACGCGCGCGCAACCCATTCTCTTGACCGGCATCGCCGCCATGGCTGGCGCCTTCTTCATTCTGGATGACCCGATCTTCAATGGCCTGGCGATCTCGTTGATCTTCGGCATCCTGGTCTCCGCGCTGATGACCCTGGTGCTCATCCCGTTGCTCTACTACATGGCCTATCGCGGGAAAACGCCCACGACTGCGTCTCCTGCCCAGGACATCTGATCATGAAAAAACCATTTCGACAGTCTATTGCCTCCATCCCCATCAAAGCCCTGGTGCTTGCGTGCAGCCTTGGGGGCAGCTTGACGGCCCACTCGGCTTCCTTGCCTGAGCTGTGGGAGATGGCGCAAACCCATGCACCGGCCATGCAGGTTGCGACCGCCACACGGGCCGCAGGGGAAAGCCGAAAATCGCAAGCCGGCGCGCTATGGCGGCCCGATGTCACGCTTACCGGCAGTGCCGGATATGGAGAGATGAGCAGTGACATTCGAGGTGCCCAGTTTTCCGCGCCCGGATTCGGGCAAAGCGACAACGTGCGCTTCGGCACCGATGCGCAACGCGCCCGAACGGGAAGCTGGGGCGTGCAGGTCGCTCAACCCTTGATTGACCCGCAGCGCACAGCCACCAAGCGCCTTCTGGACATCTCTGCCTCCGAGGCGGAACTGCAATGGCGCGCCGCTCGCGATGCGCTGATGCTGGACGTCATCTCGTCCTACTTCCAACTGGCGCTATCGGAACAGAAGCTGCGCGTCCTGAGTCAACAGCAGCAGGCGGTCGAACATATTCTTCAGGAAACGCAGGAGCGTTTCAGGCTGGGGGACAGCCCGATCACGGATGTACATGAAGCTGAGGCGCGCGCCCAGGCTGTCCGCGCGCAGGTACTGGTTGCGGAGACTGATCTGAATCTGCGCCAGCATGACTTGATCAATCTGACGCAGGCCAACCTGCCGGCAGGCGTCGCACGACTGCCGCAGAATCTGCATGCCGCTCCTGATGCCGGTGATATGGATCTCTGGCAGAGCAAGGCCATGCAGCACAATCCGAAGATCCTGCTCATGGGGCAGAACATCGCGGCGGTCTCGCAGCAGGTGGAACGGCTGGGGCCGTTGGACGGTACGAAGCTCGATCTGGTACTCAAGGCGGGCGGAGAGCACAGCAACGGCCAAGGCCCGGCAGAACGGGCAATCAATCATGGACGCCAAACGTGGGTCGGATTGCAACTGACGATCCCTCTCTCCACCAGCGGCCTGCGTAGCGCCCAGAAAAGCGAGGCCATCCATGCGCTGACTCAGGCGCAGGCACAGCAGCAGCTCGCCCGGCAACAAGTCAGCCAGGCCGTGCGCAGCGCGTGGCTTGGGTTGACGTCGGGAAGTACACGCATCAGGGCATTGGACGCGGCCGCCCTGGCCAGTCAGGCCCAACTGGATGCCACCCGTGTTGGCCTACGTGCTGGCGACCGTAACACCCTTGATCTGCTCAATGCCGAGCATGAACGAGCGTCCGCACTCTTAGCCCTTGATGAAGCCAGAGTTCAATTGACGATGCACCGACTACAACTTGATGCGCTGGCGGGACAACTGAATGATGCGTCTTTGACCTGGGCATGGGATCAGACTCTTTCGCCTGCCGTGCGGTGAATACTGCGCACGCCAGCACCACCAAGCTGATCGCAGATTGGGAGCGCGACCGATCGTTTCCTATCTGCGAGATGCTTTCCAACCCAAAAATTGGTTCTGGCCTAACATGACCCTTTGGGAATAAAAAGTGGAAGCGTGAATGCGAGCATTGCTAGTGGAGGACGACGAACTGATCGGCCAAGGCATCGTGATCGGACTGCGCAAGCACGGTATTACGGTGCAGCATGTCTGTACTGCTGCCGAGGCGGAAGCCGCGCAGGCAGAAGACGTATTTCACGCCATGGTGCTCGATCTGGGACTACCGGATCGTGATGGCATTGAGTTACTGGGCGTGATGCGCGCCTTCGAGCCTACGCTACCGATCATCATCCTCTCCGCACGGGACTCTGTGGAGCATCGCTTGTCTGGCTTGCATAGCGGCGCTGACGACTACCTGATCAAGCCGTTTGACTTGCGCGAGCTGGCGGCGCGCCTGCATGCCCTTGTCAGACGCACGCAAGGCAGGACAGTCCCCATCATCGAAGCAGGCCCGCTGCGGGTTGAACCGGAAAGTGGCCAAGCCTGGTTCAACGACGAGCCAGTCGTCTTGTCGCGGCGCGAAGTTGATCTGCTGGTGCATCTGGCAGGTGCCAAAGGGGGCTGGATTCCACCAGACGTACTGAACGAACGCCTCTATGGGCTCAATGAGGAAGTGGGCAGCAACGCGCTCAACGTCCACATCCACAACGTCAGACGCAAACTGGGCGCTGAGGCCATCGAAACAGCACGCGGACTCGGCTACCGTTTAGGGTGGAGGCAGCACGCATGAGCCTGCGCCTTCGCGCCGTACTGATCGCAGGCATTGCGCTGCTTGTCCTTTGGGGGGCAGCAGCGGGATGGATGATGCGGGGCGTACAGGCCAATCTGGATCGGACGCTGGACGGGCGACTGGCCATGTCGGCACGCATGGTCTCGGGGCTGCTGGATCGCGCGGCCTTGGGGCCGCAATCGACCAGCACCGATTTCAGTGAGGCCGTTCGCATCAGCGGCAGTGAAGGCATTGCCTGCGAGATCCGCTCGCTGCGCGGTGAAGTCCTGGCCCGCACCATCCCGAGTCCACATTCAGCCTTTGACGACCTTCCCGCCGGCCTGAGCACCCGTGAGGTTGAGGGGCAGCAATGGCGCGTTTATGTTCTTAGAACCGATGGTTACCAGATCACGACCGCCGACCGCATTGACCAGCGCCATGTGCTGACGCAAGAAATGCTCCGCGCAGCAGGCGTTCCCTTCCTGATTGCTTTCCTGGGCGGCCTGGCAGCGCTGTGGATCGGCATTGGCCGTGGCCTATCTCCACTGAAAAATTTGCGCAGACAGTTGCGCAGCAAGGAAGTGGACGACACCACCCCGATTGAGGTGCAGCACGCCCCGAAGGAGCTGCGCCCGGTGCTGGATGCCATGAACGCACTCATGGGAAGGCTGGCCCAGGCGCTGTCCAGCCAGCGGGCATTCACCGACGCGGCTGCGCACGAACTGCGAACCCCCTTGACCGTCATCGACACGCACCTGCAGGTCATCCGTTTGACCGACGGCGAAGAGGCACAATCCTCCCTGTCGAGTGCTGAAGAAGGCGTTCGCCGACTGAGAAGAACGCTGGATCAGATGATGACGTTGGCCCATGCCGAAGCGACTGTGGAACCGGCAGACCGGTGCGAATCCGTGTGGTCTTGCGTCAACGATGCGCTCGACACAATGGAAGGAACTGCCAGGGCGAGAGTCAGCCTTACAACGCAAGGTGACGATGCGGGCAGCATCGTCCCTCGATCCATGTTGGGAACGGCGATTCGCAACCTGGTGGACAATGCGTTGCGCTACTCGCCGGAACAGACCCGCATCGAGGTGTCGGTTCAGTTCGACAACGCGGAAAAGCATTGCACCATTCGCGTGGCCGACCGAGGGCCGGGCCTGAGTGCCGAGCAGGCCACGCAAGCAGGCAGGCGATTCTGGCGAGCGGATCATGGGAGAAAACGTAGCGACGGCGCCGGCCTGGGCATCTCCATCGTGCGCGCCATTGCCGAGCGTTTCGATGGCACGCTGACCCTGAAGCCCAGGGACGGTGGCGGCTTGGTTGCAGAGCTGACCTTGCCACTTCAAACACAGCCTTACACGACACAATAGGCACCTAGCTACTTTCAGGTGACGAACGAACTCGCGGTACGGTGGACTTCCGAAATCCCCGATCCCCCGCCATGAACGCCTCCAGCATGTGCGGGATCAGCGTCGTGGCATCGACCGCCTCACCATACGCCTGGGCATGCAGCGCGGCGTAGCGGTCGAGATCGGCTTTCAAGCTGGCCGGGCAGGCGAAGGTCAGCTTCACGCTCTCGATCTTGGGCAGCGGCCCCAGCCGCAGTTTCCTGGTTGTGCTCATCGTGAAGTCCCCTTGTTGAAGAACAGCGGCTGATAGGGCCGCAGCACCAGATCGCGGTTGACGATGATGCGCACCGGCAAACCGGGGCGGCTGGTCAGCGTGGGCTGGATGTTGAGGTTGCGCCGAGTCACTTCCTGGCCGACCTGGTTCACGGCGTCCTGCAGGCTGTCACGCCCGGCGATGATGACGCGATCACCGTCCTGGCGGTTCTCGGGTGCGGCCAGTTCGGCACCGACGCCCAGCAGCGTGGTCAGCACGGCACCGGCAAAGATCCGATCCCAATGCCAGTCCACGTCGTCTTCCAGACCGGCATAGCCCGCCGGGTCGGTGCCGATCAGGTTGTCGAGCGTGAGCGAAGACGTGTCCGGCAGGATGATACGGTTCCACACCACCTGCACGCGGCTCTGCCCGTAGCTGACCTGGCTGTTGTACTTGCCCAGGATGCGCGAACCCTGCGGGATGAGTAGGAACTTGCCAGTGGCCGTGTCGTAGATCGGCTCCGTCACCGTGGCGATCACGTCGCCCGGCAGGTCGGACTTGATGCCCGTGACCAGTGCCCCGGCAATGACCGCTCCGGCCATCACCTGATATGGAGATGCGGGCATTTGCAGGTTACCGGAGTTACGGGTTTCCGCAGAGCCGCCAGTCAGGAACGCCTCTTTCTGGTCTTGCCGGTTCTGCACGGCAGTCGGATCAGCAGGCTGGGCCGCCGTCGAGGCCGGGCCCGCGGCCAGCGGATCAAAAGCGGCATTGGCGGCGAAGCCTGGTGCGGCAGCGACCTGCGACTGCGCCACGGGCGCGGCCTGCGGGGAACCCGTGCGGAAGAACACCGATGAAGCTGCCGCCGCTTCTGCTTCCTTGCGCAACGCATCGTTGGGGTCGTAGCCGGGCGCGGCATAGGTGGCGGCGACAGGCTGCTGCGAGTTCACGATGGCTGGCCCCAAGTCGCCAGGCAAAGGAGGCCCCAGCTCCGGCACGTCAGGCGGCAACGCTGGCAGCTTGGAATAGTCTGTCGGCAGCGCATCCAGCCCTTCCGACTTGGACACGCGATCCACGTTGTACAGTTCGGTGGATTCGCCTGCACCGCGTTGCTGCGGTTGCAGCGACCAGATCAGCGCGCCCATCACGCCAACCGACAGGCCGCCGGCGAGGATGGCCAGCGTGCGCCGGTTCAGGCGCGTGACCGGGCGCGGTTGGGCGCGCAGCGCCACCGCCTCGGGTGCCACCTTGTCCGCCTGCGGCGTGGCAAGGTCGGGAATGTCGTCCTGGCTCATGCTCAGTTCCTCCCGGCGATGCCATCCGTGCGCTCGATGCGCACCACATCTCCCTTGTCAGCGCCCAGGCGCAGTTCGGCTGCACCGAACAGGCGATCCACGATGTAGTACGGCGAGCGGAAGCGGTAGTTCACCAATTGCCCGTCACCCTGCGCACCGATGACGAACAACGGCGGCAGCTCGCCCTGGGCGATGCCTGCCGGAAACTGGATATAGACCTTCTCGCCATCATCGAAGGCGCGCAGCGGCTTCCACGGCGGATTGCTGCCGCTGATGGCATAGCGAAAGCGGATGTTCTCCAGCGACAAGCCTGCATCGACCGGCGCGGCAGCGCTGGCAGCCTGTGCCTGGCGCTGCAAGGCCAGCATCCGATCCTTGGGGTAGTCCCAGGACACCGACGCCATCCATGCCTTGTCGGTCGAAGTCAGTTCCAGCAGGTACGTCCTGCGGCTGGTGGTGATGACCAGATTGGTCTTCAAGCTGGAACGGATAGGTTTGACCAGCACATTGACGCGAAGATCGGCCCCGCTGCCACTGGAGGTGTCGCCCACGATCCAGCGCACCGTGTCGCCGGCAGCGACCGTCACCAGTTCCTCGCCGGGCTGGAGCGCGATCACCGTCACGCGCCCCACGGACGCATAGACCTGGTACAGCGCGCCATCGGTGAAGGGCCAAACCTGAATCGCATTGACGTAGCCCTCACGGGTCGGTGCGATCCGTGCTTCGGCGTTGGCGCGCGAGACGCGCACCTTCTCATCGGCAGGCTCCGGTGCCATCGGGGCCGCATCAACGTCCGGCAGCGGCTTCAACTGCGCTGGCAATGCCAAAGGCTCGGGCACCGCCACGACTTCGATGGGCTTGGGCAGCTCGGGCAACGGCTGGGCCTGCACCGGCTCATCGAGCGAGATCACCGGCGGCGGTTTGCCCTGCGTGGCGCAGCCCGCAAACAGAACAGTCGATGCCAGCAGGATCAGCGGCAATGCGGTTTTATGGAAATGTGCATTCATGGTTTGGCTCCTTCAGAAGAATCCAGTTCACGGCTCCACGACAAGCCATTGACGTAGATGCCCAGCGGGTTGCGGCGCAGGCGTTCTTCGGTGCGCGGGGTCTGCTGCACGATGGACACCACCGCCGTCCATCGCTCCAGCCCGGCCGCCGCGCCATTGACGTAGCGGCGTTCTGTCCAGCGCACGTTGAACGACGCATCGCTGGCGCGAACCACACTGGTGATCTGCACCGTCACCGACTCCTTGCCGATGCGGGCGAACGGGTCATTCACCCGCGCGTAGTCGTTGAGCACCGCCGCGCCCCGATCGGTGGTGTAGTCGTAGGCATCGAGCCAGTTCTGGCGCACGACGATGGGGTCGATGGACAGCGAGCGCACCAGCGTCACGAAGCGCGCGATGTGGTGCGCCGTCTGCGCATCGGTGGGCCGGTACGGCGTGGCCGCTTCGCCCACGGTGCGCACCTGGCCGGACTGATCGACCTCGATGACATAGGGCGTGACGATGGACTGGGCCGAGCGCCACACCAGGCCACCGGCCATCAGCAGCGCGAGCACCAGGCAGCCGAAGGCCATCAGCCGCCAGTTCTTGGCCTGTACGCGGGCCGAGCCGATGCGCTCGTCCCAGACCTGGGCAGCGGCTTGATACGGGGTGGCAGGCTGTGGCGCATCGGCATAGCGCACCTGCGGTCGTTTGAATCGCATGGAGTTCTCCTTGAAAGTCAGCTATCGGAATCCCGCAGGCTCGGGCCTTGGCCCGAACCGCCGCCGTCGCCACCGCGCAGCGTGTGCGCGGCCGCAGTGGTGGCCTGGGTGAGTCGTTGGCGGCGTTGCAGGTTTTTGGCCCAACCGGGCTGCTCTTGCTTCTGCGCGTTGGCTGTGTTGCCAGCGGCATCGCCTGCGGCGGCTGGCCCCGCAGTGCCACCGCCTGAGCCGCCATCGGCACCAGAGCCTTGCCAGCCTGCTTTGAATGGTGCGGCGGCCTTGGCCGCTGCTGCCTTGATGCCAGCACCAGCGCGCTGGCCAGCGGCCTGTGCACCGCCCTTGGCAACACTGCCCAGCCCGGCCATCGCGCCCTTGGCTCCGCCGCCCGCAGCGGCGGAACCGGCCTGGAAAGCCGACTTCGCGCTGCCAGCCGCCGAGGTCGCGGCCCGCGCACCAGACCCGGCGAGCTTGGCGGCAGCCGGTGCCATGCGCGCACCGGCCATCACAGCACCGCCCACGCCTGTGGCGGCGGCACCTACGGCAACCGCCGCGCCTGCGGCACCAATCGCAGCACCAGCCATTGCCCCGGCACCCAACTGCGGTGCGCCGGAGACCAGCCCGGTGGCGATGCCAGGGCCGAAGATCCCCAACGCCAGCAGCGTGAGCGAGGCCAGCATAATGACCACCGCATGGTCGATGGACGGCTCGGCCGGATGCACCTGGAACTCAGCAAACAGGCCCGAGCCGATGCCGACGATGACCGCCAGCACCAGCACCTTGATGCCCGAAGACACCACGTTGCCCAACACTTTCTCGGCGAGGAAGCTGGTCTTGTTCCACAGCGCGAACGGCACCAGCACGAAGCCCGCCAGTGTGGTCAGCTTGAACTCGATCAGCGTGATGAAAAGCTGGATTGCCAGCACGAAGAAGCACAGGATCACCACCGCCCAGGCCAGGAACATGACCACGATGGGCGTCATGTTCACGAACACCTCTGGGAAGCCCGCCATGTCACTGATCTGCTCAAGGATCGGCGCTGCTGCGTCGATGCCGGTCTTGGCCAGGCGTCCCGGTTGCAGGAACTCGCCCATGCTCATCGTCGAGCCGCTGGCCGTCAGGCCCAGGCCCGCGAACGAGCGAAACACGATGCTGGCCAGCCAGTTGAAGTTGTTGATGATGTAGGCGAACGCACCGACGTAGAGCACCTTGCGCAGCAGCTTGGCGATCACGTCATCGCCCTGGCCGGTGGCGTGGCTCATCGCCCAGTACAGCCCAGCGATGGTCATGTCGATGACGATCAGCGTGGCGGTTAGGAACGCGACTTCGCCCTGCAGCAGCCCAAAGCCCGAGTCGATGTAGCGCGAGAAGGTAGCGAGAAATCGGTCGATCACTGTCACGTCATTCATGGCACGTCCCCCTCGAAAGGCATGGCGTCCTGCTCACTGGCGGGTGTGTCGAAGCTCGGCGGGATCGGCGGCAGATCGGCCAGCGTGCGGAACTCGTCAGGCCCGGTTTCACCGGCGAAGAAGCGCCGCCGGAAGGCTTCAGCCGCTGCCAGGCAAGCGTCTTCGCCTGCCGTAGCCCGGTCGGCTGCACACTGCGCACGCAAAGCCTTGAGCCGCACGGGATCGGCTGCCAGGGCAGCGGCCAGGTCTTCGGTCGGCTGCTGGCTGCAAGCGACCAGCAGCACAGGCAACAGCAAGGAAACGCATCGCATGGTCGTCTCCCGTCAGTTGCCGTAGAAATCCACGCGCTGCGGCGTGTAGGGCGTGCCATCACCCAGGAAGCGGCGCGTCACTTCACGGCCACGTTCGACAGCCGCCGCCTGGCGTGCCAGTTCCAGCGCGGCAGCGCGTTCCTGCGTGATCTGGAGCTGCTGTGCCTGGATGGACTGCTTGGCCTGCAAGGCCAGAAGCTGGTTGGTCGCCTGCATCGCTTGCAGCGCACCAGTGGCGGACTGACTCTGGCTGACCAGATCGGACAACGCGCTTTCGTCTTGCGCCAGGTTCTGCGACACCTGCGCCTGCATCCGCATCGCGGTATGCAGGCCGTTCAGCGTGTTCTTCCAGCGTTCCTGCGCGTCGCGCAGCATCTGGTCGCCGCTGACGGTCGCGGCGTACTGCTCCGGGTACAGCCGAGCGAAGGTGGCATCCATGCTCTGCACGTCGTAGGCCAAGCCGCGCGCCTCGGCGATCAAACGTTCAGTCGTCGCCAGCGTCGAGCGCAGCCGATTGACGATGTTGAAGTCCAGATTCGCCAGATTGCGTGCCTGGTTCATCAGCATCTGGGCTTCGTTCTGAAGCTGGTTGATCTGGTTGTTGATCTGCTCCAGCGTGCGCACGGCGGTCAGCGTGTTCTGCACGAAGTTGGACGGGTCGAACACCGTCAGCGCGGATGCGGGCTGAACGGCCAGCAGCGACACCGACAGCACGGCGGCAAGCGAGACGGACAGCAAACGGGGTTGGGTCTTCATGGTGAAACCTCCAGGGGTTGTGAAGCAAGGAAGGACGCTGCCGCCGGCGTGGACGGCAACAGGTCGGCAGCCCAATCGAGGCCGCGATCCCGCAACCAAGCACCGGCGAAGCCCGGTGTGCCGGCGTCCAGCAGCACGCGATCCATGTCGCGTTGGTCTTGCGGGGTGGAAGCCCCGGCAAAGGCCAGCGTGGCTGGCCCCAGGTCGAGGTCGAACAGGCGATTGCCCAGACGCGATTGGTAGTAGTAGTCACGCTTGGGCTGCGCGGTCGCCACGATCTCGATCTGGCGCGCGTTCAGCCCGAAGCCTTCGTAGATCGTGCGGATCTGCGGCTCGGTGGCCTGCGGGTTCGGCAGAAAAATCCGACTGGCGCAGCTTTCGATCACCGCCGGGGCAATGCTCGAATCCTTGATGTCGGCCAGCGATTGCGTGGCGAAGATGACACTGACGTTCTTCTTGCGCAGCGTCTTGAGCCACTGGCGGATGCGGGCGGCGAACACCGGGTCATCGAGAAACAACCAGGCTTCATCGAGGATCAGCAGCGTGGGCGCGCCGTCGAAGCGTTCATCGAAGCGGGCGAACAGGTAGCCCAGCACGGCCAGCACCGCCGCCTTGCTGTGCATCAGCTCTTCCATCTCGAAGCCCTGCACGCTGCCGGAACCCAGGCGGTCGGCATCGGCGTCCAGCAGCTTTCCGTGGGCACCGCCCAGCACATAGGGCGCAAGTGCCTGGCGCAGTGCGTTGGATTGCAGCAGCACCGACAGGCCCGTCAGCGTGCGTTGCTCCACCGGCGCACCGGCGAGGCTGCCCAGTGCCGACCAGATCACGGCCTTCTCGTCCGGGCCGATGGCGACACCTTCATGCAACAGGCGGCCTTCCACCCATTCGGCGGCCCAGGTGCGATAGCTCTCCTGGTCGATGCGGGCCAATGGCTGGAACGCAATCGCCCCGTCATTGCCCAGGTCGTAATGCTCGCCGCCCAGCCCGAGGATGGTGGCGCGCATGGAGCGGCCCATATCGAAGGCGAAGATGCGCGAGCCGGGATAGCGGCGAAACTGCATCGCCAGTGTGGCGAGTAGCACCGATTTGCCCATGCCGGTCGGCCCGGCGACCAGCGTGTGGCCCACGTCGCCGATATGCGTCACCAGCCGGAACGGCGTTGCGCCATCGGTGCGAGTGACGATCAGCGGTGGGCCATCCAGATGCGCGTTTCTCTCCGGCCCGGCCCACACGGCGGACAGCGGCATCATGTGCGCCAGATTCAGCGTCGAGACGATGGGCTGACGCACGTTGGCATAGGCGTTGCCAGGGATGGACGACAACCAGGCATCCACCGCATTGAGGGTTTCGGGGATGGTGACGAAGCCCCGGCCCTGGATGACGCGCTCCACCATCCGCAGCTTCTCGTCGGCCACGGCCGGGTCGGTGTCGAGCACTGTCACGGTAGCCGTCAGGTAGCCGAAGGCCACCTGATCGCTGCCCAGCTCCTGCAAGGCGGCGTCTGCATCGGCGGCCTTGTTGTTGGCGTCGGTATCGACCAGCGGGCTTTCCTGCTGGAAGATCGTTTCACGCAACAGCGCGACGACATTCTTGCGCTTGGCGAACCACTGGCGGCGCAGGCGGCCCAGTTCTTTTTCCGCCTCGGCTTTGTCCATGCACAGAAAGCGCGTGCTCCAGCGGTAGCCGAAGCCCAGACGGTTGAGGTCGTCCAGAATCCCCGGCCAGGTCGAAGTCGGAAAGCCCCGCACCGACACCACGCGCAGGTGCTGGTCGCCCAGCATGGGTGCGAGGCCACCGACCAGGGCGGAGTCGGCCAACAGTGCGTCTATATGGAACGGCACGTCGGGCACGCCCACGCGGTAGTGCCGCGTGGACACCGTGGCGTGCAGGTAGGTCAGTGTTTGGCTGTCATCGAGCCAGGCAATCTCCGGCATCACGCCATCGAGCAGGTCGAACACGCGATCCGTTTCCGCCACGAAGGCTTCCAGCCGACCCTGCCAGTCCACGCCGTCGCCCGGCGCGTTCTCATAGAGCATCTTGGCGGCGCGGGCGCGGGATTCCTCCGGCGGCAGGTACGCGAGCGTCAGGTGATAGGCGCTCTCGTAGTGGTGGCCGGATTCCTCGAAGGCCGAACGGCGCTCTTCTTCCACCAACCAAGATAGCGGTTCGGGAAACTCGGAACGTGGATAGCCTGCTGCCGGGCGGCGCTCGGCTTCGATGAACAAGGCCCAGCCCGATCCCAGGCGGCGCAGTGCGTTGTTGAGCCGAGCCGACGTGGCGATCAGCTCGCCTTGCGTGGCGCTGTCCAGATCCGGCCCACGAAAACGCGCCGTGCGCTGGAACGAGCCATCCTTGTTCAAGACGACGCCCGGCCCGATCAGCCCGGCCCAGGGCAGCCAGTCGGCCAGCAGCGCGGGCCGCTGGCGGTATTCGGCAAGGTTCAGCATGTCGGCTTCTCCCTATGCGTCCAGCAGCGGCTTGTGCTTGATGTGCCGGGCGAAGACCTGCATGAACTGCGGATCGACGCGCGCACCCCAGACCGCCAGCGAGTGGCCGGTGATCCACAGCACCACGCCGGGAATCCACAGTTGCAGGCCCAGCCCGACGGCGGCAGCCAGCGTGCCGTTGGCAATCGCCACGGTGCGCGGCGCACCGCCCAGCAGGATCGGCTCGGTCAGCGAGCGATGCAGCGGCACTTCAAAGCCCGGAAGATCGGTGGCCGTGCTCATACGACGGCCCCGCCGGAGAAGCTGAAGAACGACAGGAAGAAGCTGGAGGCCGCGAAGGCGATGGACAGGCCGAAGACGATCTGGATCAGCTTGCGGAAACCGCCACTGGTATCGCCGAAGGCCAGCGCCAGGCCCGTCGCAATAATGATGATGACCGCGACGATGCGGGCCACCGGCCCCTGGATGGATTCGAGAATGGATTGCAGCGGGCCTTCCCACGGCATCGAGGAACCGGCGGCCTGCGCCGTGCCCGCCAGCAACAGCATCAACACCGCGAGCAGCAACCCTTGTCCTGCGGGTCGGGCTAGGCGATGCAAACGCGCCAGCATGGTCAGCGGGGAAAGCGGATTTACAGAAAGACGGAAAGCATCAACGTGCGTCATGGCAGTTCTCCAGGTTGTTCAGGGATTGAGGAAGGCGCAGCGGCAGCGGCTGCAAGAGGAACCGGCGGCAGCTCGGGAAGCGGCGCTTCCAGCGCATCCGCCAGGCGGTAGCCCGCGCCGTCGAAACCGACGACGCGGGAAATGGTTTCGACGTGGCGCTTGCGGCCACGGCCTGCGATGTGGATGACGACATTGACCGCCTCGGCGATCAGCGCACGCGGCGGATTCACCGCCACTTCGAGGATCAGTTGTTCCAGGCGCAGCAGTGCCCCCAAGGCGGAGCCGGCATGGATGGTGGCGATGCCGTCGGGATGGCCGGTACCCCACACCTTCACCAAGTCCAGGGCTTCGCCGCCGCGCACTTCGCCGACGATCACGCGATCCGGGCGCAGCCGCATCGTGGCGCGCACCAGCTCCTGCATCGACACGACGCCCGCACGGGTGCGTAGCGGCACATGGTCACGGGCCGCGCATTGCAGCTCGATGGTGTCTTCGAGTACCAGCACGCGGTCGCCGGTCGCGGCGATCTCGGCCAGCAAGGCATTGGCCAGTGTGGTCTTGCCAGTGCTAGTGCCACCAGCGATCAGGATGTTGTGCCGTTCGCGCACGGCATGACGCAGAAAGTCGGCCTGCCCAGCGGTCAGGATGCCGTCGGCCACATAGCGATCCAGGCCGATGATGCTCACGGCACGCTTGCGCAGCGCAAAGGCCGGGCCGGGTGCGGCGGGCGGTAGGATGCCCTCGAAACGTTCGCCGGTTTCCGGCAGTTCGGCGGTCAAGAGTGGTTGGCCGCGATGCACCTCCGCACCGACATGGGCGGCGACCAGACGGATGATGCGTTCGCCATCGGCCTCGGGCAGTTCGACTCCAAGCGGCGTACGGCCAGAGGACAGCCGATCCACCCACAGGGTGCGATCGGGGTTGAGCATCACTTCCACCACGTCCGGGTCTTCCAGCGCAGCAGCTATCACCGGCCCCATCGCCGTGCGCAGCATCTGAATGCGGCGATCCTGGGACGCTGTAGCGGATGAACGCGGCTCGGGTGGGATTTGAGGAGCGGCACTCATGGCGCACGCTCCACAGTGCGCTCATGGGCGGCAGCCATCGCCGCCACCTCATCCATCCGTGCGGTGTCCGGGTGCAGTTCTTCCACCACGTCGCGCACCAGGCTGCGGCCGCGCAGCAGGTGACGGCCCAACTGTTCGACGAACTGCTCGAAACGCGCCTTGCCCTGGGCGCGGGCTGCATCCTGATGGGCCTCCGGCACCGGCGTGCTGACAGTCAGGTAGTAGCGGACGAACAGCGCCAGCGTTTCGATCTGGATGTTCTGGTCACGCTCCAGGCGCTCGGCTTGCCGCGACAGGCGATCCAGACGCTTGGCGATGGCGGCCTCGCGCTGGTCGCCGGCATCAGGCGATAGCCAGGACGCCAAAGCAGCGGCGACGATGCTGGACTTGGAAACGCCTTTCTTGGCGGCCAGCTCGTCCAAACGCTTGGCGTGTTCGTGCTGGATGAACAGGTTCAATCGGTATTGGCTCATAGGTCGATTCCGTCGTTGGGGTCGAGAGAAGCCAGCCGCGCCGTGCGTTGCAGGGCGTGGTCGAGCTGGCCGGGAAGCACCGGGGGCATGTCGTCGTCATCGAGCAGCGACAGGTCGCTGGTCGGGGCATCCATCTCGGGGGCGTAGGCGATGGCTTCGGACAGTTCGGGCTGGCGGCGTGGGCCGCCGTCGTCGGTCGATCCCAAGGTCTCCAGGTCATCGCTGGATGCAGTGGCTGGCGCCGCAGGAACTGCAGGTATTGCCAGGCAGCTCCAGTCGTCAGGTCGTGCAGGCGGCACATCGGCATAGCGGCCAGCCGTCACCGCAGGCGGCGGCAATACCCGTTGCTTGAAATTGGCGTCGGCGAAATAGCGCAGCTTCTTCGCCTTGATCGGTGCGACGCTGGACACCATCACCACCGCTTCATCGGTCGGCAGTTGCATCACTTCGCCCGGCGTCAGCAGTGGCCGCGCCGTTTCCTGCCGCGACACCATCAGGTGCCCCAGCCAGGGTGCGAGCCGGTGGCCTGCGTAGTTGCGCTGCGCGCGCAACTCAGTGGCCGTGCCCAAGGTTTCAGAAATGCGTTTGGCCGTGCGTTCGTCGTTGGTGGCGAAGGTCACGCGCACATGGCAGTTGTCCAGAATCGAATGGTTCTGGCCATACGCCTTGTCGATCTGGTTGAGCGACTGTGCGATCAGGAAGCTGCGGATGCCATAGCCCGCCATGAAGGCCAGCGCCGTCTCGAAGAAGTCAAGGCGGCCCAGCGCCGGGAACTCGTCAAGCATCAATAGCAGTTTGTGGCGGCGCTCGATGCCGTCGGAGCCATCGAGCGATTCGGTGAGCCGTCGCCCGATCTGGTTGAGGATCAGCCGGATCAGCGGCTTGGTGCGCGAGATGTCCGACGGCGGCACCACCAGGTACAGCGAGACGGGATGCTCGGCTGCGATCAGGTCAGCGATGCGCCAGTCGCAGCGCGAAGTGACTTCGGCCACGGTCGGATCACGGTACAGACCGAGGAACGACATGGCGGTGGAGAGCACGCCAGACCGCTCGTTGTCCGACTTGTTGAGCACTTCGCGGGCAGCGGATGCAACGACGGGATGCTGGGCATCGCCCAGGTGCTTGGTCGTCATCATCCGGTGCAAGGTCAGCTCGAACGGGCTGGCCGGATCGGACAGGAAGTTGGCGACGCCACGCAGCGTCTTGTCTTCCCCCGCGTACAGCACATGCAGGATCGCTCCGACCAGTAGCGCGTGACTGGTCTTCTCCCAGTGATTGCGTTTCTCCAGCGCACCTTCGGGATCAACCAGAATGTCGGCAATGTTCTGCACGTCGCGCACTTCATGCGCGCCGCGCCGCACTTCCAGCAGCGGGTTGTAGGCCGCCGAACTGGCATCGGTCGGGTTGAACAGCAAGCAATGCGAGAAGCGCGAACGCCAGCCAGCGGTGATCTGCCAGTTCTCGCCCTTGATGTCGTGGATGACGGCGGACGCGGGCCAGGACAGCAGCGTCGGCACCACCAGGCCCACGCCTTTGCCCGATCGCGTCGGCGCAAAGGTCAGGACATGCTCCGGCCCTTCGTGCCGCAGATAGTGGCCTTCATGCTGACCGAGAAAGACGCCAGCAGGCTGCGTCAGCCCGGCTTTGCGAATGTCGGCAGCATCAGCCCAGCGGGCCGAGCCATAGGTCGTCACCTTGCGCGCCTGGCGCGAGCGCCACACCGACATGGCGATGGCGACCGCCACAGCCAGCAGGCCGCTGCTTGCCGCGATCATGCCGCCGGTGTCGAACACCTGCGGCGCGTAGGCGTCGAAGAAGAACCACCACTCGAACAGCTTCCACGGGTAATAGACCGGCGTGCCGTGGAAGTCGAACCAGGGCGAGCCCAGGCGTAGCTGGTAACCCAAGGCGGCGGCTGTCCATTGCGTGGCACCCCACACACCGGCGATCACGATGCCGAACACGGCGGCGATCTGCCCGAACAACACACCCTGAGCCTGCATACCTTGGCCTCCGATTTCTCCTGCGCTGATTCCCCGTGGAAAACGCGGCACAAAGGCGTGCCGCAGGCGTCAGGATCGGTGCCGGTTCAGTGCCGGTCAAAGACCGTTATCGGCAGCAAGGTGATGCAGAAAACATCGCTCCATGCAGGGACGAAGCCAATAAAAACGCCGCAGGCGTGGGCGCACTGCGGCGTGTCGAGAAAGTAAATCAGGATATGCGGCAAGCCGCCAACGGTCAGAACTTCGGGGGTGTTTCCGATGGCGTGTAAGGCACCTTGCCGTCGCCGAAGAAGCGCTTGTTCGTCGCTTCGGCCACCCGGTTACACAGCACGTCGCCCATTGCCGGACGTTCGGTCTTGCACTGGTGGCGCAGTTCCTTCAAACGCTCGGGATCGGCGGCCAGTTCGTCCACGGTCGGCACATTGATTTCCTGCTTCGGCGGCTCGGACGGGCCGCAGGCTGCCAGCGTAGTAACCAACAGGAACGGGGTAAGCAGTTTCAAGTTCATTGATCACTATCCTCCAAGGTGCCACCCTCACAATGGGGAGACATCATTTCGCTTTTCGACCGGAGTGCTTTCACACGTTCCAAGAAACGCATCAAAACGGCGGATGATTCGCTTTCTCGATGCAGCAGATAGGTCGTTAGCTTTGCTGATCGTCCTGCCAGCGATCTAGCGATCACACCGGGCTCACGGCTGGCCGTGATGTACGGCGCGCTGGCTAAACCCAGGGCGAATCCAGCCGATACCAGTGCCATCATGAGGTCACAAGAGGCCACGCGCTCGGCAATCAGCGGCTCCGTATCTGATCGACGCAGCAGGCGTTCAACCTGGCGCGCATGCCCCTCACACACCTGCGGATCACACAACACCAAGGGATAGCGCAGCGCCTCTTCCAAGGGGATTCTTTTGTATTTGAGCAGTGGGTGCCGGGCAGGCACCGCGACCATGAATACATCCTGCCAGACAGGACTGCTGACGATGCCGTCTCCCACTTCTTCAGACAGTGAGAATCCCACGTCATAGAGGTCTTCGTGCAACCCCTTGATCTGTTGTGACAGTGGCACTTCAAACAATCGAATATCGACTTCTGGCTCTTCCTGGCGACACAAGGCCAACAACGTCGGTAAGCGCGAAGGTGTAATGCCATCGGATAGCGCTATACGCAATTGCCCATCGAAGCCACTTGCAGCAGCCTTTACGCTGTCCCGGGCCTGCTGTACGGCGGTGAAGATTCGCGGGACATGCTCCAAGAATAACTTTCCGGCCCTGGTCAGTCGGGTACTGCGACTGGTACGGACGAACAACTGTTCGCCCAAGTCCTCTTCGAGTTCCTTGATGGTGCGGGATAGCGGGGACTGCTCAATATGCAGCCGTTCTGCAGCTTTGGCGAAATGCAGTTCTTCAGCAACGGCGAGAAAACATCGCAGGTGACGGAATTCCATACATGCCCCTCTATCCCTCGATGGCTAAGCTATGGAACTCGCCCAGCCATTGGTTATTTCATCAACGTCAAGCTCCTGAAACATCCAAGTAGCGCTCTGCATCCAGCGCAGCCATGCAACCGAAGCCTGCCGAGGTGATGGCTTGGCGGTAGTGCTGGTCAGCCACATCGCCTGCGGCGAACACGCCAGCCACTGAGGTCTGCGTTGCGTTGCCGCCCAGGCCAGAATGGATCTCCAGATAGCCGTTGTTCATCGCCAACTGCCCGTCGAACAAGCTGGTGTTCGGCTGGTGGCCAATAGCGACGAAGAAGCCATGCGCCTCTATCTCACGAAGCGCTCCGTCGAGCAGCGATTTCACGCGCACTCCCGTTACACCCGACTCGTTGCCCAGCACCTCATCCACCTGATGGTGCCAGACGGTTTCGATCTTTCCGGCTTCGACCTTGGCGCGCAGCTTGTCCTGCAGGATCTTCTCTGCGCGCAGGGTGTCGCGCCGGTGAACCAGGTAGACCTTGCGTGCAATGTTGGACAGGTAAAGGGCTTCTTCGACGGCGGTGTTGCCACCGCCAACCACCACGACATCCTGATTCCTGTAGAAGAAGCCATCGCAGGTGGCGCAAGCTGACACGCCGCGCCCCTTGTAATGCTCCTCCGATTCGATACCCAGATATTTGGCGGTGGCACCCGTCGCGATAATCAGCGCATCGCAGGTATAGCTATCGCTGTCGCCCGTCAGGCGGAAGGGGCGCTGCGACAGATCCGCCGTGTGGATGTGATCAAAGATGACTTCGGTCTCAAAACGCTCGGCGTGTTCCTGCATGCGCGCCATAAGATCCGGCCCCATCAGACCGTGGGCATCCCCTGGCCAGTTGTCCACCTCTGTGGTCGTCATCAATTGCCCGCCTTGCTGCAGGCCGGTGATGACGGCTGGCTTGAGATTTGCGCGGGCAGCATATACAGCGGCAGTCCAACCTGCAGGGCCAGAGCCGAGAATGATGAGTTGACGATGTGTTGCCATGGTCAGCTCAGATGGTTGTTGATGAAGCGTGCGACGTTGGGTTTGGGTGCCGCGCCGGTCAGGCGGTCAATCACCTTCCCATCCTTGAAAAGCAGTACGGTCGGGATGCTTTGCACACCATAGCGGCCTGCCAGCTCCGGCGCCTGGTCAAGATCGACTTCACCAAACAGCACGGTGCCCTGCATGTCTTGGGCAACATCCTTGAAGATGGGGGACATCGTCCGGCACGGGGAACACCATTCGGCCCAGAAGCGCACCGCGTACAAGCCAGGTGCTTGTTCCAAGGCAGTGTCGAAGTTGTCGTTGTTCAGTTCTTGAAGCATGGAAGAAGACTCCAGAGTTGGGAGAGAAAAGTTGGCCGTGGTTCTGGATGCCTGGTCGGTGACTATTCCGATACGGTATCCGAATGCCGCGACAGGCGATGTGGGACAAGGGATGCGCCAGTGCAATTGGAAACTGGCGAGCTGTAGACCTGCCGAATCATCACGAACGTATTCTGAAAACATGAAGGTCGAATCCTTGGGAGAAGGAAAGTCGATCACTTGGGCGCGAACATCTCTTTGAGTTCTTTGTCGCGCACCTTTTTGGCCATGCCGGTCAACAGCACCTTGAACAGCAATCCGCTGACCAACGTAGAGATCGTCAGGCTGAAGAACGCCGCAACCACCCAATCCACCAACGCGAAACCGCTGTGGGTAATTTCCGGTCGATAGATGGCAATGCCCAGAAACACCACCCAATGGCTGATGCAGAAGAAGCACTGGAACAGATAGCCCGTCATGTGGCCGATCTTTTGTGCCCAGGTGCGAAGGGGGGCAAAGAGTTCGCCTTGAGTGATCGAAATCGAAATGCTACTGGCCGCCAACGCGATGACGAAGCAGACCCACAGCGAATCCCAGACGGCGGGTGACAGTGCAGTGCTCATAGTTCATAGACTCCGAAGTTGCTGATGTAATGGGCTTGGGGCGAAGTAGATCTGTGTCAATCTATCATTCAATTCTTTGCTTGAATGATAGATTGATGTTATGTTGCTGTCAATGAACCCTAATTTCCCTATCGACGCCACCAGTCGCCTTGACCCATTGGCCGAGGTCGCCAAGACCTTGGGGCATCCGCATCGCTTAGCGTTGCTGGAGCAGATCGTGCGTGGAGAAAGGTCGGTCGAGACCTTGGCCGAATTGACCGGGATATCTGTGGCGAACGCTTCGCAGCATCTGCAACACCTCAAGCGTGCAGGCTGCGTACAGGCGCGGCGTGACGGAAAACGCATGCTCTATCGCCTAGGGCCAGGGCCGCTGGCTACCGTAGTCGCTGCCCTGCATGACTATGTGGAGTTCCAACACACCCGCATCCGCCAGGCCATCACAGATAGTCGCCAACGCCCCCAAGAGATGGAGTCTGTCTCGATTGACGGCCTGCTTGACCGTCTGGAGGAAGGCGCCGTGGTGTTGCTGGACATTCGCGGTGACGACGAATTTGCTCAGGGGCATCTGCCCGGCGCGATCAACATCCCGCTGGAGCAACTGGCTGATCGAATCGGCGAGTTGTCACGGGGTGTGGAAGTCGTGGCTTACTGTCGTGGGCCGTACTGCGTGCTGTCGATGCAGGCCGTCTCCATCCTGCAGGCCCACGGGGTACAGGCCATGCCACTGGCTGGCGGAGTGCCGGAGTGGCGTGCAGCCGGTCTTGCGTTACAGGATAACGTGGCCACGTCCTCCTGAGTGCTGGGCGAGGCCAACGACCGTTAGCCTCGATCCATTTCTCCGTTATGGGTTGCTCACCTTATCCACAGATGGCTTCGTAGGACGAGCCAGCGCTAACGCCACCATGGCCAGCACCAGCGGCACGAACGACACCCATAGCACCGTGTTCCAGTCATAGGCAGCCAGCAGCCCGCCCGAGGCGAACGAGCCGACCGCCATCGTGCCGAAGACGATGAAGTCATTGAGCGACTGCACGCGGGTTTTTTCTTCCGGCCGATGGCATTCGAGCACCAGGGCGGAAGCGCCGATGAAGCCGAAGTTCCAGCCCACGCCGAGCAGGATCAGGGTCAGCCAGAAGTGGGCGACATCAATACCCATCAGCCCTACCGCAGCAGACAGGCCCGTCAGCAGCAAACCAACGATCACGACACGCCCAGCACCAAAGCGTGTGATCAAGTGGCCGGTGAAGAAGCTCGGCGCGTACATGGCAATCACATGCCATTGCAGGCCCAGGTTGGAACTCTCCTGCGAATGCCCACACATCTGCATCGCCAGCGGAGCCGCAGTCATGAGGAAGTTCATCAGCATGTACGACACCGCGCCGCAAATCACGGCGGTGATGAACAGCGGCTGGCGCGCAATCAGGCCCAACGGCCTGCCTCCCGCCACTTCCGCCGCGCTGGGCATCGGCAAGCGCACACCCAGCAACACCAGGGCCGACAGCGCAGCCACGATGGCCTGAGCCACAAAGGTGGCAGCGAACATATGCGCCGGCCACAGGTACATGGTATGCGTCACCAATTGCGGCCCGACGACACCGGCAAGTACGCCACCGCCCATGACGAAGGACAAGGCGCGGGCGCGCTTGGTTGGATCGACACCATCCGCCGCCGCAAATCGAAACGACAGCACCACAGCGGCATAGGCACCGCCGAAGAAGGTCGCCAGGCAGAACAGCCAGAACGAACCCAGCATCACCGCGACGGCTGCCAGCAAACCCGTCAGTACGCCGCACACAGTACCCGCCAGGAATGCAGCACGCCGACCGTGGCGTCGGGCAATGGCACCTGCGGGCAGGATGCAGGCGGCCATGCCCACCACGAAGATGGAAATGGGTAGCGTTGCCAGCGTCTTGTTCGGGGCCAGCATGTGGCCGATGATTGCCCCCGTGGCATAGACCACCACAGAGTTCGCTCCCGCCAGCGCTTGCGCCAAAGTGAGGCGAATGATGTTGCCGCGCTGATCGCGTTCCGACAGGGAGGCTGGAGTTTGTGGCAGCGATGCCGTTTCAGTATTTGGCAAGGGAGAACTCTGTTCTTATAAGGTTGGGGCTACCGGGATAGCCATTGAGATGGATGTGACTGTCAGCGCTGCTTGTTCATCGTCAGCACCATGCGAAACTTCACGTCGCCCGAGCGCATGCGCTGATACGCCTCATTGGCGCGCTCCAGCGGTAAGGTCTCGATCAACGGTCTGGCTCCCGTCAGCACGCTGAAATTCAGCGTTTTCTCGTTTTCGTAAGGTGAGCCGGTGATCGAGCCCAGCACGCTGCGCTCGCCACTGACCAGGAAGCCTGCCGACACAGGCAGCGGATCTTTGCCTGCCCCAAGCACCACCAGGCGGCCTTGCGGCGCCAGCCCGGCCAGGGACGCCGTGATCGCTGCCGGATCACTGATCATGGTGATGATCGCCATCGCCCCGCCCAGGCGCTTTAGCGCGCTGGCGGCGTCTTCTTGATGGGTGTCGATATAGATGTGAGCACCCAGCGCCAGCGCATCTTCGGCAATGTCCTGCCCACGTCCGATGGCAACGACCTTGAAGCCCATGCAACGGGCGTACTGCAGCGCCATGTGGCCCAAGCCGCCGATGCCGAGAATGGCAATCAAGTCACCGGCTTGCGCGCCGCATTTCTTGAGTGCATTGAAGGTCGCCAGGCCCGCACACAGGATCGGTGCAGCATCTTCCGCGTTTAGTTCGTCGGGAATGGACACCAGCCCGGTATGGCGCGCGACCATCCGTTCGGCATAGCCGCCATCGCAGGACGCGCCGACGAAGGGCTGATTGCGGCACAGTTGGAACAGTCCCTGACGGCACTGCTCACACTCGTTGCAATGACCGCCCAGCCGACCTACGCCAACCCGCTGGCCAATCGTCCAGCGGGCGGGCACACCTGCGCCCAGCTCGACAATGCGACCGACCACCTCATGACCCGGTACGCGGTGAGGCTGCAGCGCCGGGTCTGCGCCCTCGATGTCGGACGCATCCGCGCCGCAAATGCCGCAGGCCTCGACAGCGATCAGCACTTCGCCTGCGCCCGGTTCGGGAATGGGACGCTCGACCATCTCTAGGGAACCGGGCGTTGTGACCTGCATGGCGCGATAAGTGGCTGGCATTTTCTGATCTCCTGGGAAAATCGGGTGACGGATCAACGCAACAAAGCCATTGCCAACCGGTTCAGCGCGTCATCCACCAAGGCGCGTGGACACGCCAGATTGATGCGCATGAAACCTTCGCCAGCAAGGCCGAACTTGTGGCCAGGATCGAGCCACAGTTGCGCTTGTCGAAGCAGGAAGTCGTGTAGTGCGGCAGCAGGCATGTCGAGTTGGCGGAAATCCAGCCAGGCCAGATACAGCGCATCGGTCGGCGTGACAGAGATCGGCAGTCCGAGTTCGGCAACGCGAGCGGCGAAGTGACGCTGGTTTTCGCCCACATAGGCCAGCATCGCGTTCATCCACGGCTCGCCCTCGCGGTAAGCTGCCTCGCAGGCGGCGGTGCCCATGGTGTTGACCAGGAATACGCCATTACGCTCACACTGCGTCCAGAACGTCTGCCGGTGGCGCGGGTTGGGGATGAAGATGTTGGCGCAGGACAGGCCCGCGATATTGAATGTTTTGCTGGGTGCGGTGCAGACAATGGTGTTCTGCGCGATGGTCTCGTCCAGCATCGCCATCGGCACATGCCGCTGCCCCTCACCAAACACCAGATCCTGATGCACTTCGTCCGACACGATCAAGATCCCGTGGCGCGCGCAGATTTCTGCCATGGAAAGCAGTTCTTCGCGCGTCCAGACATTGCCCGTCGGATTGTGCGGATTACTCAGGATGAACAGCCGGGTGTTCGGCTGGATGGCAGCCTCGAACACCGCTGGGTCAAAACGGTAACGGCCCGCTTCCAGAGTCAGCGGAGCCAGGGCCAGCCGACGACCATTGGCGACTACATCATGCAGGAAGTGGAAATACACGGGCGTCTGCACCAGCACATGGTCACCTGGCTGGGAGAAGACCTGGATGGCCATGTTCAGCGCGCTGATGACGCCTGGCGATTGCACCAGCCATTCGGGCTGCGCCTGCCAACCAAAGTGCCGCGACTGCCATGAGGCAGCCGCCTCGCGGTAGGAGTCCGGTGTACCGCCATAGCCCAGCACCCCCAGCTCGGTCTGCTGACGCAGCGCATCCAAAATGGGCTGCGCGACACGAAAGTCCATGTCCGCCACCCACATCGGCAACGGGTCAGCCGCTCGCTGCTCAGGCGTGAGGAACTGGCGACCATGCTCCCACTTCATGGAGTTTGTATGGCGCCGGTCGATGACCACATCAAAATCGTACATGTCTGCTCTTTGTTTCAAGTCGGTGTTGAACAGGCCAAGCCCGCCTCGGGCGCAGGCAACGCCTGTACGCCCAGGCGTGCCGCCTCGATGGCACCCGCGACGTAGCCCGGAAACTGCGGCGACCACTCACTGGCGATGCCGATCAGCACGTCTTGCCAAGGGCCGGAGGCAACAGTGGCGACCGGCGCATGGGGGTGCTGGCCGCCGCTGTGCTGGTCATCGGCCACGGCGGTGAACGGATCAACTGCCCAGTCCTTGACCGCATCGGCGATCGGCGTGGCCGCCTTCGGCCCGAACAGGCGTGCGAACTGCGCCCGGCAATGCTGGCGCAGCACGTCTTCGGGCACCTGCTGACGCACCGACACCGGCAGACCGAAAAAGCCGAACAGCGCGGCCCGGCCACCCGGCATGGAGGAATCGTGGATTTCACCCAGCGGGCCGATCATGCTGCGTGCCTCGCCGGAGAGGCCTTGCTCGCGCCAGAACGGCTGCTCGTAGACCGCGATGTATTTGGCGTGCGGTGCCATCCAGGTCGCAGTCTCCTGCCATTGGGCCGCGAGCCTTTCAGGCAAGGCAGGCGAGAACGTCATGCCCTGCGTGACCAGACGCGGCGGCAACGCCAGTAGGACGTGCTGAGCGTGCCAGGTGCTGGCGTGGCCGTTGGCATCCTCGCTGTCCAGCTCGATGCCATGCGCCATGCGGCGCAGACGGCACACGCTCTGCCCGGTGACGATGCGCTCAGTCGGCAGTTGTCCGCGTATGGCGTCGATCAGCGCGCCCATGCCGCCCAGCAGGCGCATTGAGGTCGGCACATTGGCATAGCCACGCATGCGCTGAGGTGGTGCGCCTGCCGTGCGCTCGACCACCATATCCCCAGCCTCATGCTGCGCGAAGCGCGCCAAGCCGAGTTCGTGAATCAGTTGATCCAGCTCGCGCTGATAGTCCGGCCAGAACCAGGTCGGCCCCAGATCGAAACGGTCGAGCGATGAGGTGCCAGCGTCGAAGGAGGCGATACGGCCGCCCAATACATCACGCGCTTCCAGAATGACGACATCGTCGATGCCTTGGCGCTGTAACAACCAGGTGGCATACAGGCCGCTCAACCCCGCGCCGACGATGGCAATGCGTGCGTGCTGCATGCTCACACTCCCACCACGTCCAGCAGGTGGCCGGTTTTGAGATAGACCGTGACGCCCTGCGCGCCAGCACCAAGCTGTGACGCCGCGACTGCAGGCAAACGCAACCAGCTTCCAGACGGATAGGTTTTGCCTGCTTCATTCAGGCTGCCTGCGAGTACCAGCAGTTCGGCACCGTCCACCTGACCAGAGAACACCCTCTCGTGCGCCGCCAGGCGCAGCAGGCAAACCTGTTCGGCCTCGCCCGAGAACAGCGGGCACACTGCGCGACCGTTCTGCTGCTGCCAGTTGGCTGGATCGTTGGTATCGATGCGCACGCTGGGCTGCTCGTCGGGCAGCATCTGCCACAGCTTGACGAAGATGAGCGCGCCTTCGCGGCTGGCCGGCGCATGGCTGGAACCGGGCGGGTTGCGCATGTACCAGCCTGCGGGGTAGTCCTGATCGTCTTCGGAGAACGTGCCCGACAGCACCAGGATCTCCTCGCCACCGGGATGCGGATGGCGCGGGAAACACGACTCCGGTGCATAGCGCACCAGGCTGGTGGCACGGGCCTTCTCGGCGCCGATGCGATCGAGCATCACTCGCTCGACCCCTGCCTGGGGCGAAGCCACCCAGTGATAGTCGTCAGGGGTGACCTCGACGCGAAGCGAGAAATCAGCGTTGAGGCGCATGAGGGAAGCCATCCAGAATTCGCATTGAAAAAGGAATGCCGGGCGCAACGCGTGCGCCCGGCATGTGTTGTCAGCCGATCAGGCGACTTGGTAGATGCGAACGTCGGGCGCAGCATCGAGCAGCGGCTTGAGACCGCCAACCACATCGGCAGTGAACAGCTCGCTTTGCAGATAGGCTTCGGCGTTTTCCTTGGTATCGAAACCGTGCAGCACCTGCACGTCTTCATCGCGCACCAGCAGTTCCTTGGACTTGGCACCGGCGATGGTGTCGAGGAACGGCGCCTTGTACTTCTGGTACACGCCCACAGCGGCGGGACGGTTGGCTTCAGCGACCTGGAGGGTGATTTGCAAGTAAACCATTTGCATTTCTCCTTTGTTCAAGCCTTAACCCAGAGATCAATCATTTCAACATTCGCTGCCTTGACCATGCCATACGCCGGGCAACGCCGTTCGACGGCTTGCTTCAGTGCCTGGATTCGATCGTCAGACTCCGTCGTCTGCAAGACGGCCTTTACTTCCACTTTCTCAAAGTAGGTACGAATATTCAAATCGCCCATAACCCCCTGCGGATCCAGTTCTGCCGTAATTTCAAAATCAATACCTTGCAGATCAAATTCCATTTCCTGGGCAATAAGGCGGGCAGTGATATTTTCGCAAGCAGCCAATGCCGATAACACGGTTTCCATTGGATTAGGCCCCATTCCCTTGCCGCCCATCTCAGCGTCGGCATCGATCACAAGTTTGTGTTCACTAGAGGTTGCGGTCGTTACCGTCCCTTCGCATTTGGCACTTACTGCAAATGTCATCTTGTCCATCATGAGTTCCTTCAAAATTAATTCAATATGAATATCTTCAGTTCACGAAGCCGCTCAGAGCCCCAGCGCCTTCGGCATCAGTTGCGACCGGCCATCACACCGCCATCGACGTCCCAGATCGCGCCGGTGACCCAGGCCGCCTTGTCCGACAGCAGGAAGGTGGCAACTTCGGCAACGTCCTGCGCAGTGCCAATGCGACCGATGGGGTGGAGACTGTTGAACCCTTGCAGCGCGCCATGCACTTCGGCCTTCGGGATGAAGCCTTCATAGATCGGCGTCTCCACCACGGCGGGGGACACGGCATTGACGCGGATGTGCTTGGGTGCCAGCTCCATCGCCAGGTGCTGGGTTAGCGAGTGCAGGCCCGCCTTGGCCATTGAGTAGGCAGATGATGGGGTAGCGGCGATGGCCTGTTTGGCCCACATCGAGCCGATGTTGACGATGGCGCCGGGGCGATCCTTGGCGACCAGGTTGGCGGCGACCTTCTGCGTGATGAAGAAGAACGCCTTGTTCAGCTTCATGTACTGGTCGTAGTCAGCGCCCGAGTGCTCCAGAAAAGGCTTGGGAATGAACATGCCGGCGGCGTTGACCAGCAGGTCGATGTCCGCATGCTCCTCATCGATGGCCTGAAGCATCCCGGCCAGTCCTTCGTCGCTGGACAGATCGGCCGTCAGCGCCGCGACGGCCCCCAGGGCCGACAGCTCCTTGCGCGCTGCATCGGTCTTCTCCGGGCGCTTGCCCACGATCACCGCACTGCCGCCCTGGGCCAGCACCATCCGGGCAGTTTGCATGCCCATGCCGCTCGTGCCGCCGACGACCAGCAGCTTCTTGCCCTTGAATTGATTGCTCATCTGAAATTCCCTCATCTGACAATAGACAGAATCTTGACTAAAAAAGCGTGTGAACCACGTCGATACTGGGATAAGCAAATCCACAGGCATCAACTGACAACAAACTGCCCCATCATCCCGTTGTCTTCATGTTCAAGGATATGGCAGTGGTACATGAAAGGTGATGCCACGGCCGTCTGTGTGAACTTCACCAAAAGCTCGACCGGCTCCTGGGCGACAACCGTATCCCTAAGCCCCTGGTCACGAATGCCGGGAGCCGCACCGTTACGACTCAAAACTTCGAAATGGACACCGTGGATATGGAAAGGATGCGCCATCATCTCTCCGGTGACCTCCCAAATTTCTGTGTCGCCAAGGCGGATCTGTTCGTCAACCCTCCCCATGTCGAAAGCGCGGCCATTGATGCTGAGCATCCCCATTCCGCCGCGCATCATGTTTCCCATGCCCATGTTCATGACAAACCGCCGCCGCCGTACCGCCTTCGAAACGTCCGGACGCTCATGAGCAAGCAGTCTTTCCGGCACTTTGGAATCAAGCGCAGCCTTTCCCTGGGGTTCAAACTGAATGACCGCCTCGCGCCCATTCCCGCCAAGCAGGTTTGCCGCCCCCCTCATCATTCCCATCATCATTGAAAGATTGCCATCCGGCCCGGTTTCGAGCGTGGCTGGACGGCCGTCCGAAAAGTCAGCCAGGATTTCCGCTCGTTCTCCCGGTGCAAGCCGCAGGGAGCGAAGCTCGACCGGCTTTTCGAGCAAGCCGCCTTCAGACGCTATCCAGTGAAAGGGGCGATCATCCGCGAACGCGAGATCGTACTCTCTGGCATTGGAGCCATTCACCAAGCGCAGGCGAACCAGCCCGCGTGGAACACGAGCCACCGGATTGACGGTCCCATTGACCATCAGGGTGTCGCCTCGACGCCCGTGCATGGTCGACATCATGCCTTGAGGCAATATGAGGGTGCCGTTCTCGAATTGCCGATCCTGCAAGATCAAGGGCAGGTCATCGACCCCGTACTCCGACGGCAACCCAAGCGCCCGCTCATCGTCATCGCTAACGATCAGAAGGCCTGCCAGTCCGGCATAGACTTGCTCCCCAGTACGACCATGCATATGCGAGTGGTACCAGAGCGTCGCCGCAGGCTGACGAATCGGGAGCACCGGTCGCCATGTGGATCCCGGACGGATGGTTTGGTGGGGGCCGCCATCAAGCTCTCCCGGAATAAGCAGGCCGTGCCAATGGACCGTCGTGTCCTCGCCCAAAGCGTTTCTCACCGCCACTTCGACCTCGTCGCCACGGTGAACACGCAGTGTCGGGCCAAGATAGCTCCCGTTAAACCCTAGCGTCACGCTTTCGCGCCCAGGGAAAAAGGAGGTTTTACCAACCTGTGCAGTAAGCGCTATCGATTGGCCCTGATCACGGGCATCGATCAATTCGGGAATCCGCAGTTGCCTCGCCTCGGCGGCAAAGGATGGCCGCCAAAGGGATGAGGCCGCCCACAGCGAACCGCCCGCCAGCACGGCTCCAGTTAAAAACGAACGACGTGTGAGTGTCATAGGCTACCGCCTCCAAAATTGAGAACACTCCTTATCTACGCCGCTCAGATGCGGGTAGAGCGTAACGACAGATCGGAGCGAGAAGTCTGAATTTACGAGCATCGTGCCGTCAGGACCGCCCGGTTAAGAACCGCACAAACAGGACGGCCAGGGTCACGACGCCGCCAAAAAAGAGAATCATCGCAAGGGGGCCAAACACCATCATCCACCCCATGCCATGCCATATGCCTGACATCGGGTGCATCGTGTCAAACGCTGACTGCATCATGAATGCACGTCCGGGACCGTAGGTATGTAACAGAATCATTATCGCGAAACTTGAGAGCAGCGCGATGGTTGCCGTTGTGGCCAACGTGGATTTCTTCGTCATGACGTTCTCCGATAGGAATGGTGATCGACTCATTGCAGGGCTGCGGGCCGTTCAATCTGACGTCCGGCCATCCGCCGCCATCAACGTCTCGGATCGCACCGGTTCAAGCTGTATTTGAACCTTGATTCTCCTGTCTGGACAACTGAGATAAACTTCGCCTTATTGAAAGAAAAACTTTATCGCCATGAAGTCACCTAATCATCTGAACGCCCTGCGGGCATTTGAGGCCAGCGCCCGCCATCAGAGCTTTTCCGCAGCAGCAGCCGAACTGAACGTGACGCCGGCAGCCGTCGGTCAGCTTGTGCGCACGCTGGAGGACTGGCTGGGTACGCCACTGTTCGTGCGGAGCAACAGCGGAAAGGCACGATTGGTTCCGACCGAGACGGCCGAGCACGCACTACCGGACATTCGTGCCGGCTTCGACCGATTGACGCTGGGAATGGAACGGCTGCAGAAGGGTTCAACCAGCAGGGTACTCACCGTAACGGTCAGCCCTGCGTTTGCCGCCAAATGGCTGTTGCCACGTATCGGCCGGTTCCAGACCGCCTGCCCGGACACCGATGTACGCCTGGATACCAACCACAAGTCGGTGGACTTCGTGGCCCAACAAGTGGACATTGGCGTGCGCTATGGCATGGGAAGCTGGCCTGGCTTGAAGGCCGACAAGCTCATGGATGAAGAAGTTTTTCCTGTGTGCTCCCCCGAACTGTCGGGCCAGCACAGGCGCCTGCGAAAGCCACGTGATCTGGTTCGCGAAACCCTGATCCATGACCTGTCGATGGACGGACATGCGGGCTTCCCGACCTGGGACGTCTGGCTGGATAAGGCGGGCGCTTCCGGCGTGACTACCGCACGCGGCATGAGGATCAACAACTCGGCGGCGGTGCTGCAAGCGGCAGCTGAGGGACACGGCATCGCACTCGCGCGCAGCGTCATGGCGCGTGATGATTTGGCGGCGGGCCGCCTGGTGCGGCTATTCCCCGAAATCAGTTTTGCATTGGAAGTGGCCTATTACGTCGTTTACCGGCCCGAATGCTCCAACCTTCCGCGATTGATGGCGTTTCGGGAGTGGCTATTCGCCGAGGTCGAAAAGAGCTTATCACAAGGAAATCTCAAACGGAGGGGCTACGTTGCTTCCCAACCTCCCACGACACACTCCCGCTGCGCACCGTCGCAGCGATCTGCTGCCCCAGCTTCTTCTCAATTACCGGCTTCCACGGCACCAGGCTGAATCCCAGGCCGTCGTCGAGTATGGCGTAGCGCCCGCTGGCGAGCATGACAGAGCGCCGGTAGATGCCGGCCACGCGCAGTCCGTCCGCCCCAGGGCGATGCTCCAGGCCGGTTTCGGCGGCAACGGTCTTCGCGGCCTGCGTCAGTTCCCGATTGCGTAGCGTGCCCAGCAGGTTTCGCGCGAGGATCACACGCTGTCCCTGCCGCTCGGCCAGCCCCTGTTCGGCCAGGAAATCGGCGCGCTGTTGCAGGGTGTTCTTTACCTCGCCGCCAAAGCCCAGGTCGCCCAGCCCTTTGCCGCCGCCGATCAACTGCTGATCCAGCCAGGTGGCCCCAATCACGCGGGCCTGCCGCTCGATGGGCAGGTGCGACTTCAGTTCCACCGCCACGCCGCCCAGCCGTTGCGCGTCGTACTGGCGGCCACGCTCGGCCAGGTCGTCCGGCACCTTCCATAGCCCCTCTGCCACGCGCGCCACGATGCCGGCCCGGCGCAGGGCTTCCAGCCGGCGAACATGGGCCGCGACGACTTCCTGCGGGTCGCGTCCGGGCTTGGCCCGGCCTTGCTCGATGGCAAGGTGGTGGTCAGCGCGGTACAGGCCATCGCTTACCAGCGCGGCGATGTTCTTGTCGGCCGCGCGCACCTCGGCGGAACCGCGTACTTCCACCACCGCGCCGGTGGGATAGTTCGCCAGTTCGTCGCGGGCATTGAGCGCGACGTAGTGGGCCTTGCCGTCCACGCCGTCGATGACCAGATAGCCGCGGTCGTGCAACTCGTCGGCCAGCCCCTTGGCCGCGACGCGGCCTACGATGGTGCGGCCGCGTTCATCGGCGTCCTGGCCCGGCGCGAACACCGCCAGTTCGCGCGGCTGGTCGTTCATGGCCCGCTGCATCGTGCGGATGATGTCGCCGCGCTCGCCCAGGGTGCGCAAGGTCTTCTCGGCATCGGCATGGACGGCCCAGGTGCCGGGCTGCGCCTCGTCGGCCAGGCCCAGACGCTGCAAGCGTTGCAGGCGGCCGATCAGCAGCAGCCGCTGGCGTTGCAGCCGGGGTTCGTTGAAGCGTTCGATCCGCACCCGGCCATCCTCGCCGACCTCGCGCTGCAATGTGCGGTCGAGGCTCGTCCACCGCTCTTGCTCCACCTCGCGCTGCAAGGTCTGCTGGATCTCCAATTCGGTGCGCGGCCCCAGCCACTCCGTCGCCAGTTCGGAAGCGCGATGGCGGAAGCCGTGGGCGATGTAGTCACCGGCGATGATGAGGTCTTTGCCCGTCTCGTCACGCCCGCGCACGATCAGGTGGGTGTGCGGGTTGTCGGTGTTCCAGTGATCGACCGCCACCCAATCCAGCCGCGTCCCCAGGTCGGCTTCCATCCGGTTCACCAGATGCCGAGTGTAGGTGCGCAACTCCTGAAGCTCGGCACCGTCTTCCGGTGAGACGATGAAGCGGAAATGGTGCCGGTCATCGGCGGCCCGCTCCTTGAAAGCATCCAGGTCGGCTTCGTCCGTCTGCGCCCCGTAGGCCCGGCCCGGTTCACCATCGCGGCCGGCTCCGTCGCGCTCGATGTAGCGCAGGTGCTTGGCGAGCGATTGCGGGCTGGCGTTGCGTTGATTGACCAGCAGCGTCTTGATGGTCACACGCCGCGACATGGGCGTCAGCTTCGCACCCGCGAAACGCCCCGCCGTATGGCCGCGCCCCAGGCGCGAACCGGGCCGCTGACCTGCGCGCTTGCCCTGGCCGCCGGACGCGGCGGAATGGCGCATTGAGGACTTGCCGCCGCTGGCCTTACCAGCCTGCTTGAGTACCTTGGAAACGAAGCTCTGTCCCTGGCCCTTGCCCCGGTTCTTCGGGGCGCTGGGGCGCACCCGGAAATCGTCGTCGCGGCGGTCGGTCATGGCTGCGCTCCTCGAAAGTTACGGCGTGTCCTGTCGTGCGAAGCACGCGGACATGCCTGCATTGGCGCAACCCTCACGCCGAACACGGCACGGCGGCGAAGCCGCTCCGTGCCGTGCCACCCCCATGTGCAGACTGGCTTTCGACGCGGCCCGGTGCTGCGTCCTTTTGTCTTGCCTTCCGCCTTTGCCTCTCGCTCCCGCTCCGGGCGTCGTCGGCCCGGCGGCACTGCGCTGCTTGCAGCCAGCCCGCCGGCGAACGCGCAGATGGACAAGCCTGGGCCGCAGGCCGAGCGCGTTCGAGGCAAGACGCCTGCACGTCGGACGGCTGCGCCGAAGGCGGCGCGAAGTGCGGTGCGAATGCACCCGCACTGCGCGCGCGACGACACAGCGAAGACCTGCAGAATGACGCGCCTGATAGCACGACAAGAGGCACGGCAACGTACAGTGAATTGGCGGCCATCATGGGCGTGTCTCCAGCCACACTGGATGCGCAACGCCGATCACGGCGGATGCGCAGACCGGCCCGAAATAGCGGCTGTCGAACGATGCCGGATTGGTCGCGCTCAACAGGAACAGCTCGCCCGGTTGGAGGCGGCGGCAAAGCTGCAAGGATGGCAACGGTCGGCCCAGCCGGTCGGTAGGCAGCGCAGCGGCTACCGGCATGCCGTCGATGCGAACCTGCCCTGCGACGATGCAGACGTGTTGCGGCGCGACCGCGCCCACACGTTTGAGCAGCGGCACGCGGGTCGGCAGGTAGCCGCGCTGCGCAGCCAGCATGGCGGCCCTGTCGGGCAGCGGCACCAGCACGATGCTGCCCACGGACAACGGACGTGGCAGCGAGGCGGTGCGCAGGTCGAACGGTTCGATGCGATACCAGCCGATCGCCACGCTGTCGGACGGGTTGTAGGTCAGGCGCGGCAGCGGCTGCACGAAAGCCGCCCAGGCCAGCGCAGCGAGGCCGACGGCGGCGAAGCCCGCCAGCACGAGGCGAGCGCGCAGGCGCGAGCGAGGAAGCGGCGCGGCTTCGGGCGTGCGTGCGGCGGTGGGATGGGCTGTCATGGCAGCACCTTCCCGGCCAGCCAGGCGGCATGCCGCACGGCGGTGTATTCGGGCAGCGCGAGGCGAGCCGCCAGACGGTTGCCCAGCGTGCGCCAGTACGCGGGCGACACGTCAATGGCAGCGATGTCCAGCGCCTCGATGCCGTCGATGCGTTCCAGCACGGCGCGCACATTGGCGTCACCTTCGGCATGCAGCAGCAGGCATGCGCCTGGCTGCACGCCGGGGATGCGCTGCACGGCATCAAGCGGTGTAGCAGCCTGCATCACCATGAGCTGCCAGCGGATCGTGCCGTAGTCGTTGGCCTGCCAACGAACGCGGCAGAGCATTGCACCCGGCATGAACATGGCGCAGCGCCGCCAGCGATCGAGCTGGAGCGTGCGTGCCGGTTCGCCGAAACGCAGGTAGAGCTTGAAGCGCGGTTCGATGTAGGCGAGCGATACGCGCGTCAACGGCGCGCTGCTAGGCTGGCTGGAAGAGGCTTCATGGGTAGCCGTGGCCGCGATGGCGACAGGCGCGGCAGCAGACAATGCGGATGCGGTCATGGCGTGTTCTCCCTGCGGTGTTCTGGAAACTCGCGCTCCAGCAAACCGCGCAGCAGGTCGGCCACGGTCACGCCTTGCGTGAAGGCCGACACTTTGATGCGCGCCCGCATGGCGGGCGTGATGTCGAGGGTCAGGCGAGCGGTGTAGAGGTCGCCCTTGTTGAGCGCATCCGCGTCGCCTTGGCGAATCCACGCCTCGGCGTGCGGATTGGCGGGCGGACGCGCGCCGATGCCGACCCGCTTGGCCGGGCGTTTGCTGTTGGGTGGGTTGCTGTTGTCGATCATGACGGCCACCGCAGCAGCTCATCGACCAGCGCGGTGATTTCCTGCGCCGCCGCACTATCGGGGGCTGTCTCCCGCGCCAATCGACCAGCAGCCACGCTGTCGGCGAAGACGATGCGCTGGCGCACCTCGCTGCGCAGCGCTGGCAACGGCTGTTCGGCCAAGGCTTGCCGTGCTTCGCGCCCGATTACCGTGGTGCTGACGCGCCGGTTGATGACGAAGGCCGCGCGTAGCGCAGGCCGGAACACCTGGGCCTCACGGATCAGCGCCACCATCTCGGCGCTGGCCCACAGGTCGTAGGGGCTGGGCTGTACCGGGATCAGCACCCGTTCAGCCGCCAGCAGCGCAGAACGCGCCAAGGCGGCGATCCTGGGTGGCCCGTCAATGATGACGTGATCAGCCCGCCTGGCGAGTTCTGGGGCTTCCTGGTGCAGTGTTTCGCGCGCCAGGCCCACGGCGCTGAACAGCCGGGGCAAGCCCTGCTGGCTTCTGCGCTGTGTCCAGTCCAGTGAGGAACCCTGCGGGTCGGCATCCAGCAGGACGACGTGCAGGCCGCGCAGCGCCAGTTCGCCAGCGATGTGCGTGGCGAGCGTGGTCTTGCCGACGCCGCCTTTTTGGTTGAGCAAGGCGACGATCATGGCGCGGCCCTCCAGCTTGGAAGGCCGGATTGTTTTTGCCGTGCCGAACGGGGTGATTTTTGCAGCTTTTCCTGGCTGGCTTTTCGGCCTGCGGCAGTTGTCCACCGCAATGCTGTTTCTCTATCAATAGTTAGAGAATTTAAGTTAGTAATGTTAGAGGGATCGCAAACCCGCGCCGTTACTGGCTTTCCGGCGTTTTCGTACTCCTGATAGCACGATAGGCGTACTCCTGATAGCACGACACCTCTTACTCCTGATAGCACGACCCCATCCACAGCTTGTCCCGCTGTTATCCCCGTGCCGTCTGCGGCACGGGCCGGAAGGTCAGCAATTCCATGTCGTCCTCGGGAATCCGCACGATGCCCAGCTCGTATCCCGGCAGTGATTGCCGGGCGACCAGCGCCCGCAGGTCGTAGGCGAAATCCGAAAACCGCGTGCTGCTGCCCGACTTGCGGTGCAGATGCCGGAAGTCGAACTGCCAGCCGTATTCCTGCCGGCCGCCATGCTTGCGCACCAGGCGGTACAGCCAGCGCTCGATGCCACCCGTGAGTCGGAAGTACGTCGGGTCGATGGTCAGCACCAGGGCGGCGTCCAGCACGCCCGCATAGAACCAGTCCGGCAGAATCAGCTCGATGCCCAGCGGCGTGCCTCTGGCATCGGCCAGCTCCTTCCACTCGTTGATCCACGAAAAGCGGTGCAAGCGCCTTCCCGTGGTTTCGCGGATGGACGTGGCCACTGTGGTCGATTGCAGCCGGTCGAGCGCGGCCTTGAGACGCTGGTAGTCGCGCAGCGACTTGCCGCGCCCGATGAAGCGCAGGATCTCGTAAGGCGTAGCCTGCATCCGCCGGGACGGCTGGATGCCCGCGTCCTTGGCTTCCACGATCTGGCTGGCCGCCCAGATCAGAATGTCGGCATCCCAGATCGTAGCGATGCCGTGCTCCTGCGTACCTTCCACGCGAATGGTGATGTTGCCGCTGCGGAAGTCGATCGGCGCGGTGCGCCGCGACTTCGCCAGCGAGAAGAACGGATAGGCCATCAAGTCCTGGGCATCGCGCGGTGCCATGTCCTCGCCCGGCAGTGCGCGAAACAGGTCGAGCTGTTCGCGCTGCTGCAAGGCGTGCCCTGGTGGGCGGGACATGGCGATGGCCACCAGCGATGCGCCGATCAGCGCGCACGGCTATCAGCCGAGTGGTGCTCGGCATATTCAGGATCGGACGTGGTCTCGAAGCTGCGCGTTTCCGCCCAGGCATCGAGGTCGGCCACGGCGTACATGACGCGGCGACCGAACTTGCGGAACTTCGGGCCACCACCGATGACGCGCTGTTTCTCCAGCGTGCGCGGTGACAGGCGCAGGTAGTCAGCGGCTTCGTCGTTGGTGAGATAGCGTTGGGGTTGTGCGGGTGTGGCAACGGGAGCGGCGGCAGGCCGCAAGGGAGCGGGTCGCATGGGATGTACCTCCATCAAGCCCGGCCACACAGCGCAGCCGGATGGAGGCAGTCTCAAGAAACTTGAGGCTCTTGCTCAGGGACGTTCTGCTGCGGATGCGAAACGTCCCCCCTCATACGGAGTGACAGCCGGAAGCTGTGCCAGACGGCGATAACCGCCGCGCATCAGCCCATCGCCCCGGCGCACCAGCCGCCGTACGCGGGCGCGCAGAGCGCTGTCGGCGTGCCAGTCGGCGGCAACGGCATCCGCACCAAACAGCCCTTCGGCCACCTCCCGCAAGGACGCACCCGCCAGGGTCGCGTCCAGCGCCTGCAGCGTGTGCATTTCCAGCAATGCGGACAGCGGCGGGCGTGGCCGGACGGTTGCCGCAGGTACGGCACCGGCTGCTACGGCGATCTTGTTCAGTTCGCTCGCCAGGGCCGCATAGCGTTCGCAAGGCGCGGCGCAGGCTCGAATGGCATAGGCGTAAGCCATGCCATCGGCCAAGCCTGGCGCGAGCACGAAACGCAGGCAGCAGCCAGGCCAGCGCGCCACCAGCACCAGGCGCTTGCCGTCATGGATCAGGTGTTTGTGGCCCGGCAGCTTCCAGAACTCAAAGCACAGGGCATCGGGCGGTGGATCGGCATCTGGGTAGAGCTGCACCACGGCATCGTGATCGGGGAACCAGGCCGGGTGCGCGTCTCGCGCATCCAGAGCGGGATCTTCCAGCAGGCGCAGCCCCCAATGCCCGGCAGCATCCGGTTGGCGACGACGGCGGAGCCAGTCGCGCCGGTAGTCGGGATGGCGGCGCAGGTACTCCCAGGCCAGCGCCGGGCTATCCAGATGCAGAACGTAGAGATAGGCCGCCGTGGCATACCACGGCTCGGCACTGCGATCGGCCATGCGGCAACCTCCCTGTGCTGGGGGTGCGTCGCCACGGCGAAACGGCGTGCTACGGGGCCATCGTCAAAACGTCATGGGTGAAGCGTAAACTGGCAGTGTCAAGACCGATGAACTCCGATGCGTTGCTGAAATCGTCCGAGTGCGACGGCGGCAACGCACTCCAATGGCATGCCGCGTCGGTCAGCTTGCCGCAGGCCGCGCCAGGCATCATGACCGTTTCGATCTGGCACGCACCGCTTCGGTGCAACACTGCCGATTCAGACCGAACGGGTCACAAACCAGACCGAAATAGACACAGTGCGCCCCGCTTGGCGGTGGCGCTCAATCGGTGATCGAGCCGTTGTCTTCGGCCAGTCGCAGGTATTCCGACAGCCGCCGCACGGGCTGGAAGTAGCGATCCCGCATCACGGGCTGCTGGCGCGGCCCGACGATGGCGGCCAGGTCGGACAGCTTCACCGTTCCCAGTGCAGGCATGCCAATCCCCAAGTCGATCAGGCCGTGAGCAGCATCGCCATCGGCTGGGTCGAGCGAGGCTAGCAGCCAGGTGGCATGCGCATCTGGCGTGAACAGGCGCACCACGGGCAGGGGGTCGGTGTCCTGCCCGGCAGCGCGGGCCTGGCCGTTGGACAGCAGGCGCGTGCGCTCGTCGGCGGTGATGAGCGGAGTCATGGCTGTACGTCCACGGACTTGCAGAGCAGCAGAGGCGCTTTCACGCCTTCCAACGAAAGCACTAATGCGCAATCCCACGTATCCGCAGAGACGTAGAGGCACGAAGGCACATGCACGGAAGTCAGGAAAGACACGGATCAGGCTCTCCGCTTTTGAAGAAAACCGCCAATGCGGCTTTCAGTAAAAGAACAAATAAACGAAATGAACACTATAGATTGTAGTCCTATAGGGCGCAATGAGTTGTCATTCTGGATTTTGGGGAAAGTCCAGAATGACGACGCTCAAGCCATCGCTGCCCGATGCGTTGCGAAAGATCAGGAAAGCACGTGGCCTGAGCCAAGAGGCGTTCTCGGACGTGTCCAGCCGCACCTATCTAAGTTCGCTGGAGCGCGACCTGAAAAGCCCAGCGCTAAACAAGCTGACCGAACTGTGCGAAGTCATGAAGGTTCATCCGCTCACGTTGCTGACGCTGGCGTATGCCGGTGATAGTGAGCAGAAGGCCGATCAATTGCTGGAGCAGGTGCGACAGGAGCTTGAGGCGCTACTAAATCAAAATGGAGATTGAGAGACGATATGGCGTATCGAAACGGGAATTACACAGCCTTTTACGTTGCAGAACCGTTCCATCCCAGTGCGCTGGGTGCCAATGCAACTAAAGATTTTCAGTACTACAACACCCTGAGAATGTGGAAAGGCGCTGATGCAGCGTTCCCCTTCGTGGATTCTCATGCAAAAACTTACAGCGTCCGCGACGGCAGCGATTGGGAGTGCACACTTAAACCCAGACTGCGTGAACGCCTTCGCAGCTCCAAAAACATCATCCTCATACTGAGTTCAATCACGACGAACTCCCGCGCCCTTCGGGAAGAAATCGACTATGGCATCAATGACCAAGGGCTCCCCATCATTGTCGTCTACCCGGAGTACGCCACCAAGGAAAGCCTTCTCGTCAGTGGATCATTGAAGGAGGGGGTCAGAAACCTCTGGGGACGCCTGCCCATTTTCCGGGATTCGATGAGCAAAGTCCCTACGCTTCATGTCCCAATGAACAAGGAACTCATCAAGAAATCTTTGCAGGATGGCGAGTTCATGGTGGGGACTAAGAAGGCCCCGGGTATCTACAGATACAACCCATAATCAATTGACACCTTGGAGCGAACGGTTTTCATCATGGCGAAGGTCAACTTTTTTGATAAGCGGGTCATCAAGAAATTTCTTGAAATCACATCTGTTGTCAGTGGCACGCTGTCAGTCGTAGTTCTTTTTGTTGACATTCCTGCCGAATGGAAACTTAAGGTCGGCTGGGCTTTTTTGGCACTACTGGCCCTCACCTACTTGATGATATGGCTCCGGTCGAACAGTTTGAACAGTATCAACATCAATGTCGAAGGCAGCGATGTTGCGATTAAGACCGGCGACATCTTCCAGCAGCCAGGGTTGAAGGCCATCGCCTTCAATGAGTACTTCGACACCTTGGTGGACAATAAGGTGATTGGTGATACGTCCCTCAATGGCATTTTTATTCAGAAGCATCTTGGCGTACCGACGTCCGAACTGGATCGCTACATCGAGGGATATGCCTTTGACGACAGAGAAGTCATAGATGAGAACGAAGCAAGGAAACAGGGGAAGAAGAAAAGGTATCAGATAGGCACGATCTGCTTGTACAAAGACTACTTGCTGACCGCACTTTCCAAATTTGACGAGAACAACAAAGCGATACTAACAATGCCGGAGTACCTTGAGTTCCTCATCAACTTTTGGGACAAGGTCAACAATGTCTACGCTCAGAAAAGCGTATCAACCACGATCTTCGGCTCAGGAATCACGCGAATCAAAGGGCACAAGAACATTTCTGACGAGGATCTTCTGAAGATAATGCTGTGGACGTTCAGGATCAGTGAGATGAGATTCAAACATCCCGCGAAGCTGACCATCGTGATCCACAAGGACAAGATCGACCAGATCAACCTTCTCGACATCAAATCCGCTAGAAACGGCGTGTAATTCGTCATAACGGCCCTGAGCAATCCAGCAACACCACGCCCCGGCGTAACCGGCGGGGCGTGGTGAGCGGCTGTCAGGCCGCCTTGGGCTTGCTGCGTGACCAGATCAGGTCGTGCGTGCCATCCTCGCCTTCGATCAGCCGGGCATAGACCGTTGCCGGGAACGAAGGATCATCCAGCGTCACGGACACATAGGGGCGTCCGGCCTCGCTGGTCTTCTTCCACGCCGCGCCGATGTCGTGGCCAGCCGCTTGCAGGCGGTAGTCGGGTGCGCTTTCGTTGTCACCCTTGTCGTTGGGAACCAGCTTGACCTTGACGTTGAGCGTCAGGGTGCGAAGCGTGCCGGTGAAGCCGTCTTTCTCTGCGGTGAGGGTGCCGATGTTAGCCATGATGATTTCTCCTTTCGGGTTGAACAAGGTCGCGCCAGTGCGTCCTTGTTGTGATCCGCCCGGCGGGGGATGGGCTGGCCGCACCGCGGAGCGGTCGCAACAACGTGGAGAACCTGGAGGCGAAAAGAATTTGCCCCGCTAGGAATGCGCGCAGCGCAGGGGAAATTGTTTTCGCCGCAAGGTTGTGGTCATAAAGCCCAAGGCGCAGCCGCGCCACCGCCAGGATTCACGACAAGCCAAGGACGCACGGGCCGCCCGCTCCCGAATGGAGACATGGCCGACTCGGCATCCTCGCATGACAACTTCACCGGCTTGTTCCCTGACGCGGCCAGGTCAATGCCCCAGCAACAAGGTACGAACGCTCCTGCCACAACTTGCGGCCACATGCTTGATGCGTGGCGTGGAAGATCCACATCGAGGCCAGGTGGTGTGTCGGTGAACCGTCCTTCATGACGCACAGGCAACGAACCGTCAGCGTCGAGCATGGCACGCTTTCGTGCAACCTGCCGCAGCAAGCCGGGGCGTAGCCCCACAAGCGCCGCCCATTGCGGCGAGGTGCTGTCGGAATGTCGGCGGCGCGTGCGCCGCTGCACTTGCATGGCTTCAATGGCTTTTGCGCACAAGGCGACTTGTGCGCGGCCCCTTTGTCGCCTGACCGAAGGCGGCAAAGGGGCGTTTTGGCTTTGAGCCTTGAAACCGGGCGCGGCCACCGCCGCGCCCGGTTTTTTGGTATTCCCCGCGCCCAAGACGGAACGGCTTGGGCGCGGGGCTGCTCCCTATTCTTTGGTTTCGATGATCCACCACACGGCACGCGGCAAGGCGCGGCCCGTGATGGGGTGTAGGTCGGTCAGGTCGGCGCGGGCTATCCAGCCGCAAGGCGGGCGGTAGCCGCGCACGTCGCCATCGCCATGCCAGCGGCGGGCGCACACCGTGCCGGGGGCGTAGGTCGCGGCCATGCGTGGGCGGTTCGTGGTGTTGTGGCTCATGGGGGAATCCTCGGCATGAAGCGCCCCGGCCGGAACCGGGGCGCTATCTGTGGTGCAAGGTCAGGCGGCCAGTGCCTCGGCCTGCGTCTGCTCATCCGCCACGGCGGCGACTTCCTCCGGGGCTTCGGCTGCCTCGTCCGTTACCACCTCCTGCACGGTCTGCTGCGTGGCTTCGGCACGGAAGATGGCAGGCATCCAGCCGGTGCCATCGGCCAGCCGTTCGGCTTCGCTGGCAATGTCGCCTTTTTTCAACTTCGCCAACCGGGTGACGTGCTCCGGTGCGAATTCGCCCACGGCGTCCAGAATCGCGGCCTTCGGCACATGCTGGAAATAGCCTTCGGCGGTCGGTTGCCACCATGCCGCCATGTCCAGCGTCACGGCCTGCGCCAGTTCAGCACCCGGCTGGTGCTGTGTGGCGCGGGGCGTCACCACATCGACCGTGGATGCCACGCATACGGCCAGCAGGCGCACCAGTTCATCCTGCGGCTTCGCCAATAGTGCGGCGAACAGTTCGGCGCTGTCCTCCGGCAAGGCTTCACCCGCTACCTGTTGCAGTTCGCGCAGTGCCACGGCGGCGGGCGATTCCGGCCAGTCCGGGGCCATGCCTTCCAGCCGATCTTGCTGGGTCAGCTTCACGCCCAGCGGCAGGTCGTGGCCGTAGTAGCTGCCGTGCAAGACGGTCTGCACCATGCCATGCACCAGTGCGGCCAGCGCCACCTGCGGATGCCGGGCGACTTCGATTTGCAGCGCGGCGGTACGGTGGGCGCTCAAGCGTTGCGCCAGCCGGTCGGACATGGCGGCGGTCTTGGGGGCGTTGTCCGCTTCCTCTCCTTCGTCGTCGTTGTCGGCTTCGCTGCCGAAACCTTGCCGCAGCCGTTCAAGCGTGCGCAGCGCCTTGGCCTCAGCTTCGCGCAGCAGGCCACGATGAATCACGGCCTCGCCGTTGCGGTCGATGGTGACGATGGCCCCGGCGGCAGCTTTGACGGCTTCCCCGTAGTCCAGCAAGCCATCTTCCAGCGCCTGCAACTGTTCGCCCAGGTGTTCGCCTTCCTCCTGCAAGGCGTCGGCCTTTTCTTCATCGTCGGCGTCCAGGGCGGCATCCACGGCCTCGGCCAGCGCCTGCATCTTGGTTTGCAGCTTCTCGATGCGTTGGGCTTCGCGCTTGTTCGGGCTGCGGCGCTGCCTCGGGGCGCGCTGGAAGGCTTGCAGGTCGGCATGGGTCGTGCCGGGGGTGGCATCCACCCATGCCCAGCCTTCGGCCTTCACCTCGGCGGCAAGGCTGGCCAGCTTGTCCTGCGCCAGCCGTTCCAGCAGCGTGGCATCGGTCAGATACACGCCGCTATCGGCTTCCGCGAACAGATCGCGGCGGGTGCCACCGCCTGCGGCCTCGTAAGCATTCAGCCCAACGAAGCGCACCAGCGGATGCCGGTGGGCATCAATCTCGCGCTCCGTCAGGCGGTCGCGCAGGTTGTGCGGGCTGCGCTGCCATGTCGGCGCATCGTAGAACGCGGCTTCCTGTGCGGTGTGGTCGTCGGTGATGGCAAGTGCCATCAACTGGTCAAGGCTCACGGCCTCGGCTCGATAGTCGGCCAGCAGGCGCGGCGACACGTTGGCGAGTTTCAAGCGGCGCTGCACCACCAGCGGCGTGACGCTGAAATCTGCGGCAATGTCCTCGATGGGTCGGCCTTCGGCCACCAGCGCGGCGAATGCCTCGAACTGGTCGGCGGGGTGCATAGCTTCACGCTGCACGTTCTCGGTCAGGCTGGCCGTGCGGGCGGTGCCATCGGCCACCAGCAGGCAAGGCACCTCCCATTCCTTGCTGATGCGGCGCTTCTTCGCCAGCAGCTTGAGGGCGGCAAGGCGACGGCCTCCGGCCACGACTTCGTAACGCTCGCCGTCAGCGGTCGCGGTCACGATCAGGTTTTGCAGCAGGCCGACACGCTGGATGCTGGCGGCGAGTTCGGGAATCGACATGCGCGGGGTCTTGCGCACGTTGCGGCCCGTGGGACGCGATACCAGCCGCGACAGCGGCACAAGAATCAGATTCTTGCTCGGGTCGGCGGCTTCCAGCAGCACGGCAGGCGCGGCGCTGGCCGTGGCGTGGATGGCTTGGGCTTCGGTGTGGTTGATGGCGTTCATGGTGAAAACTCCTTGCGATGATGGAATGCAGCAGCGAATGACGCGGCAAGGGTTGCTGCCTGCCCCTGCCGCGCAGGGAAATCAGGCTTTCAATTGGCGCAGGCCGTCGGCCAGCAGCCACAGGGCGCGATTGAGGCGCACATCGGAATCAATGCCCTGCACCGGGCGGGTCTGCTGGCGGCGTCCGTTGGCGCTGCGTCCAGACAAACCGCCTTTGGTCAGGTTTTCCTGTATGCGGTTGAAGGTCATCCACAAGTCCGGGCGGCGGTCGTCGAACCGGCGCGGCATCAGGATTTGCGATTCGGTGATTGGGGCTGGCTTGTCCGGGTCGTCGTACTTGAGCGACAGCGCGGCGCGGGCGAACACTTCGGCCTCGCCTTCGTCCAGCGTGATGGCCTGCATGGACTCGCGGGATTCCAGCGCACGGTCAAAACCGTGCAGTACCTGATAGGCACCTTCGATCACTTGCCCGGCCACGTCGCTCTTATGCGGCACGCGCACATCGGCCACGGTGTTGCCGCAAACAAGGCCATTGCTGCACACGAAACGGAACATGCCGGCCAGCATCTGGTAGCTGCTGGTGCCATCGTGCGAGTTCAGCAGAATGATTTCGTTGGCCTCGCCTCGGGCGTTGATCTGGCTGGCGTGGCGCAGCCGGATCATGTGCTTGGTGTAATCGCGCCGGTCTTCGTGGCGGGTGCGGGTCTGCGTCACCATGAAGGGCTGAAACCCTTCCTTGCGCAGTTCGGTCAGCACCGTGGCGGTGGGGATATAGGCGTAACGCTGGGAACGGCTTTCGTGGGGCGCTTCCGCAAAGATGGACGGGGCCACGCGGTGAATCTGGTCATCGGACAGCGGGGAGTCGCTGCGCAGTACCGGGGAACGGGAAGCGAAACGGGATGCAAGCATGGTCTTTCTCCTGACGAAAAGGGTTTGCTGTTCAAACCGCACACCGGATTCCTAGATTCGGAGCCCAGCCTTTCGGCTGTTCGGTGCGGTTGGCACGAGGAACCCGGTTGGCCCTGTTGCCACCGTCTTTCCTGAGTTCATCGCCCGCGACGGTCAGGAGCCCACGGACGTGGGCCGTCAAGGAAAAAAGTGTCAGGTAGGTGCGGCCCGCAGGCGCAGCCGAGGACACGGCCTGACGCGCCTTGATGGCACGCGGCCACGGGCTACAGTCGCGAGCAAGGTGATGAAGTCAGGAGAGACGGCTGGACATGGCAACGGCCGCCGCTATGTGCAAACCGCACGCAAGCGAAGCGCGCAGGCCCGAAGCTGGAAGCCGGGCCGTAGGCGTCAGGGATGTGGAAGGCTGGTGAATGCCAGTCCCGTCGGGGATGAGCGAGTAGCGAACCTGGAGCAGCGCGGTCCGCGAAGCGGAGACGCAAGGGCACTCTTCGCTTATTATTGTCTTTGCAAGAAAATGTTGCCAAAGCAAGAATGGGGAGATTCCAAAAATGATCGTCTGCATTAACCGTCTCAAGCAGTTCGGCATCTTCAACGACTTCAACGGAACAAAGATTCAGAAGTTCGGCCGGTATAACTTGGTCTATGGTTGGAATGGAACAGGCAAGTCAACCCTATCGAATCTTTTCTCTTGCTTTGAGCTTCGCTCGATGGTTCCTCGTTTTAGCGCGGGGCAGTTTTCAGTCGCTTTGGAGGACGGCTCAACGATCACCGAAGCCACACTTCACTCATCCCAATTGAATATTCATGTTTTCAACCAACGCTTCGTGCATGAAAACATTGACTGGGACAAGTCTGTAAAAAGCATCCTTCTTATTGCGAAAGAGAAGATTGATGACCTACAGAAGTTGGAGAAGCTTAAGGGCGAGCTTCAGTCGAAGAAGAAAGCTTTCGACGACAAGCAAGGCGATATCAAGAAACAGCGTGAGGCATTGGATAAGTTTCTGACCAATGCTGCTAAAAAGATGAAGCTAGGACTTCAGGCGATTGATACAAGCGATAGCTATTATTTGAATTATGACCGCCGCAAACTCTCTAGTTTTATTCAGAAAAACGGAGAGGCCATTACCAAGGCCGAGTCGGTTCTTCCGGATGACAAAGTTATTGACCTTACGAACGCCGCCAAGCCAGATCAGTTGCCAAGCATCATGTTCACCTCAACGGTTATTGAGCCAGACTATTTTAAGAAGGCGGCGGGTCGCATCAGAGATTTGATTGGGACTACGGCGGTCAATCAAGCTATCCAGCGGCTGACTGATAACCCAGACATCCGCGAATGGGTTCAAACAGGCTTGGAGATCCATAAAAGCCATGACTCGCAATCCTGCGAGTTCTGTGGCTCTCCGTTCACCCAGCTTCGTGCTGAGGCTCTTGCTGCCCATTTCAGTAAAGAGTTTACGGATTTTCAACACCGACTTCAGAGTGCCGCCACGTGGATTGAATCCCAAGGGGCTCCAGCCAATCAGTTACCCGCAGCGACCGAGTTTTATAAAGAACTATCGGCCGACGCAGAGAGGCTCCAGAAGGAATACACATCTGCTGCTGAGAAGATCGACCAGCAGATCGAAGGATGGCGGGAAGCCCTGAAAGCTAAAATTACAGACCCTGCAAAGACAGACATTTTGGTCACAGACGTTGTTGAAGATGATGTCACAAATTTCAATGAAATATTGAAGTCGATTGCTGCTCTCGTCGGAAAGCACAACAATAAGACTTCAAATTTCAAATCTGAGACCTCAAAAAGCAAGGTGGCACTGGAACTTCACTTCGCTGCGGCTGAAGTGCAAGAATTTGACTATGCTGGAAGCGAGAAGAAATGCAATGACCTTGAGTCAGAAGCAAAGAACGACTACAAGGAAATTGAAAAAATTAGTCGAGAGGTCGGCGCCATAGAAGCGCTGCTATCGAATGAAACGGTCGGGGCGAAGGAATTCAATGACATCTTGCATCGTTTCATTGGCCGCTCTGAACTTTGCCTGAGCTTCAATCAAAAGAAGAAGGGTTATGAAATCATCAGAAACGGAGTTGGTGAGCATGACGGGAATTTGAGTGAGGGTGAGAAGACTGCGATTGCATTTGTCTACTTCATCACGAAGCTCAAGGAAAATGGAAACAACATCAAGGACACGATTGTCGTCGTTGATGATCCAGTTTCAAGTTTTGATTCAAATCACTTGTTTCATGCCTATTCATTCCTGAGAACGCAATGCACGGAAGCCAAACAACTTTTTGTACTGACTCACAACTTTACGTACTTTAAGCTAGTGAGAGACTGGTTCACTGGCACCAATAGGAATCGAGTCAAAAAAGGCAATGCCGAGAATTGCTTCTTTTATCGTCTAGATGCGCCACCTGGCTCCCCTCGTCACTCCCTGCTTGTGGATGCCGACGACTCACTGAAGAACTACGGTTCCGAGTACCACTATATATTCAAGAAGCTCTACGAGTACAGGGCCCACACGACACTCAATCGAGATGAGGCGTTCTTGACCGCTAACCTCGCCCGAAAGCTTGTTGAATCGTTCTTCACCTTCAAATATCCAAGGCGGCGAAGCGACATTAGTCAATTGATGGAGGCTGGCCTTAAAGATTGCACCATCACGACACCAGAGCTTAAAGAAAAAATCTACCGCTTTATCAATAAGTATTCACATAGCGACGTTATTGAGATAACTGAGGAATCCGCAGAAAACTTAGCAGGCGAAAGCCACAGCGTCATCGGGCACATCTTCCAGTGGCTGGAAGAGGTGGACAAGAAACATTACGACGAGATGATTCAGGTTGCGACGGCCTGAGCATCAGGCCGCGAGGGCATAGCTATGCCACCAGGTGCAGCACAAAGGGGCCGAAGCCCCTTGGGCTAGATCAGCCCACGCTCGGCGAACGATGCCGTTTCGTTGCCCGCAACGATGATGTGATCGAGCACGCGCACGTCTACCAGACCCAACGCTTCCTTGAGCCGTTGGGTCAGCGCCCGGTCAGCCGCGCTCGGCTCGGGGGTTCCGCTCGGATGGTTGTGCGAAACGATGACCGCAGCCGCATTGAGCCGCAGCGCCTCCTTGACCACTTCGCGCGGATACACCGATGCACTGTCGATGGTGCCGTGGAACATCTCCCGATACTCGATCAGCCGGTGACGCGTGTCCAGAAACAGCACTGCAAAGACTTCATGCTCGAAACCTGACAGCTTGTTGCTCAGGTACTCCTTGACCAGCGCAGGCGAAGTGAACTCAGCACCACGCTGCATCTTCAGCTCGACGGCCTGGCGTGCCGCTTCAAGAATTTGATCCACCGACGCCGGCAAGTAGCGCCCCTGCGCGTCACGCACCAGCAAAACGTCATCGAACGAGGAAAAGGACAGTTGCGACATGATCGTGCTCCGGTTGCTCGGGCGGAATTGCCCGGAACCGTGGCCAGCACGGCGCAGCGTAAGCAGTCAGGGATCGAAGACGGACGACAGGCCGCAAGCGTGCTAGCACGCGCAGTCATTGACGGTGAGAACGCCGTGATACGGTGAAGGGAACAGCAAGACCGCCCACACCCACTTACTTCACACAGTCGGCTTTCGGGCAAGCGGAGCGCGCAGGCCCACGAGGGCCGAAGGCGTCAGGGGTCAAAGCCGGATGGCTGCGATTCGGCACGAAGCGCGGGGCGTAGCCCGCGAACCCGACGGCGGTACGCCAGGACGCACTGATGCTGCTGTCAGGACTTCTCGCTAGGCTCCCGCTGCTCGATCTGCAATCGCGCCCTCTCGGTCGCCTGCTGCAGCTTATCGCCCAGCACCGCTCGCGGCGGCAAGCTGGTCAGGTACTCGGCGACGTGGATGCCTGACTTGTCCAGTTCCAGTAATTCGATCTGTTCGCGCTTCTTGCCGGTGCAAAGGATGATCCCCAGCGGCGAGGCTTCTTCCGGCTCCCGCTCGTGCTTGTCCAGCCAGCGCAAGTAAAGCTCCATCTGTCCCTTGTAGGCTGCCTTGAACTCGCCGATCTTCAATTCCACCGCCACCAGCCGCCGCAGCTTGCGGTTGTAGAAAAGCAGGTCAAGGTGGAAATCCTCGTCGTCGATCTGGATGCGCTTCTGCCGGGCAACGAAGCAGAAGCCCGCGCCCAGCTCCAGCAGGAAAGCTTCCATTTCGCGGATGATGGCTGCCTCCAGGTCGCTTTCCTGCCAGCTATCCCGCAGCCCCAGGAAGTCGAGGATGTAGGGATCGCGCATGACCAGTGCTGGGGTCATGCGCTTTGCATCGCGCAGGGTCGCCAGCTCCTGCGCGATGGTTTCTTCCGGTTTTTGGGATAGCGCCGTGCGCTCGTACAACATCGAGTCGATGCGCTCGCGTAGCGTCCGCACGCTCCAGCGCTCGGTGCTCGCAATCTGAGCGTAATAGTCCCGCTGAAGGGGGTCTTTCAGCGGCAGCAAGGCCACGAAATGTGACCAGCTCAATTGTCGTGACAGCGTCACGACAATTGGCTCCTGGGGGTAAGTGGCCGCGAACTGCACCATCCGGCGCAGGTTCTTGTCCGCGAAGCTGCGCCCGTAGTCGCGGACAAGCTGCTCGGCCAGGGAAGGCAAGATCTCCTCGCCGTACTCGGCACGCTGCCCAGCCAGCACCTCCGTATGGATACGCTGGCCGATGCGCCAGAACAGCAAGGTTAGTTCGGCATTGACCGCCGAGGCGGCGCGCTGGTGCGCAGCCTCAATCAGTGCCCGAATGTCACCCAACAGTGCCTTCGGCGCTGCTGGTGAAGGGGTGGACACCTTGCGCCTGCTCATCCCGTCACCTCCGCAGGGGATTGCTTAGCGCCGGTGATCGCCTTGCGCCGGTTCGCCACCAACTCGGCGGCCTCCCGCACGGGCTTGTCTTCGGTGTGGACGTAGCGCATGAACATCGCCACGGTCTTGTGCGCCGTCAGAGCCATACCGACCTTCACTGGGATGCCAGAATTGGCAATGTCCGTCGCCGAGCGGTGACGGATGCCGTGCGTACCCACATGCGTCACGCCAGCAGCTTTGAGAGTGCGGCTCCAACCGTTGTAATACTCCCCGTCGGTCAAATGCCGATCAGGGTGGCGCGGAGACGGTAATACATGGGGCGTCGTAGCATTGCGAGCCGCCGTCGAAAGAAGCCGATAGGCTTCTTCGCTCATGGGCTTGGACATACCGCCTGTCTTGCTGTCAGGCCACACCACCCGCCGGTTTTCCAGATCAATCCAATCCCATTGGAGTGAGACGATCTCAGAAAGGCGAGCGGCAAACTCGAATTGCAGGCGGATGGCCAACGGGATCACAACATGCTCCAGCCCTTCAGCCTCTAACTGGTCAAGGTAGCGAAACAACTTGCCCATTTCCTCGTCGCTGATGAGGTGAGTCGCTTTGCCGTTCGGGTACATGGGTACATGGCGGCATGGGTTGGTGCCGTCAGGGCGATAGCCCCATACCTCTGCCAAGTTGAACATCTTGCGCATCACGCTGAACGTGCGGTTCGCATCAGCGGGCTTGTGGGCCATCTTCTTCATCATCGAAGCCACGTCAGGCCGCTTCAGATCCTGCACCTTCATGCGGCCAAGCATCGGGATGATGTTGCGATCAATGACGCTCTGATAGCCTTCCTGCGTGCTCGGCTTGTTACGCTGGCTGGAATAGTCCTCCATGAACTTGATGCAGAGTTCCTTGACCGTGGGTGCCTGACGCGCTGCAGCCTTCTCTGCAGCAGGGTCGCCACCCCGGCGCACTTGCGCCAGCCACTCCTGTGCCAGCGACCGGGCCTGTTCGACGGTCAGCTCACCGTACAGACCCAGGGCAGGTTTGCGCCGCTCTCCGGCGTTCGTGCGGTACTGGAGCATGAACACCTTGCGGCCTGCCGGGGTGATCTTGCACAGGAAGCCAGGAACCAGGGTATCGCGCAGTTCGACTGGCTGGGCTTGGGCTTGTGCCGCATCGACTGCGGACTTGGTGAGTTTGATTTTCGCCATGATGACTCCTCGGAAAACCCGATTTCCAGGAGCCTGTTGGGAGCCAAGCGGGTGGAAGCCGGGTCAAGTTTCAGAAAGCACCGGCATATGATGAATCCGCCTAAGTTATTGATAAACCTGCTGTATCAGACTATGGCGTAGTCCAGCGAAGTTCGGTGCTGGAGTCATGGTGAAATAAAAAAGCCGCGCTGCCCATGACGGGTAGCGCGGCTTTTACTTGCCGGTTTAGCGTCAGCCCTTGCCGCGCCCGCGCTTTTCTTCGCGCACGAAGATCACCACGCCAACAATGATCATCAGCGCCAGCGCATACCAGGTAATGGCATAGACCAGATGGTTGTTCGGGAAGGTCAGCACGGTCAGCCCGCCGACGGGAGCTTGGGCCGGGTCGCGGCTGGGGCTGGACGCGGCGTCGGCATCAATGAAGTAGGGCGCCACGTCAGTCAGGCCACGGGCCTTGGCGATGCCGGGCAGGTCACGCGAATACCAGAGGTTGGCGGCCGGATCGTTGTTGCGCAGAAAACCGCTGCTTGGCTCACCCATGCGCAGCAGCCCGGTGACGCGCGCGTCGGCGGCGGGCGGCGGAGGTGACGCCGCCTGATTCTTGCGCCATTGCGGCAGCACAAAACCACGGTTGACCAGCACCGTGCCACCGCCATCGGCCAGTTGCAAGGGGGTCATGACCCAATAGCCGCTGCCCAGTTCGGTGGCCGCCTGCACCAGCGTCTGGCGGTCGTACTGGAAGGTGCCGGTTGCCGTTACGTGGCGGTATTCGGCATTGCCGGCGGTCAGGCCGCGCCAGTCCGGCTTGCCCGGCGCCGGCGCGGTGGGCGCATGCGCGCGCTGTTTCACCTGCGCAATCAGCTCTTGCTTCCAGGCCAGGCGATGCACCTGCCAGGTTCCCAGGGCGCACAAGCCCGCAAAGAGCGCGGCAGCCACCACCCCCAGGATGACCAGGGTGGTTTTGCTGCGCGGTTTACGGGGGGTGTCGCGGAATGTGTTGTCTTTTACTGCGGCCATCAGGGCATTTTCCGCATGTCGTGTATGGACATGGGCATCATATTGGCGTTCAAGTGATACATGATCCAGATTGATCCGCTGAGCGTGATTACGACCAGCACCAGCGTGAATATTAACGCCAACATGTTCCAGCCGCTTTCGGACTTGGTGTCCATGTGCAGGAAGTACACAAGGTGGACCACGATTTGCACCATCGCGAACGCCAGGATGATCAGGGCGGTTGTGCGGGAACTCTCGAACACGCGGTCCATGACCAGCCAGAAGGGAATCGCGGTCAGGATGGCCGCCAGGATGAACCCCGTGACGTAGCTCTTCACGGTGCCGTGGCTGGCGCCGTCGTCGTCATGGTCGTCATGGTGGTCATGGCCATGGTGGCCGCGGTCAGCCAGGTTATCCATGTGCGAGCTCATGGCAGCACTCCCATCAGATACACGAAGGTGAACACGCCCACCCAGATCAGGTCCAGGAAGTGCCAGAACAGCGACAGGCACATCAGGCGGCGGCGGTTCTCGGGGATCAGGCCGTGCAGGCGCACCTGGATCATCATCGTCACCAGCCAGACAATGCCAAAGGTGACGTGCAAGCCGTGCGTGCCGACCAGCGTGAAGAAGGCCGACAGGAAGGCGCTGCGCTGCGGCCCCGCGCCCAGGTGGATCAGGTGCGTGAACTCATAGATTTCCAACGCCAGGAAGCCCAGGCCCAGAATGCCGGTGATGCCCAGCCACAACTGCGTCGCCCCGATGCGCTTGCGCCGCATCTCCAGCATGGCGAAACCGTAGGTGATGGACGACAGCAGCAGCAGCGACGTGTTCACCGCCACCAGGGGCAGGTCGAACAGGTCGGCGCCGGACGGGCCGGCCGCGTAGCTGCGGCCCAATACCCCGTAGACGGCGAACAGGCAGGCAAAGATGAGGCAGTCGCTCATCAGGTAGACCCAGAAGCCCAGCAGGGTGCCGTTCTTGGGGTGATGTTCGCCCGGGACGTAGAACACGGGCTCGGAGGGCGGCGTGGCGCCGCCTTGCAGGGTGGGGGCCAAGGTATCAGACATGTTTCGCTAACAACCTCGTGCGGGCGTCTTCTTCGCGCACGACCTCGGCGGCCGGCACGTAGTAGTCGCGCTTGTAGTTGAAGGTATGAATGATGGACACCAGGATCAGCGCCACGAAAGACAACACGGCCAGTGGCCACATGTGCCAGATCAGCGCAAAGCCCATCACCACGCTGATGGCCGCCAGCACCACGCCGGCCCAGGTGTTCTTCGGCATGTGGATGGGGATGAAGCCCTGCTGCGGCCGCTGGTAGCCGTGCTGCTTCATCTGCCACCAGGCGTCCAGGTCATGCACGCGCGGGGTGAAGGCAAAGTTGTAGTTGGGCGGGGGCGACGACGTGGACCATTCCAGCGTGCGGGCGTCCCAGGGGTCGCCCGTTTCGTCGCGCAGTTGGTCGCGGCGGCGGTAGCTGACCACCAACTGGATGATGAAGCTGGCGATGCCGCAGGCGATCAGCAGCGCGCCAAACGCCGCGACCTGGAACCAGATCTGCAACGACATGTCTTCAAAGTGGCTTACGCGGCGGGTCACGCCCATCAGGCCCAGCACGTACAGCGGCATGAAGGCCACGTAGAAGCCCACCAGCCAGAACCAGAACGAGCACTTGCCCCAGAACGGGTCAAGCTTGTAGCCAAAGGCCTTGGGGAACCAGTAGGTGATGCCGGCCATCAGCCCGAACAGTACGCCGCCGATGATGACGTTGTGAAAGTGCGCCACCAGGAACAGGCTGTTGTGCAGGACGAAGTCAGCGGGCGGCACCGCCAGTAGCACGCCTGTCATACCGCCGATCACAAACGTGACCATGAAGCCCATCGTCCACAGCATGGGGACTTCAAACTGGATGCGGCCGCGGTACATGGTGAACAGCCAGTTGAAGATCTTGGCGCCGGTCGGGATCGAGATGATCATGGTCGTGATCCCGAAGAACGAGTTCACGCTGGCCCCTGACCCCATGGTGAAGAAGTGGTGCAGCCAGACCAGGTATGACAGCACCGTAATCACCACCGTGGCGTACACCATGGAGGCATAGCCGAACAGGCGCTTGCGGCAGAACGTGGCCACCACTTCCGAGAAAATGCCGAAGGCGGGCAGGATCAGGATGTAGACCTCGGGGTGGCCCCAGATCCAGATCAGGTTCACGTACATCATGGCGTTGCCGCCGAAGTCCGCCGTGAAGAAGTTGGTGCCCACGTAGCGGTCCATGGACAGCAGCGCCAGCACGGCGGTCAACACGGGGAAGGCCGCCACGATCAACACGTTGGTGCACAGGGCGGTCCAGGTGAAGATGGGCATGCGCATCATCTTCATGCCGGGCGCGCGCATTTTCACGATGGTGACCAGCAGGTTGACGCCGGATAGCAGGGTTCCCACCCCGGCAATCTGCAAGGCCCATATGTAGTAATCGACCCCAACGTCGGGGCTGTGCAATATGCCTGATAGTGGTGGATACGCCAGCCATCCGGTGCGCGCGAATTCGCCCACGAACAGCGACATCATCACCAGGATCACGCCGCCTGTCGTCATCCAGAAACTGAAGTTGTTCAGGAACGGAAAAGCCACGTCGCGCGCGCCGATCTGCAACGGCACGATGTAGTTCATCAGGCCCGTGACCAGCGGCATGGCCACGAAGAAGATCATGATCACGCCATGCGCGGTGAAGATCTGGTCGTAGTGGTGGGGCGGCAGATAACCGGTGGAATCGCCAAAGGCCACGGCCTGCTGCAAGCGCATCATGATGGCGTCGGCGAAACCGCGCAGCAGCATGACGATGCCCAGAATCACATACATGATCCCGATTTTCTTGTGGTCGATGCTGGTGAACCATTCATGCCACAGATAGCCCCACTTCTTGTAGTAAGTGATGGAGCCCAGCAGCACGATGCCGCCCACCGCGACCACGAAAAACGTGGCAAGCAGAATGGGGTCGTGAAAGGGGATGGCGTCCCAGGTCAATCGACCGAAGATCAGCTTGGTGAGGTCTGGTTGATCAGGCATCTTGATTCCAGCGTAAAGACCACGATTTCATGAAACCCCAGCGTCATCCGGTTCGGATCGCGGCAGACGCGCGGCGCTACAACACCAGCCCTTCGGTCGACGTGCACATGGAACCCACGTACTTGCGCGGCGGCGTGCCGGTCAGCCCCAGGCGCTCGCGCGTGGCCGGGTCCAGGGTGGTGATGTTGAGCGCGCCGGGTATGCCCATGCCGCCTTGCGAGTCGATGGCCATGGCGTCCTTCATGCACATGCGGTTGCCTTCCACGCAGCGGTTCACGATGGCGTCGAACAGGCCTGGCGCCACCGAGGCGTAACGTTGCACGGGGTTGCGTTCGCTGGGCTGTTCAAGCTTCAGGTAGGCGTCGCGGCTAAGCGTGGTGCTGGAGGCGCGGGCGTCGGCCACCCATTTGTCAAAGCCTTGCTGGTCCAGGCCGTGGAACTTGAATCGCATCGCCGAGAAGCCCGGACCGCTGAAGTTGGCGGACAGGCCTTCGTATTCGCCGGGGTGGTTGATGACGGCGTGCAAGGTGGTCTGCATGCCGGGCATGGCGTAGATCTGCCCGGCCAGCGCGGGGACGAAGAACGAGTTCATCACCGATGACGACGTGATCTTGAACTGGATGGGGCGGTCGACCGGCGCGGCCATTTCGTTGACGGCGGCCACGCCTTGTTCGGGATACAGGAACAGCCATTTCCAGTCCAGCGCCACCACCTCGACCACCAGCGGCTTGGTGCCGGCGGGCACCTCGCGGCCTTCGGACAGGCGGGCCAGCGGGCGGTAGGGGTCAAGCTGGTGGGTGCTGACCCAGGTCAGCGCGCCCAGCGCAATGATGATCAAGAGCGGCGCGGCCCAGATCAGCAGCTCCAGCATGGTGGAGTGGTTCCATTCCGGGTCGTAGTGCGCGTCCTTGTTGCTGGCCCGATAGCGCCACGCAAAAAGAAACGTCAAGAAGATGACCGGCACGATGATCAGCAGCATCAAGCAGGTTGAGATGATGATCAGATTGCGTTGCTGCACTGCTATGTCGCCTGATGGCGAGAGCAGCACCGCATTGCATCCAGCGAGCAATGGCAGGGCGGCAATCAAGATCAATCCGCGGAGCCTTGGGAGGGACGACATGGCCATACCCCGAAACGTAACCGTGGGAAGTAAACGCAACACTACGCTGGAAGCCGCGAAAAATCTAGGGTAAAAGAACAAAAGTGTGCACGGGATTGTGCGCGCGGCAGGGCGCTATCCCTGTGTGGATGCGGCTTGGCGCGTGGTGGCTTCGTCGCGCGCCAAGCAGGTTGCAAGATCGTAGACAAGGCGGTTTCGGACGTCCTTTCGAACTTCCAACAGTGAGCAAATCCATGTCGACCTCCACGCGGTATCCCGGTCATGCCCCTTCCGTTCCCGGCCCGGGGCCCACGTCCGGCGGGGCCAGCCATGCCAAGGTGGCTCCAGGCGAAATCGCGGTCGGCGTGGTGGTGGGGCGCGCGTCTGAATACTTTGATTTTTTCGTATTCGGCATCGCCTGCGTGCTGGTCTTTCCCAAAGTCTTCTTCCCGTTTGAAGCGCCGCTGGAAGGCACGCTTTGGGCGTTTGTCATCTTCTCGTTCGCGTTCATCATGCGGCCCATCGGCACCGCGCTGTCGATGGCGATTCAGCGGCGTTGGGGCCGCGCCACAAAACTGACCGTTGCCCTGTTTGTGTTGGGCACCGCCACCGTGGGCATGGCGTTCCTGCCCAGCTACGAAACCATCGGCGCGCACGCCATTGTCTTGTTGGCGGTATTTCGTTGCTTGCAAGGCTTGGCGTTTGGCGGTTCTTGGGACGGCCTGCCGTCGTTGCTGGCGCTGAATGCGCCGCCGCATCGGCGTGGCTGGTATTCAATGATGGGGCAGTTGGGCGCGCCGGTGGGTTTCCTGGTGGCCAGCGCGTTGTTCCTGTATTTGCACGTCACGCTGACGCAGGCGGACTTCCTTGAATGGGGCTGGCGCTATCCGTTCTTCGTGGCCTTCGCCATCAACGTGGTGGCGCTGTTCGCGCGCTTGCGTCTGGTGGTCACCGAGGAATACACGCAACTGCTTGAAGAAGGCGAGCTTGAACCCATCAGCATTGCCGAGATGGTGCGTTCGCAAGGCTACAACCTGTTCATTGGCGCGTTTGCCGCCTTGGCCAGCTACGCGCTGTTCCACCTGGTCACCGTGTTTCCGCTGTCCTGGATTGCCATCAGCGCCACGCAGCGGGTTACCGACGTGCTGATCGTGCAGATCTTTGGCGCGGTGCTGGGCATTCTGGGCACGGTGGCTTCGGGCTGGCTGGCCGACCGCATCGGTCGGCGCACCACCTTGGGCCTGCTGGCGGGGGCAATCGGCATTTTTGCCTTGTTCACGCCGTGGCTGCTGGGGGGCGGTCCGGTCGCGCAGGACGCTTTCATCCTGGTGGGCTTTGTGTTGCTGGGCCTGTCATATGGGCAGGCGTCCGGCACCGTCACCGCGAACTTCACGCGCCGCTTCCGTTATACCGGCGCGGCGCTCACGTCCGACATGGCCTGGCTGATCGGCGCGGCGTTCGCGCCGGTGGTGGCGTTGGGCTTGTCGGCTCGGTTTGGGCTGGTGGCCGTCAGCATCTATCTGCTGTCGGGCGCCGCGTGCACCTTGCTGGCGCTGCGCATCAACAAGGTGCTGGAAACGCGGGATTAATAGCGCGCGCCCTCCAGCACATTCGCCACATTGATCCCCACATCCGCCACGGCATAGCCGCCTTCCATCGTGAACACGGTGGGCAGGCCCAGGCTGGCCAGCGCGCGGCCCACGTCAAGGTAGTCGGCGCTTTTCAGCTTGAACTTCGAGATGGGGTCGCCTTCGTAGGTGTCCACGCCCAGCGCCACCACCACGGCATCGGCCTTGAACGCCTGAATGGCCGCAAGGCCCTCTTGCAGCGCTTGCATCCAGGTGGCGAAGTCGGTGCCGGCCGCAAGTGGCAGGTTCAGGTTGGCGCCGAAGCCCGCGCCTTCGCCTGCTTCATCGGCATAGCCCAGAAAGAAGGGGTATTCCGTGGTGGGGTCGCCGTGTATCGATACGGTCAGCACGTCGCCCCGTTCATAGAAAATGCTTTGCGTGCCATTGCCGTGGTGGTAGTCCACGTCAAGGACCGCCACGCGCGCGGCGCCAGCATCGCGCAGGGCTTGCGCGGCCAGCGCCGCGTTGTTCAGGAAACAATAGCCGCCGAAAAAGTCGGCGCCCGCATGGTGGCCGGGCGGGCGGGTCAAGGCCATGGCGGCGCGCGGGCCGCTCGGCGCCATCACGGCGCGTGCTGCGTCGATGGCGCAAGCCGCGCCGGCAGTGGCCGCTTCCCAGGTGCCGGCCGTCAGCGGGCAGCCGCTGTCGAACGAGAACAGGCCGAGGCGCGCGGCGAAGTTGGTGGGTTCGATATCGTGGCGAAAGCCCCGCACGGGCCAGACGGACGGCAGGATGTCGAGGTCTGCATTGGCCGGGTCCAGCGCCACCCAGTCCTGCCAGGCGCGGGCCAGAAAATCCACGTAGCGCGGCGTGTGCACGCGCTTGATCAGGTCCATGTCGGGCGCCGACGGCGCGCGCAGTTCGCCAATGCCGCGCTGGCGCAGCGCGTCCAGCACATATTCCAGGCGCGCCGGCGTTTCGTGGCAGGGCACGAGTTTGCCGCGGAACATCTCTTGGCGGCCTGCGTGTTTGTCATGGACGGGATTGTGGAAAATCAGCACGGCATGGGTCCTTGAAGGGGCGGGCAATGAGGGGTGACGAACGTCACCAATACGGATTGACGAACGTCACTATAGCGACCGCCACCCGTACCAGGCTACGGCGGGCAGCTCGCGGAATACGGAATAGAGGTCGCGCCATTCAAAAAACCGGGGATACCCGCCGCTGACGTCCGCCACGCCGTGGCGGCGCAACGCCAGCATGGTGCGCGGCAGGTGGAAGTATTGCGTGACGGCCAGCGCGCTGGTGTAGCCGTGTTCGCGCATATAGGCGCTGGCGTGGCGCGCGGTGGCCCAGGAATTGTTGCCCGCGCTGTCCATCACGATGCGGTCGGCGGGCACGCCGCGCGCCTGCAAGTAGTTGCGCATCACGGCGGCTTCATCGGCGCCGGCAGGGTCGACGCCGCCGCTGACGAAAAGAATGCGGCATTGTCGGGCCGCATAGCATTCGTAGGCGCGATCAAGCCGCGCGGCCAGGCGAGGCGAGGGCTCGCCGCTGGGCAGCACAGTGTTGCCCAACACGATGGCCACGTCGGCGGGGCGCGCGCGGGTGAGCAGGCCGGTGGCCGCCAGGGCGGCGGCGGCCAGGGTCAGCGCGATCAGGGCGGCCAGGAGCAGGGCGGCGAGACGGAAGGCTGAAGCGCGGCGCGAACGGGCGTGATGAGGTCGAAGAAGCTTGAGCGGCATGGGCGGTACGCTGGTGGATGAACCTCAAGACGTGCTTATTGTGAGGCGGGCGGTTGTTGCGGCAAGGGGTAATCGAAGCCGATGTCGTTGGACACGATGGGCTGTGCAAGATTGCCCGGGTCGGTCAATACAACGGCCGCTCGGTACTTGCCCGGCGCCAGCGCGGGCAGGAACGGCACGTTGCTGTAGCCGTTGTCGTTCAGCAGGTAGGCCGGCTTGCCGTCTTCGCCGGCGGCCCAGACGATAGTGTCGCGGGCCAGGCCCAGCGGGTTGGCGGGGTGCAGGGTGTCGGCTTCGCGCTGGTAAAGCGGGTGCACGATGCGGTGGCCCTGTGCGTTGGTCAGCAGCAGCCAGACTCGCGGCGCATTCAGGGCGACAGGCGCTTCACGGGTGTTGGTCACGCTGACGATGAACTGGCCGCCGTCCTCGCCATTCCAGTTGCCCAGCGTGTCGGCAAGGTCCAGCGTCAGGGGGCCAGGCGACGACGGCGCCACCAGCCGATGCTTGTCCACGCGCAGATCGGCATAGCGCACCCACTTCAGCACATCGCCCGCCGTCTTGCTGGCGTAGCGCACTTGCAGCCAGTCGGGCGGGCGCAGGGCCACGACGTCCAGGTGTTCGCCTTCGGTGGCGGTCAGGGTGGGTGTGGCGTTGACGTCTGGGGTGTCGGTCAGGTCCAGCTTGCTGACCGGCACGGCGCCGCCTTCCAGTGGCGATCCTTCGCCTTCGATGTCGATGCGGTCAATCGACCCGTCTTCGCGAAAGCGGTAGCGCAGTTCGGCGGCCTCGCTCTCCAGGCCGAACAGCGCCTGCGTGCCCCATGACGTGGCGCGCACCGTGCCGTCGGGTCGCAGCACATAGTCTTCGAAGCCGTGGCTGGCGGCGCCATAGCGGCACGCGACGTGGATCGCGGCCTGCTTGTCGTCGATGACCGGGTTGACGAAGCCTCGGCACGGGCTGGATGGGTTGGGGTGCACAATTTCCTTGAAGCCGCCGCGATCAGGCTGATACAGGAATAGCCGGGCGATAAGCTGCGTGCTGCCGCCGCTTTGGCCCAGTATCAGGTCGCGGTAGCCATCGTGGTTGATGTCCACGGCTTGGACCTGGTCAACCACGTCGTCATCGAAGCTGCCCAGGGGCTGCATGGGGCCATCGCCCACGCGCACGGTGGCCTGCTGGGTATCGCCGCTGCTGAGGGTGACCACGCCCGGCAGGCCCGCCTTGATGGAAAACGGCACGTTGCGCGGGGCGGCTTGCTCCTGCGCCTGCGCCTGCCCCGCCCACGCCGCCAGTGCGGCCGCCAGAAAAATCCGTTTCATGCGCCTCTCCCCGCCTTGAGCAAGGGGGGCAATATACCGCGTCGCCCTGCGGGAAAACGAGTAGCGCGCAGCAGCGAGGGGCGGAGCATCTTGAGTAGAATTGACGGTCTGGTGTCGTCCAGGCCTTGTGCGTCGTCGCGCGTTTTTTCGCCATGAACCTTCCCTTTCCCATCCGCCAAGAATGTCCGCCGGGCGCCTGTGTGTGCGACCGCGACACCCTGTTGGCGGACCCCGCCGCGGATATCCGCATCCTGCGGCTGACCAAGGAAGAAGAAAAACGGCTCGTCGCGCGCTTGGAAAACATCACCAGCCTGGATGACCTGCGCGCCATGCAGGGCCGCATCCAGGCGCAGTTGGGCATCGTGATCGTGATTACGCCCAGCGACAACGAAGTGCGTACGTCGCGCGGTATCGCGATTCAGCTGGAAGACGCGCCGGGCTTGTGCCGCAAGACGCGCACCGCGCTGCCCGCCGCCATCCGCCGGGGTTTCGAGAACAAGCCTGAAATCGTCTATGCGCTCTTGAACGAGCGCGACCTGCTTGCCGGCACCTGATCAGCGTTATTCGCAAGGCTCCAGCGGCGTCACCGCCGTCGGCGTACGGCCGGCTTCGGGCCGCGTGGCGGGCTGCTTGCCGCTGCGTACCGGGTAGCTCAGGATGACGGCGCTGCCGGCCGCCAGCCTGGCGGCGTTGGGCGAACCATACGCCACCGTCCAGCCGCGCACGGCCAGTGGCGCCAGCGTGTATTGCAATGCCGAGCCGGGCGATACGTGCGCCACCTTGCCGGCAAACAGTTCCTGTTGCGGGATCTGTTTGCCGTCGGCCAAGGTGTAGGTGACGATGCGGTCCAAGGCGGCGGATTCGCCGCGCCGCGCCAGGATGGCGGTTTTGTATTTGCCGGGAGGAATATCCGACAGGCTGACGTTGACCGGTTCGGTCGCCTGCCCGGAGGCGTTCAAGTGCACACCGGTGATGTCGACGCGCGCCAGCGGCGCGGCCCCCGTATTGCGCACACGCACGCTGTACTGCCCTGACGTGCCGGCGACGGTGCAGACATCCACGCTGGTGTTGCTGGGTGATGCGGGCGTGGCTGCCATGGCGCCCAGGGGCAACAGGCAGGCCACGACCAACAAGGCGGCAGAGGTCGGGGCGGGAACAGTTCGGGTGGGCAAGGCACGCTCCTGTGTCGGGGCAGCGCACCGGGCTGCGCGTTGCCTGCCGGTATTACACCACTTGGTTACCCCTCGTGGTCACTCCCTGAGTTGACCCCTGGGTCAGATCACCTGGCGGCCAGGCGCCGCATTGGCCTGCTCGCGCTTGCCCGCCAGCCAGTGCAAGACCATGGCCAGCGCCACCAGGCCAACCATGATGAAGCCCCAGAAGATCCAGCCGAGCACCGCGATCAGCGTGCCCAGGCTGCCCGCTACCGGCAAGATTTGATTCAAGCCCTGCGCGGCCCACACCAGGCCGCCTTGCAGCGACGCCAGCCAGGCCGGGTCCACCCAGCCCGCGGCCCACGCGGGCGCAACCCATTGGGACGTGTCCAGCGCGCTGCCCGGCACCTGCGCGGTAGAGATGGTGGCCAGCACCCAGTCAGTCAGTTGCAGGGTCAGCGCCACCAACCCCGTCCAGAGCGCGGCTAGCGCGGCGAAGGTGAGCCAGATGATTTTCTTCATTGCAGTGGTACTCCGATTCAAAAGAGGGGCCACGATAAAGCGGATTCTATTTCTAAAAAACCAGAGTGCGTGTGACAAACATTAAGAAAAAACCGAAGTCTTTGCGTGCGCCAGCACCGCTTGAACCAGGGGATGGTGCTGGCCGCGCCGGTTGCGGATGGCGTGGATTTCTTCATGCACGCCGTCGCAGCGGGCCAGCGGGCGCAGGCCACGCAGCAGGCCGATATCGTCGCCACCCAGCCGGCTGAGCGGGAATACGCCCAGGCCGCGCGCGGCAAACACCGACATCAGCGCGCTGTCTTCGAATTCGCCCACCACATTGGGCAGCACGCCCTGTTCGCCGAACCAGCGGTCCAGCGTCTGGCGCAACACGGAATGGCCGGTGGGCAGCAGCACGGGCAACCGCTCCAGGCAGCGCGGGAAGTCCTGCGTGTCGGCCTTGCGCACTAGCCGCGCCGGGCCGTACCAGTCCACCGCCGACGACACCAGACGGTCGCTGGTCAGGCGCAGGTTGGGGTTGGCGGGCGCGCCCTGGCCGGCCAGCACCAGGTCCAGATGGTGTTGGGCCAGTTCGCCCAGCAGTTCTTCCACCTCGCCTTCATGGCAGGTCAGGCGCAGGTCGGGCGTGTCCAGCACGGGGCCCAGCAAGGCGTGCGCCGCCAGCTTCGAGATGCCGTCGGACAGGCCCACGGACAGGCGGATGACAGGCTTGGTGGCGGCGGCGCGCACTTCCTGCGGCAGCACATGGCCAATCTGAAAAATCTCTTCGGCGCGCGCGAAAGCGGCCTTGCCGGCGTCGGTAAGGGCCACGCCGCGCCCAGCGGGCTTCAGCAACTGGTGGCCCAGGTTTTTTTCCAGATCGCGCACTTGGGCGCTGATGGTCTGGATGGCCATGTCCAGCCGTTCGGCGGCCCGGGAAAAGCCGCCTTCCTTGGCCACCATCCAGAAGTAATACAGGTGTCGGTAGTTCAGCATGACTTGTCTTCACTTCGGTTTTTTCGAACCTTAACTCACTTTCAGGCTGATTTCTCGGTTGGCATCAAATCCGGATCATGGGCACCTTCGAACACAGCGGGGCAATCATGGACACTTTGATCACATTCTTCACCAACGACTTTTTAGGGACACCGACCTGGGCCTGGCTCCTGTTCGTGAGCATTGTCGTCAGCTTGCTGGCCTTTGACCTGGGCGTGCTGCACAAGGAAGACCGCGAGATCGGCGTGCGTGAAAGCCTGTTGCTGTCCGGCGGCTACATCACCGCCGCGCTGCTGTTCGGCGGCTGGGTGTGGTGGCAGTTGGGCGCGACCAGCGGCATGGCCTATTACACGGGCTTCATGATCGAGAAATCGCTGTCCATGGACAACGTCTTCGTGATCGCGCTGATCTTCAGCTTCTTCGCGATTCCCCGCCAGTACCAGCATCGCGTGCTGTTCTGGGGCATCTTGGGCGTGATCGTGCTGCGCGCCATCATGATTGGCCTGGGCGCCGCGTTGGTCAGTAACTTTGGCTGGCTGCTGTATTTGTTCGGCGCGTTCCTGGTGTTCACGGGCATCAAGATGTGGATGATTGCCGACCAGACGCCGGACATCGCCACCAACCCGATCCTGAAGTTCCTGAAGCGCCATATGCGTGTCACGGAAGGCCTGCGCGGCAACGCGTTCGTGGTCACCGAGACGGACCCGGCCTCCAACAAGAAGGTGCGCTTTGCGACCCCGCTGCTGCTGGCCCTGGTGCTGATCGAGTTTGTTGACCTGGTGTTCGCGGTGGATTCGGTGCCTGCCATCTTCGCCATCACGACGGACCCGTTCATTGTCTACACCAGCAACATCTTCGCCATCCTGGGCTTGCGTGCGCTGTACTTTGCCCTGGCTGCCATGATCCACCGTTTCCACTACCTGAAGTACGCGTTGGCCCTGGTGCTGGTGTTCATCGGTACGAAGATCTTCCTGGTCGGCTTCATCGGCAAGGTGCCCGCGGCGGTGTCGTTGGGCGTGACCTTCAGCCTGATCCTGGGCGGTGTGTTGTTCTCGTTGTGGAAAACCCGCTCGGATACGTTGACGACGCAGTAATCCTCAGCGTTGCTGTCCCCAGCCGCCGGCTTTGCCCGGCGGTTTTTCTTTGGGCTCTGCCATAGGCGTTCGATATGAAAAATGGCGTGGCTACATATTTGTAATATGACGCGGCCAGGCGTAGAGTCCCCGCGTATCCGTCCTTCAGCAAGGAGCCGCCATGAGCCACACCGCAAACCACAACAGTTGGTCCGCCAAGCAATATTCCGCCTTTGAAAACGAACGCACCCGACCCGTGCGCGACCTGGTCGCCGCCTTGCCAAACCAAGCGGTCGGGCTGGCGGTGGACCTGGGCTGCGGGCCGGGCAATTCCACCGAAGTGCTGGCTGCGCGCTATCCCGACGCCGAGGTCACCGGCATGGACAGTTCGCAAGACATGATTGAAGCCGCGCGCAAGCGCCTGCCGTCCCTGCAGTTCGAGCTGGCCGATATCGCCACCTGGAATCCGCCTCGGCAGTACGACGTGATCCTGGCGAACGCGGCGCTGCAATGGGTGCCTGACCACGCCACGCTGTATCCGCGCCTGGTCGGCAAGCTGGCGCCCGGCGGCAGCCTGGCCGTGCAAACGCCCGACAACATGGAAGAGCCCGCGCACCGCCTGGCGCGGCAAGTGGCGGGCGAGACGCCGTGGGCCGCGAAGACGGGCAGTGTGAAGCACCCGCCGCGTCACAGCGCGTCCTGGTACTACGAGTTGCTGAAGCCGCATTGCGGCATGCTGGATGTGTGGCGCACCACCTATCATCATCCGCTGGCTGGCGCGGCGGCGGTGGTGGAATGGTTCAAGGGCACGGCGCTGCGGCCGTATCTGGACAAGCTGGACGCGGCCGAACAGGCGAGCTTTCTGGCGCGCTATCAGGCGCTGATCGCCGAGGCCTATCCCGCGCTGGCCGACGGCACGGTGCTGCTGCCGTTCCCCCGCTTGTTCATCGTTGCCGGCCCCAAGCAGGACTAGGCGCGTCGGGCGAAGCCGGCCCCTGCGATTTGTCGGCGAAGTATCGTGCCGGGGTTTTGCCCAGCGTCTTCTTGAACATGGTGATGAAGGCGCTGACGGATTCATAGCCCAGGTCTTCGGCGGTGCGCTGCACGGACACGCCCGCCGACAGGCGCTGCAAGGCCACGATGATGTGCAGTTGCTGGCGCCAGCGGCCAAAGCTCATGCCGACTTCCTGCTGCACCAGGCGCGCCAGCGTGCGTTCGCTCATCGCCACGCGCTTGCTCCACTGGGCGACCGTGCTGCGGTCGGCGGGGTCCGCGTTCAGCGCGTTGGCGATCTCGCGCAGGCGAGGGTGGTCTGACAGCGGCAGATGCAGGCGTTCGGTGGGCATGCGGCGCAATTGTTCGATCAGGACCTCCGCCAGTTGCTGGTTGGCTTCCGTTTGCGCCTCGGCCGCGGGCAGCGCGGCCAGGTGCACGATCAGTTCGCGCACCAAGGGCGTGATGGCCAGCGTGCAGCATTCATTCGGCAGGCCCGAGGCAGCGGCCGGCACGAACAAAAAACAGACGCGGGCATTGGCGGTGACGCGGTTGCTGTGCGGCACGCCGCCCGGAATCCATACGCCGCATTGGGGCGGCACCATCCATAGCCCTTGCGGTACCGAGCAGGTGACGCCGCCGCGCAAGGCCAGCACAAGCTGGCCCATGTGGTGGCGGTGCGCGGGGGATTCGTTGTCCCGATCCGGGGCGTCCACCGGCATCGCGAAGGCGGGCTGCGAGCTTGAGTCGGGATCGAAGGGCGTGGGTGGGAAAGGGTGCATGCGGGCGGGGCAGGGAGCGGCGGACGACGACCCGACGGGACGGCCCGGCGCGGTTTGGCTGAATTTCGGGATAGTTTGTCATTGTCTCGAAATTCGGTAAAGGCGCGCCTGCGTAAGCTTGCGGCATGAATCCTCTTCCCGTTTCTCTACGCACCGGCAGCCGTCCGGTGTGGCTCATCCTGGGCATTCTTTGCATTGCCATGGCCCTGCGCGCGCCAGTAACGGGGGTGCCGCCGCTGATTGGCATGATCCGTGAACAACTGGGCCTGACGTCCACGGCGGCCGGCATGCTGATCACCTTGCCTTTGCTGGCGTTTGCCGTGGTGTCCTTGTTTGCCGCGGGCCTGGCGCGCCGTCATGGCCTGGAACGCACGCTGTTCGGCGCCATGGTGCTGATTGCTGTCGGCATCGTGGTGCGCACACAGGGCGCGGCCTGGGGCCTGTATGGGGGCACGGCCATCATCGGGGCGGGCATTGCCATCGGCAATGTGCTGTTGCCCAGCCTGGTCAAGCGCGACTTTCCGCAGCACGTTGCCGGGCTGACCTCGGCCTATGTGTTGACGATGAGCATCGTGGCGGGCGTGGCCTCGGCCATTGCGATTCCCCTGGCGGGGTGGTCGACAGGGCTGTCGGTAAACGGTTGGCACTTTTCCACGCTGTGCCTGCTGGTCTTGCCGCTGGCCAGCATGCTGCTGTGGCTACCGCAGTTGGCGCGGCACACGCCGCCGGCGTCAACCACCGCGCACGCGCCGCACGGCGGCCGCCTGTGGCATTCGCCACTGGCGTGGCAGGTGACCTTGTACCTCGGCATCAATTCCTTTGTGTTCTACGTGGGCGTGAGCTGGCTGCCCGCCATCTTGCGCGACGCCGGCTATTCCGCCGAGCGCGCGGGTTCCTTGCATGGACTGCTGCAACTGATGTCCGCCGGCCCCGCCCTGTTCCTGGCGCCGGTGGTGCGCCGGATGAAAGACCAGCGCGGCGCGGCGTTCTGCTCGGCTGCGTCGTCCTTCGTGGCGTTCGTGGGTCTGATCACGGCGCCCGGCTGGGCCACGGCCTGGATCGTGCTGCTGGGGCTGGGCACGGGCGGCGGCATCATTCTGGGCTTGGCCTTTGTGGGGCTGCGCGCGCGCCATGCGCAGCAGGCGGCGGCCTTGTCAGGCATGGCGCAATGCGTTGGCTATCTGTTCGCCGCCAGCGGCCCCGCCTTGATGGGCGCGCTGCATGACCGGCTTGGCGGGTGGAGCGTCGCCTTGGCGCTGTGCGCGATCCTGTGCGTGGCGATGGCGGTCATCGGCCTGTATGCGGGCCGCGCCATTCAGATTGGCGGGCCGCGCGTGCCGAGGCCGCAACCGGTGTCCACGGCCCGCTAGCCGGGGGATGCCGCGTGCGCCTTCCATAGTTGCATCAGCGTGTCGGGCGCGTCGGCTTCAGGCACGTCGAAGCTGATGGCGCTTTGCTCGTCGCGGTCCAGCACGATTTCGACGTGGAAATAGCGTTGGTCGCCACCCGCTTGGGCGCAGTCCGCCACGGCACGCGGGGCCGCGCGTTGCAGCGCGTCGCCGACTTCCTGGCGCACCTCGGGGGCGCAGGTGGCCAGGTTGATGCTGCGCGGCTGCGTCAGCGCGGGCAGGTACGCCACGCCGCCTTCGCGGGTCAGCCGTACCAGTAGCACCAGGTCCAGAGGAGGCAGTTCGATCATGGCAGGACTCCTACGGCGGCCCAGGCTTGTGACACCGCGTTTTGGACGTCCGAGTCGTGGCGTTCGGCGGCCACGGTTGACGTCAGAGCGGCGAAGGCCTTGAAGTCGGCGTCGTGGCGCAGGCGCTTGTCGCACAGCGTGTCGTACCAGACGCGGCCAGCACCTTTCCACGCTGGACCGTCCAGCGAGGTGGCCGCCAGGAAAAACGCGCGGTTGGGAATGCCGGAATTGATATGTACCCCGCCGTTGTCGCGCGGGGTATCGACGTAGTCGCGCATGTGGGCGGGCTGCGGGTCTTTGCCCAGCACCGGGTCGTCGTAGGCGCTGCCGGGTTCCGCCATGGACCGCAGCGCGCGGGCGTTGACCTGCTCGGTGAACAAACCCGCGCCCACCAGCCAATCCGCCTGCGTGGCGGTCTGACCCAGCGCGTACTGCTTGACTAGGGCACCGAACACGTCGCACAGCGATTCATTCAAGGCGCCGGACTGGCCTTGGTAAAGCAAGGCGGCTTCGGAGTCGATCACGCCGTGTGTGAGTTCATGGCCGATGATGTCCACGGCCACGGTGAAGCGGTTGAAGATTTCGCCGTCGCCATCGCCAAACACCATCTGCGCGCCGTTCCAGAAAGCGTTGTCGTAGTCGTCGCCGTAGTGCACGGTGCCCACCAGCGGCAGCCCGTGGCCGTCGATGGAATGGCGCTTGTATACCTCCCAGAACAGTTTGTAGGTGGCGCCCAGGTGCGCATAGGCCTCGTCCACCGCCACGTCGCCACTGGCCGGGCGGCCTTCGGCGCGCACCAGCGTGCCGGGCAGCGTGGTGGTGTTGTGCGCGTCATGCACCGCGCGTTCCGGCACACCGGGGGGCGACGGGGGGGAAGCGGGGGCCAGCGTGGCGCGCGACGGTTGCGCGGACATTTCGCGCAGGCTGCGCTGCTGCTGATCGATGATCAAGGTTTTGACGGCGGGCATGCTGACGCGCGCGTCGCTGTGTTGCGCCAGGCGGTCCAGCATGTAAGGGGGAATCACGCCGATCAAGGGAGCGGACTCGGAAGGACGTGGCATTCGGTCTCCATCTTCAGTGCCGGCCGCTTGCCGACCGGCAGAACTCGGGGTGAATGTTCACGGTAGCAGATCGCCCCAAGCCGATGCCGTAACAGTCTGCGGCCTGATGCGAGCAAGCGTGCGGGGCGGCGCGCAGCCGTTTCCGTCCCTGTCATCGCCGCGATTTGCAGGGTCGCAACGTCTAGAAATGTCTAGCAACATTGCTGGCGCATTGGAGGTTTAATCCGTCCCTTTCACCGGCTAGAATCCGGTGCTTCTTTCCCGGGGGGGGCGCGATGAGGTATTTCCTGATCTTGGTGGGAGCGGCCGTGGTCGCTTATTTGCTCGCGCGCGGCATCGCGGCCGTGCTCTCGGACCGTAAACGTTCAAAATCAGAAAGGGACTCGAAGTGAAGCCGACAGATATCCAGATGGTCAAGACGATCGGCGCGGTCAAGCCGCGCAACATCAAGGTCGCCCTCATTACCGGCATTCTTTTCCTGCTGATCCTTTTCATCGCTTTCGGTTCGTGGTTCCAGGTGGACCAGGGCGAGCGCGGCGTGGTGCTGCGCAACGGCAAGCTGGTGCGCGTATCGGAACCGGGGCTGGATTTCAAGACGCCTTTCATCGACAACGTGATGATGGTGTCGGTGCGCGACCACACGTTTGTGTTCGAGAAACTGGAAGCCTATAGCTACGACCAGCAGCCGGCGCAACTGCGCGTGTCCGTGACCTATCGCGTGCCGCCCGAGCACGTGGCCGAGCTCTATTCGGAATACGGCACCATCAGCAATCTGCAGATGCGTGTGCTGGAACGCAAGACGCCCGATGCCGTGAAGAACGTGTTCGGCCAGTACACCGCCGTGCGCGCCATCCAGGAACGTCAGAAGCTGGGCCTGGACGTGAACAACGCCGTGCTCAAGACGATGGAAGGCGCACCGGTGCAGGTGGTGGGCGTGCAGATCGAGGAAGTGGGTTTCTCGCAGGCCTACGAGCATTCCATCGAACAGCGCATGCTGGCCCAGGTGCAGATCGAGACCACGCGCCAGCAGAAGGAAACGGCCATGATCAACGCTGAGATCCAGGTGGTCAAAGCCCGTGCCGAAGCCGATGCGCGCCGCCAGCAGTTCACGGCAGAGGCCGACGGCATCCGCATGCGCGGCGAAGCCGAGGCGGCGTCGATTCGCGCCAAGGCCGAGGCCTTGGCGGCCAACACCAATCTGGTGAGCCTGAACGCCGTTGAGAAATGGGACGGCGTGCTGCCCGCCACGCAGGTGCCCGGCTCGGCCCTGCCGTTCATCGGCATTAAATAAAGGTGTACCTGGCGTAATCCTAGGGATATCCCTCTGTCAAGAATTGCAAAGCGGGCGCAAGGTGGCTTCATGGGCGCTCGACGCACGCTTTACGATGAAGCGGCGTCGGGCCATGAAGGGGCCGGCGCGCTTGCCTAACCGCTTCAGCAAAGGAGACGTGGATGTCGCAGTTGGATTGGACGTCCGGTGATACCGCGCCGGACCGGCAGGGCTACTACGAGACACGCTTTGACACGGGACGCACCGCCATCACGCTGTACAGCGTGCTGGGCTGGATGCCGGTGAAGACGCCCGGCAATATGGTGAGTTGGCGGCCATTGCCGCCAGCGGCCGAGCGGGAAGAGGCCGAACGCCACATTCAGGAAATACGCGCGGCGCAGGCCCATATCCCGATGGATTACTAGCCGGACCATCGGGCGCTTGAAATCAGTGGTTGCGATAATGAGAATTATTTGTAAAATTCGCCACCCTGTTTTTTTGACCGTCCCCGTCCGGCTCATGTCCCGCTCTTCCTCCCCCCGCACCGGCTGGCTCGCCTATTACGACGAGCTGGTAGGCGTATGGAGCCGGCGCACGGGCAACCGACACGACGCCGAAGATGCCGCCCACGACGCCATCGAACGCTTGCTGAAGGCCGACGCCAGCGTGGCGCTCAAGGCGCGCGGGTATCTGTTCCAGGCGGCGGGGCATCGGCTGATTGATCGCTGGCGGCGGCAGGACCGCGCCGAACACGTGCCGTGGGACGAACTGGACGAGGCTGATCAGCTGAGGGTGGATGACCCCGAGGCGTCCTTGCGCGCATCGCGGCTGGCCGACGACCTGGCCAATGTGCTGGCGGAATTGCCGCCCAAGTGCCGCCAGGCTTTCGTGCTGAACCGCATCGAAGGCTGGACGCAGGCCGAAGTGGCGCAACACATGGGCCTGTCCAAGAATATGATCGAGCGCTACGTCATGCGCGCCATCGAGCATGTGCGCGACCGGCTGCGTGACCACACCCCATGACGATGTCTTTCATGAACAACCGCGATGAACCGCGCGAACCCGCCACCGCCGCGTGGTGGTTCGCGCGCTGGCATTCGGGCGATCTGACGCGCCGCGACCGGCGCGCGTTTGCCCGTTGGCGGCGCGAACACCCCGAGGGGGCGCGTGAGTTCGACCGCATGCAGCAGTTGGGAAGCGCGGCGGCGGGCCTGTCGCGCAGCCAGGTGGAATCCCTGCTTGGCGGACCGGTGCCGGCGCGGCCGGGCGCGGGGCGGCGGCAAGCGCCATCCCAACGCCTGTTTTCCCTGCGCGTTGCCCTGGCCTGTGCGGCCGTGGCCGTGGCGGCCTTGGGCGTGTGGTGGAGCATGCCGGTGCAGGCGCCCACGTTTACCACCCTGGTCAGCACCGAACGCGGTGAACGCCGCCAACTGAGCTTGCCTGATGGCTCCGTGCTGGAGGTCAACGGCGGCACGCGCGCCCAGGTCAGGCTGTATGCCGAACGCCGCGACGTGGTGCTGGACCAAGGCGAAATCAATTTCACCGTTGCCGCCGATGCGGCGCGTCCGTTTACCGTGGATGCCGGCAGCGGCGTTGTGCGTGTGACGGGCACGGTGTTCGACGTGCGCCGCGACGCCGATCAGGTGCGGGTGCTGGTGGAGTCGGGCACGGTGCAGGTGTCGGGCGGCCATTGGTGGAACCTGGGCCACGCGGTGCTGCGGGCGGGCCATGGCATCCGCGTGCCGGGCAGCGGCGCGATCGGCGTGCCCGCGCCCGCCGATGTGTCGACCGCCACGGCTTGGCGCGATGGCCGCGTGGTGTTCAAAAACGCGCCGCTGGCCGACGTGGTGCAGGAAATGAACCGCTATCTGGCGACGCCGCTGCGGCTCGCCGACGATAAGGCGGGGCGCCTGCGGGTGTCAGCCTCGTTTACGCTGGACCGGCCCGAGGCGCTGGTCGACGCCTTGCCCGCGGTGGCGCCCGTGCGGCTGATGCCGCGCCCCGGCGGGCCGATCGACATCTATGCCAACAGCCACGCCAATCCTGGCGACGCCGCCACGGTTACAAAATAAATGGGAATGAGATTCAGGTTTATCCGCGTTTGATTCGTTCTACGAAGGAAGGCGCTGCCGCCAGGCTTCTTTGACCGGCACCGCCACCCCCGTCCCTCGTTGAACCGAAACAGCAGGTAGTCGTGACTCTCTTTGCACACAGGTATTCCCATGCGGCGCCGCGCCGCGCCAGCGCAGCCCCGCGCTTCATGCATTCTTCCCTGGTGGTGGCGTTGAGCCTGGCGCTGGGAGTGGGGCTGGGCGTGATGCCGGATTCCGCGCAGGCGCAGAACGCGCCGGTGTCGATCAACATCGGCGCGCAACCCTTGGGCGACGCGCTGCTGCAATGGGCGGCCCAGACCAAGGTGCGCGTGTTCTACGCGCCCGACGTGGTCGCCGGCCTGAACACCCGTGGGCTGCGCGGCAGCCTGGCGCCCGAAGAAGCCTTGCGCGGTCTGCTGCAAGGCACGGGCGTGACGTACCGCTGGCAAGGCGACAGCATCATCCTGGCGCGCGACGCTGGCGTGGCCAGCCTGGCGCCGGTGACGGTGCTGGGCAATTCAGATCCGGCAGTGACCGAGGGCACGGGTTCCTACACCACGCCGGCCTCGTCGGCGGCCACCGGCCTGACGCTGTCGCTGCGCGAGACGCCGCAGTCCGTCAGCGTGGTGACGCGCCAGCGCATCGATGATCAGAACATGCGTTCGCTGGATGAGGTGATGGGCAACGTGGTGGGCGTGCAGGTGGTCAGCGAAGACACCGACCGCACCGACTTCTGGTCGCGCGGTTTCTACATCGACAGCCTGCAATACGACGGCGTGCCCACTACCATCGGCCTGTCGATGTATGGCGAATCCGATAACGATTCCTTCATCTACGACCGCATTGAAGTGGTGCGCGGCGCAACGGGCTTGATGACCGGCGCGGGCAACCCCGGCGCGTCGATCAACCTGGTGCGCAAGCACGCCAACAGCAAGACCTTCACGGGCTCGGTCAGCGCGGGCTTTGGATCGTGGAACCAGTATCGCGGCACGCTGGACATGACCACGCCGCTGAACGAGGCAGGCACAGTGCGCGCCCGCATGGTCGCGCTGTACCAGGGCCGCGATTCCTATATCGACCTCTACCAGGCCAACAAGAAGGTGTTCTACGGCGTGATCGACGCCGACCTCACACCCAACACCACCTTGAGCGTGGGCGCGGACTACCAGGACAAGCGTCCGCGCGGCTCGACCTGGGGCAGCCTGCCCGTGGTGTTCAGCGACGGTACCGCCACCGACTGGCGGCGCTCCAAGACCACGGCGGCGGACTGGACGTATTGGCACACCACCAACCAGACCATGTTCGCCACGCTGTCGCACCGCTTTGACAGCGACTGGGAAGTGCGCGCGGACTGGTCGCAGCGCAAGAGCAAGTACGACGCCAAGCTGCTGTACCTGTACGGCGCGCTGGACCGCGAGACGGGCACGGGCCTGCGGGCGCTGCCGGGCTACTGGAATTCCTACGCGCAGCAGACCTCGCTGGACGTGCAGGCCAAGGGCCCGTTCAGCCTGCTGGGCCGCAAGCACGAAGCGGTGGTGGGCGCCATGCGCAGCCGCTATGGCGAAGACTTCTACCGCTACGGCTTCGATAGCGCGTCGCTCGCCAGCACCGGCAACTTCTACCAATGGGACGGCTCGTTCGCCCAACCCGCGTGGACAGACGCGACCCTGCGCGGCACGGTTACGCATCAAAAGGGCGTGTATGCCGCCGTCCGCTGGTCGCTGACCGACCGCCTTACCGCCATTACGGGCGGGCGCTACGCCACCTGGCAATCCAAGTCCGACACGCGAGACCAGAAAGATTCGCAGTTCATTCCCTACGCGGGCGTGGTCTACGACATCAACGACACGTATTCCACCTACGTCAGCTATACGGATATCTTCCAGCCGCAGGAGAACCGCGACCGCAACGGCAATTACCTGGACCCGGTGCAAGGCCAGAACTACGAAGTGGGCGTGAAGGGCGAATACCTGGACGGCAGGTTGAACACGTCGATTGCGCTGTTCAAGGTCAAGCAGAGCAAGGTCGCGGTGCTGGACGGCGACGCGCTGGTGCCGGGATCGTTCGAGCAGGCCTACACCACCGCCGACGGCGTCACGACCAAGGGCGTGGAATTGGAAGTGAGCGGCATGCTGGCGCCCGGCTGGAACGCCTACGCGGGCGGCACGTATTACACCAGCCGCGATGCCCGGGGCGTGTCCGTGAACACCGAGCGCCCGAGAGCAATGGCCAAGCTGTTCACCACCTACCGCTTGCCCGGCGACTGGAACAAACTGACCGTAGGCGGCGGCGTCAACTGGCAGATTTCAACGTATAGCCAGGTCAGCGCGGGCAGCGATACGGTCACCGCCAAGCAAAAGGCCTATGCGATTTACAACCTGATGGCGCGGTATGACTTCAGCTCGGCCTTGTCGGCGCAGTTGAACGTGAATAATTTGTTCGACAAGAAGTACTACCTGGGCGGCGTGGCGAGTCAGGTGTATTACGGCGAACCCAGAAGCGTGTTCGTGAACCTGACGGCGAAGTTCTGACAAGGCGGGGATGGGGGGATGGGGTGATGGGGCGGGATGATGGGTTCCGCGCGATCGGCGCAATCTTCTTGCCCAGGCCAACCCGCGCTGCACCCATCCTACATTCCGAGTGCCGGCGCGAGTCGGTACATCATTCCGTCGCGTGTAGGCACGATCATTCCGTCGCGTGCCGACACGACCATTCCGTTGCGTGTCGACGCGATCATTGCGCCGCATGCCGACGCGGTTGTTTCGCCGTATGCAGACACGATCATGCCGCCACGTGCCGGCACGACCATTCCGTCGCGTGCCGACGCGATCATTCCACCGTATGCCGACACGATCGTTCCGCCGTGCGCCGGCACGATCATTCTGCCGTGTACCGAAACGATCGTTCCCCCACGTGCCGACGTGGTCGTTCCGCCGCGTGCCGACCCGACCATCCCGTTGCGTGTCGACGCGATCATTGCGCCGTATGCCGACGCGGTTGTTCCGCCGCATGCAGACACGATCATGCCGCCACATGCCGGCACGACCATTCCGTCGCGTGCCGACGCGATCATTCCGCCATGTGCCGACACGATCATTCCGTCGCGTGCCGACGCGATCATTCCGCCATGTGCCGGCACGATCATTCCGTCGCGTGCCGACGCGATCATTCCGCCTTATGCCGACACGATCGTTCCGCCGTGTGCAGGCACGATCGTAGGATGGGTGTAGCGCGAGATTGTCTGAAGAAGAAAGAGATCGCACAACGCGCAAACCCATCAAGCAACGTTGAATTCGCAACGGAATCAGCCAGAAGGCGCGTGATGGGTTTCGCGCGATCGGCGCTATCTTCTTGCCGACGCCAACCCGCGCTGCACCCATCCTACATTCCGCCACACGCCGCACGTCGGCACGATCATTCCGCCACGCCCTCGGGACGCGTTCCGCCCGCGCCCGGATTCCCCATCTTGAAAACGATTCAAAGATACTTATAATTGCGAATCATTTTCATTTTGTTTGGGATTCTGGCGGTGACGCCGGGGCGCCGCCATGCCATCCTCATCCTTCGCTCCTCATGCCGAAGTGCAATCCGTCTATCAGGCGCACCACCAGTGGTTGCGCGGCGTGCTGCTGCGCAAGCTGGGCAATGCGTCCGATGCGGCCGATGTGGCGCACGACACCTTTGAACGGCTGATACGCGCCAATGTGCGGGAACCGCTAAGCGAGCCGCGTGCCTACTTGCGCACCATCGCCACGCGCCTGTTGATCGGCCGCGCCCGTCGCGCGGCGATCAAGACGGCCTACATGGAATCGCTGGCGTTGCAGCCGGTGGCGGTGGAGCCGTCGGTGGAATCGCGCGCCTTGATTTTGGAAGCGCTGGAGCAAATCTGCGAATTGCTGGACACGCTACCCATGACCAGCCGCCGCATTTTCCTGATGGCGCAGGTCGATGGCATGTCGTACGCCGACATAGGCCAGCAATTGGGCCTGACGGTCAACGCCGTGCAGAAGTCGCTGGCGCGCGCCTTGGTGCATTGCTACACGGCGGTGTACGGGTGAACAAACGGTGAACCAACGTGTGAACCCCTGTGTAAACCCAGAACCCATGGACAGCGCCAAGTTGCTGCGCCCGCATGCGCCGGAAGCGGGCCGTATCGATCCCAAGATCGTGCGTGAGGCCGCTGACTGGTGGGCGCGGTTGCGCGAAGGCGCCTGCGACGACACCCGCCTGCGGTTCGAACGGTGGCGGCAGGCTCAGCCCGCGCATGAACTGGCCTGGCTGCGGCTGGTGGCCTTGACGCGCGATGTGGACCTGGGCGTGGCTGAAGCGGGTCACGAGGTTGCCGCCCGCACGCTACGGCAGGCGCCGCTGATCCAGTCGCGCCGCAACGCCATGCGCTGGATGGTGTCGGCCGCGGCCTTAGGCTTGGGCGCGTGGGTGGTGGGTGAACGCGGCGCCATTGTTCGCCTGGCCGCCGACCTGCGTACCGGCACCGGTGAACGGCGCGCGCTGACCTTGCCGGACGGCACGCGGCTGGAACTGAACACCGCCAGCGCCGTGGACCTGCGCTACACCGCCAGCCAACGCGAAGTGGTGCTGCTGGAAGGCGAAATCCTGGTAACGACCGCGCAAGACCCACGAGGCCGACCGTTCGCGGTGCGCACGCGCGGCGGTATCCTGACGCCGGTGGGCACGCGGTTTCTGGTGCGCGACCTGGACGACAGCCAGGGAGGCAGGGCAGGGGTGCGCGTTGCGGTGCTGGAAGGCGCGGTGGATGTGCGCGGCCTGGACCCGGCCGATCCGCCCCGACGCGTGCATGCGGGGGAACAGGCCGAGGTGTCGGCCACGGGCGTCTTTGCGTTGCAGAAGTTGGAACCGGCCACCTCCGCCTGGATCAACGGCATGTTGATTGCCAACGAGATGCCGCTGGCCGCGTTCTTGCAAGAACTGGCGCGCTATCGGCCCGGCCGGCTGAGCTGTTCGGACGAGGCCGGCGCATTGCGCGTGGTCGGGGCATTCCCCTTGGCCGACAGTGACAAGGTGCTGGCCATGCTGCAAGAGGTGTTGCCCGTGCGCGTGCGGCAATACACCCGCTATTGGGTCACGGTGGGGTTGGCCTGAGCCCGCCGTCCCGTTCGCCCGCCCGCGATTGATTTGTAACCGGAACGGCGTAAGTCCCGAATCAGCGCGTCATGTAAGGAAAGCAGCCCGGATGCCTCTCCCCGCCGAGTCTGCGTTCTTCCTTCATGAGCCAGGAAATCTCTACATGTCTTCTCGTCCTGCCCGCGCAGAGTGGCTTGCCCGCCCGTCGCTTGTCCGTCTGCGTGCCGACCACGCGTCACTTGCCAAGCTCTCTTCGCCGCATCGCCGCTTGTCGCCGCGCACCCGCCTGAGCCTGGCCTTGCGTGTGGCCTTGCCCGTGGTCATGCTGGCCGCGCCGTGGTCGTCGGCAGTGCAGGCCCAAGCCCAAGCCCAGCCCCAATCCCAATCCCAACCGACAGCGCCCCTGCGCCAATCGATCACGTTTGATATCCCGCCCGGCCCGCTGGGCGCGGCCCTCGGCGCGTTCGGCATGCAGGCCGGTGTCATGGTGGCGTCTGACCCGGCGCTGGCGGCGGGCGCGCGCACCGGTGGCGTGTCCGGCACGTACCCGGTGGACGCGGCGCTGGCCCAGTTGCTGGCCGGCACCGGCTTGCAGGCCGTTGCCCGGGCCGAAGGCGGATACCGCTTGCAGCAGGCGCCGGCCGCCGGGCAGGCCGCGACGCTGGCGCCGGTAACGGTCACGGGCAGCTACAACCCCACCACCGACGGCACCGGCTCGTATACCTCGCCCGCCATCACCATCGGCAAGACCACGCAGGCGCTCAAGGACATTCCGCAATCGGTCACCGTGCTGACGCGCCAGCGCATGGACGATCAGATCATGACCAGCCTGCCCGACGCCGTCAACAACACGGCCGGCATGGTGGGCGTGCAAGGCGTGGGGCCGGGCGTGTCGATCAATGCACGCGGCTTTCCGGTGGACCAGCTGCAATACGACGGCGTGGCCTTGCTGCGCAACAGCTACAGCCTGGGCAACTGGGAGCAGGACTCGCTGGTGTTCTACGACCGCGTGGAAATCCTGCGCGGCGCGGCCGGCCTGCTGCAAGGCGCGGGCAGCCCTGGCGGCGCGATCAACCTGGTGCGCAAGCGCGGCGGCGCCGAACCGTCGGTGGTGCTGTCGGGCAAGGCCGGCTCTTGGGACCACTACGGCCTGACGCTGGACGCGGGCGGCCCGCTGAACGACGCGGGCACGCTGCGCGGCCGCGTCGTGGTCGATGAAGACCAAAGCCATTCCTACATCGACTACGTGTGGGACAAGACGCGCAACCTGTATGCCGCGCTGGACTTCGACGTGACCGAAGACACCACGGTGGGTATCGGCATCAGCAACCGCTACAGCCGTTCGCGCCCGATGATCGTGGGCTACCCACGCTATGCGGACGGCGGCGACATCGACCTGCCGCGTTCCACCTTTACCGGCTCTACCTGGAACCGCGCCAAGAACGACCAGACCATCTTCAACGCCGACGTCACGCATCGCTTCAACGACGCCTGGCGCTTCCGCCTGGCCGGCGTGGCCATGAACGAAAAGAACACGACGGTGCACCAGCGTGTGGCGGGCGAAGTGCAGCCCGACGGCAGCGGCTTGTCCTACGGCAACTTCGGTGTGGATTTCGCCAGCAAGCAGCGCGGGCTGGACATGTCGGTCAGCGGCAACTTCACGGCGCTGGGCATGGAGCAGGAAGTGGTGCTGGGCGCCAACTATTCCAAGCTGACCACGCAGGACCGCTTCACGCGCGCCTGGCAAACGGGCGGCAATATCTTTGACATCGATAACCATCGCCCCTGGCAGGACATCGATTCCATCGTCGAGGCCAGCGGCTACGATTCGCGCAGCGCCTACGACATCCGCCAGAAGGGCATCTACGGCACCTGGCGTGTGAAGCCCACCGAGTCCCTGGCGCTGATCGGCGGCGGCCGGGTTGGCTGGTTTGACTATTCCTACACCGGCTCGGGCAGCACTTCCACGTCCAACACATCGGGCAAGTTCATTCCCTATGCCGGCATCGTCTATTCGCTGACGGATAACTGGTCGGCCTACACCAGCTACACCACGGTGTTCGAACCGCAAACCCAACGCAATCTGGACGGCAGCCTGCTCAAGCCCATCGAAGGTAACAACTACGAAGTGGGCATCAAGGGCGAACTGGCCGACGGCCGCGTCAACACCCTGCTGGCGCTGTTCCGCTACGACCACAAGAACCGCGCCGTCAATGACTACGACGCCGGCTTCGCGTGCGACGGCTGGTATTGCTCGCGCGCGTCGGGCAAGGTGCGCAGCCAGGGCGTGGAAGCGGAAGTGTCGGGTGAAGTGGTGAAGGGCCTGGAGCTGTACGCGGGCTATACCTACAACACCACCAAGTACCTGGAAGACCCCGACAACAAAGGCCAGGTCTTCAACACCTGGACGCCCAAGCACATGCTGCGCCTGTGGGCCAACTACAAGCTGCCGGGCATGATGAACCGCCTGAGCGTGGGCGCGGGCGTCAACACGCAAACCGCCACCATCAGCTCGGACCGCGAATTCAAGTTGGCCGGCTTTACCGTCTGGAACGCGCGTGTGGGCTATCAGGCCACGCCGGAACTCAGCATCGGCCTGAACGTCAACAACGTGTTCGACAAGAAGTACTACGTGCCGTCGTACAACACGCTGGGCGGCAACAACTACTACGGCCAGCCGCGCAACTTCATGCTGACGTTCCGCTACGCACCCAAGCTATAAGGAGGCGGGCGCCCGGCTAAGCCCCCATCAGCAGGTGCACCTTGCGCGCCAGCTCGTCCAGCGCGAAAGGCTTGGGCAGGGTGGGGACGCCGGCTTCGGCCAGCGTCTGCGAGCCGGAACCCGTAATGAACAGCACCTTCAGCGCGGGCCGCAACAGCCGGCCCGCGTCAACGACCTGGCGGCCATCCATGCGGCCGGGCAGGCCCAGATCGCAGATCAGCAGATCAATCTGGCCCGGGGCCGACAAGGCGCGCAGCGCGCTGGCCCCGTCGGTGGCCTGGATCACGGCATAACCCAGTTCGGCCAGCGTTTCCACCATGACGGCGCGTACCGCGGTGTCGTCTTCGGCGATCAATACGGTCGCGCCCGCGGCGGCGCGTGGCGGTTCCAGGCGCGCCGCCAACTCCATCGGCGTCAGCGCCCCGTCGAAACGCGGGAAGTACAGGCTCATCGCCGTGCCTTCGCCCGGGCGCGATACAACCTGCACCTGACCGCCGGACTGCCGCACAAAGCCATACATCATCGACAAGCCCAGGCCGGTGCCTTCGCCGGGCGATTTGGTGGTGTAGAAGGGTTCGAAAATGCGCTGCACGGTTTGCGGCGTCATGCCGCAGCCGGTGTCCGTGACGGTCAGGCGCAGGTAGTCGCCCGGGGGCAGGTCGCGTTCGCGCGCGGCCCCGGCGTCCAGCGCGACCTTGGCCGTCTCGATGCCCAGCCGCCCCTGTCCTTGCATGGCGTCGCGCGCGTTCAGGCACAGGTTGAGCAGGGCGTTTTCGAATTGGTGCGGGTCAACCCAGGCGGGCCAAAGCCGTGGTTCGCAGGCCAGGTCCAGCGCAATCCCCGGCCCCACGCTGCGGCGCACCAGGTCTTCCATGCCGTGCACCAGGTGGTTGATGTCCACCGCTTGCGGCGACAGCGGCTGATTGCGCGAGAACACCAGCAGCCGGTGGGTCAGGGCGGCGGCCTTTTCCGTGCCGCGCTGCGCGACGTCAATGTGGCGTTCCAGCTCGTCCAGACGCTGCTGCGCAAGACGCAGTCGGATCAGCTCAAGGCTGCCCGCGATGCCCATCAGCAAGTTGTTGAAATCGTGCGCCAGCCCGCCCGCCAGTTGGCCCACGGCTTCCATCTTCTGGCTTTGGCGCAGCGTGTCTTCGGCCTGCCGCAAGGCTTCCGCCTGCGCGCGTTCGGCTTGCACCCGCGACGTGGTTTCGATGACGGTGTCCATCATGCCGACCACCACCCCATGCTCATCGCGCACCGGGCTGTAGCAAAAGGTGAAGGTGGCTTCTTCGGCTTGGCCAAACCGCTGGATGACCACCGGGTAGTCTTCGATGAAGGTGGCCTCGCCCGCGAACGCGCGGTCGGCGATGGGGCCGATCATGGGCCAGGCCTCGCTCCAGACATCGCTGAAAGGACGGCCCAGCGCTTCGGGCTTGGCGCCCAGAATCGGCCGGAAGGCGTCGTTGTAGAGGGTGATGAGTTCGCGGCCCCAGACCAGACAGCACGGAAAGCGGGACGACATCACCATGCCGACGGCCACGCATAAAGAGGGGGGCCAGGCGGCCAAGGGCCCGAGCGGCGTGGCGGCCCAATCGTAGGCCGCTACCCGTTTGCCCATCTCGCCGCCGCCAGCAAGAAAAGAGGGCTCGAAAGGTGGGTTCTGCATGGCGACGTCTACGGTGGGATAGGGGCTTGAGAGGTGCTTGATTCTATCCGAGCGCCTCTATGAAGTTAAGCGATACGACGGGCCGGACAGCAGGGCGCCAACGGCATGCGGCGCAGGCTGGAAGCCAGCGGGAAAAAAAGAATAAAATAAAAATCGTTCCCATTTACGATATTGCGTCAGGTGCGTCTTGTCTGCCTCCGAATCCCCTACCGCCGAGTCCGTCACGAAGCTCTATCGTGACCACCACGGCTGGCTGTCGATGTGGTTGCGCAAGAAGCTGGGCAACTCGTTTGACGCCGCCGACCTGGCGCACGATACCTTCGTACGCTTGATCAGCGCGCGTCGCCAGGATGCGGGACCCGAACCGCGGGCCCTGCTGACCCACATCGCCAAAGGCCTGGTCGTGGACCACTGGCGCCGCCGCGCGCTGGAAGACGCTTATCTGGCCGCCATTGCCCATCTGCCCGCTCGCGAGGCGCCGTCGCCCGAAGTGCGTGCGCAAATTCTTGAGACCCTGCACGCCATCGACGCCACCTTGCGGACCCTGCCCGCAAAGACCCGCAATATCTTCCTGCTGTCGCAGTTCGAGGGCATGGCGTATGCCGACATCGCGGTGCGGGAACGGGTGTCGCTGGCCACCGTCAAGCGCCATATGCAGCGTGCATTGACGGCCTGCCTGATTGCCTACCAGGTGCACGCGGCATGAGCGTCGCCATGGACTCCGCCATCGACCCCATCATCCTGGAACAGGCAGCCGGCTGGCTGGTGCGCTTTCAATCCGAAACCTTGTCCGCCGCCGACCGCGCGGACTTCGACCGCTGGCGCACCCGCAGCGCGGCGCATGGCGCGGCCTGGACGCGGGTGGAAGCCATGTTGCGCGGCTTTGGGCAGGTGCCGCCCGAGGTCGTGCGCGATACCTTGCGCCGGGCCGATCAGCATTGCAGCCGCGTCGGCCGCCGACAAGCCGTGCGGGCGCTGGGCGCGCTGCTGGTGCTGGGGCCAGCGGCGCTGGCTGGCTGGCGCACGCTGCCCTGGCGCGAATGGGCGGCAGACGCGCGCACCGCCACGGGCGAACGGCGGCAGATGGATCTGGCCGACGGCACGCGCCTGCTGCTGAACACGGCCAGCGCGGTCGATATCGAATACAGCCCCAGCGCGCGTGTGCTGTGGCTGCGCGCGGGCGAGATCCTGCTGACCACTGGCCGGGATCCTTCGCCCGTGTATCGGCCCTTTATCGTGCGCACCTCGCAAGGGACGATACGCGCGCTGGGCACCCGCTTCATGGTGCGCGACGATGGCGGCAGCATCCGCGTGGCCGTCTTCGAAGGCGCCGTCCAGATTCAGCCGCAAGACGCGGGCGTTGCCGCGGTGACCCTTCCCGCCGGACAGCACACGGTGTTCACCGCGAGCGCCGTGCAAGCCTTGTCGACGGTGGACGCTGCATCAGCGTCGTGGGAGCAGGGCATGCTGGCCGTGCGCAATTGGCGCTTGGCTGATCTGGCGGCTGAGTTGGGCCGTTATCGCCGGGGCGTGTTGCGTTGCGATCCGGCGGTGGCCGGGCTGCGCGTATCGGGCGCGTTCCCGCTGGCCGATATCGACGGCAGCCTGCGCCTGCTGGAAAAAACGTTGCCGGTACGCATCAGCCGCGTGACTCCCTACTGGACCACGATCGCGCCCCGCGCGGGCGTTACAAATTAATCGCCTTCTGATTGAGCCTTTTCTGCGCCTCGTCCGGTGTACCGGGTGAATCGTCGCGACACGCGAGCCACCCCGTCCCCTACGAAGGATCGTTTCATGGTTTCCCGAAATTCCCGTTCGCAGCGCCTGCCCCGTGGCGCGGCCACCCTGTCGCCCCGGGCGGCAATGAGGCAGGCCGCCGGCATCAGCGTGATGCTATTGGCCGTGGCGGGCGCGCCCGCGCCGGCCACCGCGGCCGAAGCCGCGGGCGCGTCGGCCGCCGCCGATGGGCGCAAGCCCTACGCCATCGGCCCAGGCCCATTGGGCGATGTGCTGGCGCAATTCGCGGCGGCGGCGGGCGTGCCGCTGTCGTTTGACCCCGCGTTGCTGGCGGGTCAGCGCAGTGACGGCCTGTCCGGGTCGTATACCGTGCAGGAAGGGTTCGCGCGCTTGCTGGGCGGCTCCGGCTACGCCGTGGCGGAACAGGGCGCGGGCGCGTATTCCTTGCAGAAGCTGCCCCAGGCAGACGGCGGCGTGGCCACGCTGCTGCCCAGCATCACGGTGGCGGGATCGGGCATCAGCGCGTCCAGCTTGCCGCCGGAATTCGCGGGCGGGCAGGTGGCGCGAGGCGGCCGCATGGGTTTCCTGGGCAATCGCGACGTTATGGACACGCCGTTCAACATCACCAGCTACACCTCGGAATTGCTGGCCAACCGCCAGGCGGTGACCTTGGCCGACGCGCTGAACGCCGAGCCGTCCGTGCGCTTTACCGGACAGATCGGCGGCGTGACCGATTCGTTCTATATCCGCGGCTTTCCCATCGGCGAAGGCAACCTGGGCGAAATCGCGTTCGACGGCGTGTATGGCGTGGCGCCGAACTACCACGTCTTTACCGACTACATCGAACGTGTGGAAGTCCTGAAAGGGCCCGCCGCCTTGCTGTATGGCATGTCGCCCAACAGCGGCGTGGGCGGGGTGATCAACATGGTGCCCAAGCGTTCGCTGCCGCAAGACCTGACGCGGCTGTCCGCTGACTACGTGGGCAGCTCGCAGTTTGGCGGCCGGGTAGACCTGAGCCGGCGCTTCGGCAACGACGGTGAATGGGGCGTGCGCATCAACGGCATGCATCGTCAGGGCGACACGCCGCTGGACAATCTGTATTCGCGCACCGACATCGGCGCCTTGTCGCTGGACTACCAGGGCGAACGCCTGCGTGCGTCGCTGGATCTGTTGACGCAACACGAAAAAGTGGATGCGCCTACGCGCCCCTTCCTGGTGGCTGCGGGCATTGACGTGCCGCGCGCCGCCGATGGCCGCCGCAACGCCACGCAGCCCTGGGGCTGGTGGAAGTCCGACGGCCAGTCGGCGCTGCTGCGCGTGGAATACGACATCAGCGACCGCCTGACCGTGTTCGCCGATGCCGGCGGCTCGGACACGGATGTGTCGCGTCTGTCGGACCAGACGCCCACCATCGTGAACGGCGCGGGCGACACGGTGGTGACGCCAAACAACTTCCGCTTCAAGGTGGAACGCAGCACGTACAACGCCGGCCTGCGCGCCAAGCTGGACACGGGGCCCGTGCGCCACGCCATCAGCGTCATGGGCAGTCTGTACAGCGACCGCAACTCGCAGGCCAGCGTGTCGGGCACGCCGCTTACGTCCAACATCTATCAACCCATTACGCGCCCCGAGCAGCACATCCCCGCGCCGCGCAACGTGCCCAAGGTATCGTCGTCGGACCTGTCCGGCGTGGCGCTGGCGGACACGATGAGCATCCTGGACGAACGCGCGCAACTGACGCTGGGCCTGCGCCAGCAGCGTATCGAATCGCGCAACTTCAATGCGGTGACGGGCGTGCGCACCGTCAGCTACGACGAAAGCGCCACCACCCCGCTGGCTGGCCTGGTCGTCAAACCGTGGAGCCATGTGTCGCTGTACGCCAACTACATCGAAGGGCTGAGCAAAGGCGACGTGGCGCCCGCCACGGCGTCCAACGCCGGGCAGGTGTTCAAGCCCTACAAGGCCCGCCAGAAGGAAGTGGGCGTGAAGATGGAATTCGACAGCGCGATGCTGAGCGTCAGCGCCTTTGAAATCACCAAGCCCAGCGGTCAGTTGACCAACGGCGTGTACGGCGCGGACAGCGAACAGCGCAACCGAGGCCTGGAAATGAATCTGTCCGGCGAGCCGCTGCGCGGCCTGCGCCTGTTGGGGGGCGTGACCTGGCTGGACGCCGAACTCACGCGCACCAACAGCGCCGCCACGCTGGGCAATCAGCCGGTGGGCGTGCCCAGGTTCTCGGCCAACCTCAGCGCCGAATGGGACACGCCGTGGGTGGCGGGCCTGACGCTGACGGGCGGCATGGTCTACACCGGGCGCGAGTACATCAATCAGGCCAACACGCAATCGGTGCCGTCATGGACCACCTTCGATCTGGGCGCGCGCTACGCCACCCGCATCCAGGGCAAGGACGTGACCTTGCGGGCCAACCTCGTCAACGTGACCAACCGCGCGTACTGGTCCGGCGTGGCGTCCTACGGCACGATCTCGCAAGGCGTGCCGCGCACGCTGATGCTGTCGGCGTCGATGGATTTCTGACGGGCGCTGGAGCCACGAACCCGGAGCCACGAACTCGGAGTCACGAACTTCATATCCGCAAACGCCAGGCCCGCCGCGTGGCATCAGGCCTGCGGGTGGGCGAACACCATGCACACCGGGCTGCCGATGCGAAGTTCGTGACCGTCGCGCGTCAGCGTGCCGTCTTGCGCATCGACCCGAAAACGCACCAGCGTGTCGCTGTCTTCGTTCAAGGCAAACAGGAAGCGGCCGTCGGGCGACAGCGTGAAAAAGCGTGGCGTCTTGCCGCCCGACGGCACGTGCTGCACCAGCGCCAGGCGGCCATTGGCCGGGTCCGCGCGAAACACGGCGATGCTGTCGTCGCCCCGGTTCGACACGTACAGGTGATGGCCGTGCGCGTCCAGAGCGATGCCGGCCGCGCGGCTGTTGCTGGTGTAGGTGTCCGGCAGCGTGGGCAGCACCTGGAAGGGCTGTAACGCGCCGCCCGCAAGCGTGTAGGCGGCCACGGTGTTGTCCAGTTCGTTCACCCCATACAGCCAGCGGCCGGTGGGGTGGAACACCGCATGGCGCGGGCCGGCGCCTTCGCGGCTGCTTGCCACGCTGTGCGGCTGCGCGCCGATGCCGTGCTCGTCCAGCGCAAAGAGGAACACGCGGTCCAGCCCCTTGTCGGGCACCGCCACGTAGCGTCCGGTGGGGTCCACCACGTTGTAGTGCGGTTTGGCGAACGGCTGCTCTTTGCGGTGCGGGCCGGGTTCGCCCGGCATGGAAACGGTTTGCGTCACGGCGCCAAGCGCGCCATCGTGCGCCACGGGCAGCACGGCCAAGGCACCGCTCAAGTGGTTTGACACCATCAGAAAGTGCCCGGACGGACCCAGGGCCAGATGCACCGGATTGCGGCCTTGGCACGGTTGTTGATGCCAGGGGGTAAGCGCGCCGCTTTGCGGATCGCGGTGCAGCGCGCTGACTTCCTGGCTGTCGCCGTGTACGGTGTACAGCACGGGCAGCGCCGGATGGGGCAGCAGATATGACGGATTGACCAAGCCGCCGACCACCTGCGTGAGCGTCAGCGCGCCGGTGTCCGCGGCGTAGGCGTAGACGCTGATGCCGTCGCCGCGCGCATTGCGTTCACGTGTGGTGCGAGAGCCGATATAGACGTGCATGGGCTTGCCTTTGAAAATCTTCGCGTTTCAGGCCGGGGAAACCAGGATGCCGCTGATGCGCGCCAGGTTGTCCAGCGTGCTGCGCAAATGGCTGGACAAGGCGGCCGCGGCCTCGTCGTTGCGTTCACGTTCCAGCAAATCAAGAATGGCCAGATGCTGATCGCAATGCTGCTGATAGCGGCTGCGGTCCTGCATGGAGCGGTACGACAGCAACCGGCGCACGCGGTTGACGCGCTTGATCGTGTCGATGAAAAACGGGTTGCCGGACGCTTCCACCAGCGACTCATGAAAACGTACGCCACGCTCATGCAATTGGTCGGCCGTGTCGGTGGCGATACCGCCATCCAGCAGATGCCGCTCAGCGGCGCGGCAGCGTTCGATCACGCTTTTCTCGATGCGGAACGTAGGTTCCAGCAGGGCGGCCGGCTCCAGCGCCAAGCGCAGGCGGTACGACTGCAAGAGGCTGTCAGGCGTCGTCATCATGGACGAAAATTCCCAGCCGTACCCGGGCCGGCGCTGCGCCCAACCTTCCTGCGATACGCGCGCCAGCAACGCCTGCGTCTGCGCATTGGTCAGCGCATAGCGCACACGCAATTGCGCTTCGCTGCATTGCATGGGCAGCTGGCCGCGCAGCAGCTCGTCGGCCAGCTTGAAGTAGCTTTGCGTGACGATGTCATCGGCCGAAGGCGGCGCCAGTTCGGCCAGGTCGGCGGGGGCGTCGGGCAGGGCGTCGAAGTCTTGCTGCAGGAAGTAGCCACGGTTGGGCTTGCGCGCCACGATGCCGTGCTGCTCCAGCACGCCCAGCGCATCGTTGACCGGCGAGCGCGACAGGCGCAGCCGGTCGGCCAGCTTTTGTGCGGTCAAGTGGGCGCCGCCGGGCAGGCGGTCTTGCCGGATCAATTCCAGGATTTTGGTGACGGTATTGGTTTGCGCGCTCATGGGGGCGTGGCTGTCGGGGGCGTGGCTGGCCGGGTTGTTGGCCGAAGAATATCCGACAGGATAGCGGGAATGACGCCGCCCATCCGCAACAGGCGCACCTCCAACTGCGTTTCCACGGCGGCCGTAGCGCACAACGCGTCCACGGTGCCGTTGGCCCGCAGTATGCGTACGGGCACCGGGATCCGTGGCGCCAGCGCATCAGCCGGTGCGTCGATTTCAATGCGGTCACCGGACTGCACGGCCAGCGTGTCGGGCGTGACGCCGTCCGGCAGGCGCAGCGGCAGGATGCCCATGCCGATCAAATTCGAACGGTGGATACGTTCAACGCTTACCGCCAGCACGGCGCGGATGCCCAGCAGCCGCTGGCCCTTGGCGGCCCAGTCACGCGATGAGCCCGTGCCAAAGCGCGCACCGGCCAGCAGCACCACCGGCTGCTGGTCCTGACGGTACTGCGCGGCGGCTTCCCAGATGGGTTCCACGCGGCCGCTGGGCGCATGCCGCGTGTGGCCCGCGGGCGTGTCGGGGCAAAGCCGGTTCACCAGGCTCTTGCTGTAGAACGCCGCGCGCATCATCACTTCCCAATTGCCCCGGCGGGACGCGAATACGTTCAGGTCGTTGCGGTCGTCGCCTCGCGCCACGAGAAAGTCGGCAATCAGGCTGTCGGGCGGAATGGCGCTGGCGGGCGACAGGTGGTCGGTGGTGACGTCGTCGCCCAACACCAGCAGCGGGTGGGCAATGTACCGGCCCAATTGGCCGGCTTCGTCCACCGATGCAAAGGGCGGACGCCGCAGCGCCGTAGACGCGGGGTCCCACGGAAAGCGCGGGCTGTCCGGCGATTGCAAGGCCTGCCACGCGGGGTTGGCGCTGGCGATCCTGAAGGCGGCGCGGTAGTCGTCCGGCCGCAGGCCTTGCGCCAGCGCGGCGTCGATCTCGGCCTCATCCGGCCATAGGTCGCGCAGGTGAACGGCGCGGCCGTCGGCCGTGCTCTGCACGGGCTCCTGGCTCAAGTCGCGCTCGGCGTCGCCCGCAAGCGCAAAGGCGATGACCAGCGACGGCGACATCAGAAAGCCCAGGTCCAGGTCGGGATGGATGCGGCCGGTGAAGTTGCGATTGCCCGACAGCACCGCCACCGGGTGGACCGCGCCGGTTGCCATGGCGTCGCGCACCGTGCCGGGCAGGGCGCCGGAATTGCCGATACAGGTGGTGCAGCCATAGCCCACGATGTCAAAACCCACCGCCGCCAGGTCGTCCAGCAAACCGGCGCGCGCCAGGTAGTCGGCGGCGGCGGGCGAGCCCGGGCCTAACGATGTCTTGACCCAGGCGGGCACGCGCAACCCGGCTTGGCGCGCCTTGCGAGCCAGCAGCCCCGCCGCCATCAGCAGGCGCGGGTCCGACGTATTGGTGCAACTGGTAATGGCCGCGATGGCGACGGGGTAGCGCGGCAGGCCGTCTTGCGCGGGCGCGGCCGGCTGGAAGTTCAGCGCAGACAGAATCGCTTTGGTCTGCCCATAGGGGTGCAGGTCTTGCGGCCGCTTGGGGCCGGCCACGTGCATGCCGACCTGGTCCAGGGCGATTTCGACCACGCGGGTGTAGCGGGGCGCGGCTTGCGGGTCGAACGCGATGCCGGCGTGTTCCGCATAGGCGGCCACGCGCTCGATGTGCGCCTGGCTGCGACCCGTTTGGCGCAGGTAGTCCAGCGTGGCGCCGTCGATGGGAAAGTAGCCAGTGGTGGCGCCGTATTCGGGCGCCATGTTGGCGACCACGCAACGGCTGCCGGCCGACAGCGTGCTGACGCCGGGGCCAAAGAACTCCACGAATTCACCTGATACGCCGATGGCGCGCAAGCGTTGCGTGACGGTCAGCGCCAGGTCGGTGGCCGTCACGCCCGGGGCTAGCGCGCCGGTAAGGCGCACGCCGATCACATCCGGTATGCGCAACAGGGTAGGCATGCCGAACATCACGGTTTGTGCTTCCAGCCCGCCCACGCCCCAGCCCAGCACGCCGATGCCGTTGATCATGGGCGTGTGGCTGTCGGTGCCGATCATCATGTCGGGGAACAGTGCGCCGTCGGCGCCCAGGCAGACCACGGTGGCCAGTTGTTCCAGGTTGATGGTGTGCATGATGCCGGTGCCCGGCGGGTGTATGCGCACGTTGGACAGCGCCTTGGAGGCCCAACGCAGGAAGCGGTAGCGCTCGGCGTTGCGGCGCAGTTCCAGGTTCAGGTTCAGCGCGGCGGCGTCGGCTTGCGCATAGGCTTCGACCGCCAGCGAATGGTCTATCGAGACGTCCACGGGCAGCACGGGGTTCAGCACGGCGGGGTCGCGGCCGGCCTCGGCCAGCGCGTCGCGCATGGCGGCAATGTCCACCAAGGCGGGGGTGCTGGTGGTGTCGTGCATCAGCACGCGGCCCGGTTGAAACGCGATCTCGGCGTCGCTGGTGCCGTGGTCCAGCCAGCGCAACAGCGCGGATATGGCGGCGTCGCGCTCGTCGCCTTGCATGTTGCGCAAGGCGTTTTCCAGCAGCAGGCGCAGCACGACGGGCAGGCGAAAGTAGTCCGCGCCGAACATCGCGGGCAGGTCGACGCAGGTTTGGGCGACCCCCTTCAGCGTGAAGCGGACGTGGCGCAACGGGGGATTGGTGTTTTCCATAGCTGCAAGTTTTGCATATTGCACATATAAAATGCAATTAAGTAAAAACCCGGCCGCCATATGAACAGGCCACCTCAGGAGACTAACCATGCCCCACCCTCGACTTCTTAGCGCTGCCCTGACCTTGGCGCTGACCTTGGCCGCGCCCTTCAGCTCCGCCCACGCAGCCGACGCCGGCCGACCCATCACCCTGATCGTGCCCTTCGCCGCGGGCGGCGGCGTGGATGGCATGGGGCGCTTGTTGGCCGAACAGCTGCGCGGCGACATGCCGCAGGGAGTGGTGGTGGAAAACAAGCCGGGCGCCAGCGGCATGCTGGGCGCGCAGGCGGTGGTGCGCTCGGCGCCGGATGGCACGACCTTGCTGCTGGGATCGGCGGGCGAAACCGCCATCAACCCGCTGGTGTTCAAAAGCAAGATGCAATACCAGCCGGAGAAGGATCTGGTGCCGATCGCCTTGATTGCGAGGGTGCCGAATGTGCTGCTCGCCACCCCTGCGTTGCCGGTGGCCAATGTGGAGCAACTGGTGGCTTATGGCCGCGCGCATCCCGGCAAGCTTACCTACGCCACCAGCGGCGTGGGCAACCCGCAGCACCTGAACGGCGAGTTGCTGCAGTCGCTGGCGGGCATCAAGATGGTTCACGTGCCTTACAAGGGCGCGTCCGCGCAATTGGTAGACGTGGCCTCGGGCAACGTGGACCTGACCTTCGTCAGCCTGGCCGGCGCCTTGCCCTTCATCAAGAGCGGCAAGGTCAAGCCGCTGGCGGTGACGTCGGCCAAGCGCGCGTCGTTTGCACCCGACATCCCGGCCGTGGCCGAATACGCGCCCTTGAAGGATTACGCGTTGGAGAACTGGTTCGGCGTGTTCGTGGCGGCCGGCACGCCGCCCGAAACGCAGCAGAAGCTGGCCAGCGCCATCGGCAATGCCCTGCGTGACCAGAAGTTCGTGGCCAGCATCCGCGATCTGGGCGGTGAAGTGCAGCCGATGAGCCAAGATGAATTCCGCGCCTTCATCAAGGCGCAGACGGCGGTGTATGCGAAGGTGGTCGCCGATGGCCACATCACGGCGGAATACTAAGCGCAAGGCGCGATCAGATGTCGCGATTCGGATGGTGGGATTTGGCTTGCCTCATTCGGATGACGTCATCCGGATGGCGTCATCCGGGTCGCGACATCAACGCCCGTCGTGCAGCAGCATCTCCAGCCCAACGCGTTGCCCGGTGCGCACCCGGCTGATGGCATGCCGGGCGGTGACCCGATAGACGTTATGCGCGCCTTGCACGGGGCGGTGCGACACCGCGATAACTGCCGCGTCGCCGTATCGCAAGGGCAGCACCATCGGGCGCGACTGCATGCGAGGGCGTTGTTCGGTCATGACGAATTCGCCGCCGGTAAATGCTGTGTCCGGATCAGACAATAGGGCGACAAGCTGCAACGGAAAGACGGCATCGCCGTCCGCGTGCTGCGTCAGCGGCTGATAGTCGTCTTGCCCTAGCCGATGGATGGCGGACAAGGGGCGGGCCTGGCCCGCGTCGTGGTTGTGCTGGATCCAGGTGGCGAAGTCATCGGGGTAGGGCGCGTCTTGTTGCAGCGCGTTCGCCCAGGCGCGGGCGATTGGCAGCAGGCGGCGGTACAACAGCGGCCGCAGCGTTTCCAGCTTGGCGGTGCTGTCTGTTTGCGCAAGTTGGCGGGCGGCCTCCGGTGGAAAAAAGCCGGGCAGCAGCGCCCAGCCTTCGGCATCCAGCGGCTGCTTGATAAGGTTCCAGTCGTAGCGGTCCAGCGGCTGGTGTGGCGGCGCGAGCAGGGGGTTAGTCATGGCGGGAGTAGTCGCGACAGAGGGAACTCATTGCGAAAAGGGCGGCGAAAAAGAGGGCGATAGGGACGCGAGAAGGGTGTCGGACATGACGGCAGGAATGGCGGCGTATCCAGTCATACAGGTTAATCACGCGCTGCCGCGCGCGTCACTCCGAAGTTTGCGGCCGGGGCAGGCCAGCCATGTTGGCCCCATGCCATGAAGTATGCTTACCCGCTTCATGAACCCCCTTCATCCGCCCGCCCCATGACTGATTTTCCCTTTGACGCCGTGTTGTTCGATTGTGACGGCGTGCTGGTTGATTCCGAACCCATCACCAGCCACGTGCTGAGCCAGATGCTGAACGAGTTGGGTTGGGACATCACCCACGAAGAAACCATGCGTATCTTCACGGGCAAGGCCGTCAAGGACGAACAGCAGATGATCGAAGCGCGCACCGGCGCCAAGCTGGGGCCGGACTGGTTCGGTGAATTTCGCCAGCGCCGCAACGCCGCGCTGGACCGCGACCTGCTTGAAATTCCCGGTGCGCCCGACGCGGTGCGCGCCTTGCACCGCACGCTGGACGGCCGCATCGCCGTGGCGTCTGGCGCCGACCGCCACAAGGTGGAACTGCAATTGGCCAAGGTGGGCATCGCCGGATGCTTCGACGGCCGCGTCTTCAGCGGTCACGAGATGCCACGCAGCAAGCCGTTTCCCGACGTGTACCTGGCGGCTGCCCAAGCGCTGGGCGTGGACCCCAAGCGCTGCGCCGTCGTGGAAGACACGGTTACCGGCGCGACCGCCGGCGTAGCGGCGGGCGCCACGGTGTTCGGCTACAGCCCCGACGCCAACGGCCACAGCGGCGCCGAGGCGCTGCGCAATGTGGGCGTGGCCCACGTGTTCACCGACATGACGCAACTGCCCGCGCTGCTGGCCGGCTGGCAAGCCGCCGCGCGCTGAGACACCTGGCCGGTCCGAAGGTGACCCAAGCGCAGCCCTAAGCGCAGCCCTAAGCGCAGCCCTAAGTGCAGCCCCAAGCGCGGCCTGATGTGAGCCTTAGCTTCAGCCTACACGCCGGCCGCCGCATTATTTCGCGTATTGCTCGCCGCCGTCCAGGTCGATGACGGTGCCGCTCAGGTAACCCGCGCGTGGCGAGGCGCCGAACACAATCATGTCGGCCACTTCTTCGGGTTCCATCAACCGGTTGAAGGGCAGGTCCGACAGCGTTTCCTGCCACCGGCTTTCATCGCCCCAACGTGCCTGCGCGCGTTGCCGGGCCAGCGTCAGCACGCGGTCGGTTCGTGTGCGCGAGGGGTTGACGCCAAAGACGCGCACGCCGTGGCGGGGCGCCTCGCCCCCCAGGGCGCGGGTAAACGCAATCAATGAGGCATTGGCCGCCGCGCCGCAGATGTAGTCGGCGCGGGGCGCCGCGCCCGCCATGCCGATGATGTTGGCGATGACGCCCGCGCCCGCGTCGCGCATGTGCGGGTAGTAGCAGCGCGCCAGGCTGATGTAGCCGTGCACTTTCAATTCCCAGCCCGCGCGCCAGCGTTCGTCTTGCACCTGGTCCAGCGCGCCGCCGGGCACCGCGCCCGCGTTGTTGACCAGTATGTCGATGGGGCCGGTTTCCTTGGCCAGCTTTTCCGCCGCGCCAGGCAGGGCCAGGTCCAGCGTGATGGCATGTGCCGCGCGGCCGCTTTGTTCGCGGATGGCGGCCGTGGCGTGATGCAACGCCGCATCATCGCGCGCCACCAGAATCGGGTCGGCACCCTCGCGCGCAAAGGCGACGGCGCAGGCCAGGCCGATGCCTTTGGACGCACCCGTGATCAGCACGCGCTTTCCGCCTAGCTGCAAGTCCATGTGTGGCTCCTGTGGTTTCACGCCCGCACGCGCGGGACACGCATTGGTTGTAAACCAGTTGCGCGGCCGGTGCCAGCACGGACATGGCGCCGACATGGCGCGGACGAGGCCACGCCTGCTATGCTCGATTCACCTGATCACCTTCACCCCGTTCCCTTCAACCCGTGCCTTTCAGGATGCGACAGATGGCGGAAGTCTGGTTTGAAATCTGGTCCACCGTGCGTAGCGAGTTCGCTGATATTCCGGATGTAAGCGAAGCCACGCGCATTGTTTTGCGCTTGGGCATGGCGGTGATACTGGGCGGCATGCTGGGTTTGGAACGCGAGCGCAGCGGCAAGGCCGCGGGCTTGCGCACTCACATGCTGGTGGCGCTGGGCGCGGCTATTTTTGTGCTGGTGCCCTTGCAGGGCGGCATGGAAATCAGTGACCTTAGCCGGGTGCTGCAGGGCGTGATCGCCGGCATCGGCTTTCTGGGTGCGGGCGCCATCATCAAGCTCAGCGATGAACGCGAGATCCACGGGCTGACCACCTCGGCCAGCATCTGGATGACCGCCGCCATCGGCGTGGCGGCCGGCATGGGCCGCGAAGCCACGGCGTTGGTCAGCACCTTGCTGGCGCTGTTTGTGCTGGCGGTGCTGCGCCGCGTGGAAGCGCGCATTTCCGATGGCCCGGAAAACAAGGGCGTCATCACCACCGAAGACAAGCCCCACGGCAACGGCTGAGCCTCGGCCAGCCGGCAGGCAGGCCGGCCTGGCTGCTTCCTTGGCCGCTGCATTTTCCGCCTCATGTGCCGCCTCATGTGCCGCCTCATGTGCCACTCCGTGTGCCGCCCCTTCCGCAGCCCCTCCCGCCATCCTTCCATCGACCCTCTCAACTACCGCCGGACACGTCGATGAACGAGCCGCTGGTATAGCCGGCTTCTTCAGAAAACAGCCACATGACGGCGCCCGCCACTTCTTCCACCGAGCCGCCGCGCCGCAGCGGGATCACGCTTTTCAGGCGGTCGACCCGGCCCGGCTCGCCGCCGCTTGCGTGCATGTCGGTGTAGATGGTGCCCGGGCGCACGCCGTTCACGCGGATGCCTTCGGGCGCCACCTCTTTGGACAGGCCGATGGTCATCGTGTCCAGCGCCCCCTTGGACGCTGCATAGTCCACGTATTCATTGGGTGAGCCCAGGCGCGCCGCCGCCGACGACACGTTGACGATGGCGCCACCCTGACCGCCATGGCGCGGCGACATCCGGCGCACGGCCTCGCGGGCGCACAGGAACGCGCCGATCACGTTGGTGGACAGCACGCGCATCAGGCGGTCGGCTTCCATCTGGTCCAGGCGCATCTGCGTTTCCAGGATGCCGGCATTGTTCACCAGGGCATCGATGCGGCCCAGGCGCTCGTCCAGCGTGCGGAACATGCGCAGCACGTCCTCTTCTTGCGACACGTCGGCCTGAATGGCCAGCGCGGCGCCGCCCGCCTGCTGGATCTCGGCGACCACGGCGTCGGCGGCATCAGAGTGGGTGCGGTAGTTGATGCCAACGGCGTAGCCGCGGCGCGCGGCCAGCTTGGCGACGGCGGCGCCGATGCCACGGCTGCCTCCGGTTACGAGCATGACTTTGGGCATGGTGTCCTCCTGGGGGGAATTTACGGTAGCAGAATCAAGCCGATCAGATCCAGACATCATTTGGCGCTTGGCGCTCGCCGCCCCGGTCGCCCGTATTGGGTACGCCGCAGGGTTCAACCAGCATCAGATGCGCTTCTTCGACGGCACAGGGTTTGTGTTCCACGCCCTTGGGGATGACGGCCATTTCGCCAGGCCCCAGGTCGATGTGGCCGTCGCGCAGGTCGATGCGCAATCGGCCGCTGATCACGATGAAGGTTTCGTCGGTGTCGGCGTGGCTGTGCCAGACGAAGTCGCCTTGCACCTTGACCACCTTGAATTGGTAGTCGTTCATCTGTGCGATGACCTTGGGGCGCCAGTGTTCGGAAAACAGCGCAAGCTTGCTGGCGATATTGATGGCGGAAATGGGGGGCATGGGGGAACCTGGACAAGAAAACAGGCGTACAGCGTAGGGCGCACCGGGGCTCTGCGTCTTGTACGTTCTTGCAGGTTTTGGTGGGCGGGTGCGGGCTAGGCGTGCAGCATGCGCCGCCACCGGTCGGGCGGCATGCCGTAGGTCTGGACATGGCGGCGGGTCAGGTGGCTTTGGTCGGTGAAGCCGGCATGGGCCGCGGCGTCGGCCAAGGCCATGCCGGTGGCGATCAGCCGGCGTGCCAGGTCCAGCCGGCGCAACATCACATAGCGATAGGGGCTGGTGCCGTACAGCGCGCGGAAATCGCGCGACAGGCTCCAACGGTCTGTCCCGGCCGCCGCCGCCAACGCGTCCAAGGTGATCGTTGTGTCCAGCGAGGCATGGATGTAATGTCGGGCGCGTTCGGCGGCCACGTAGTCGGCGGTGCGCCCGCGGTGGGGCCGGCCCGCCGCGGCGCAAAGCGCATGGGCCAGGTCGTACAGCGCGTCGTCTTCCAGTAGTGGGTCCAGCGCGTCCTGCGTGTTCTGCAACAAGGCGCCGCTGGCGGCGTGCAGCCGGGCGTCGCCAGAGAGGCCGCCCGCAATGAACGGCAGCGGCCGGCCCCCCAGAATCTGCTGGATCAGCGCGGGTTCGACGTAGATCATGCGGTAGTGGAAGCCGGCCTCGGTGCCGGCCTGGCCGTCGTGCGGCTCGTCGGGGTGCAGCACGATGGTGCCGCCGGGCAGGCTGTGGCGGAAGTCCCGGCGGTAATGAAAGCTCTGCACGCCCGACAAGGTGCGCCCGATGGCGTAGGTGTCATGGCGGTGCATGTCGTAGCCATGACCGCCGAAATAGGCTTCGATGCGCTCCACGTGGCCGGAGGTGGCCGCGCGGAGAATCCAGTCCTGTTTCGACTTGGCCAGGGTCATGGCGGTCTTGCGGGTGCCAGGAGCGCTAGGGGCGCTTCATTTGCACCAGTATGAATTCATTGCCATACAGGTCAATGAAGTGGGCATAAATGGTGGTGTCGTCATGGACGGGCTCCTTGGTGAAGCGCACCCCGCGCGCGGTGAAGCTGCTGTGGTCGCGCATGACGTCGTCGGTGTAGAACACCCCCACCGGCTGGCCGCCGGTCTGGTCGCCGACGCGGTCGCGCTGCGCCTGGGTCATGGCTTGCAGCAGCCAGACGCCCACGGCGGGCTGGGACGGCAGGCGCAGGTGCACGTAGCGCTGCTGGCCCACGGGCATATCTGCGAACACCTCCATGCCCAGCTTGTCTTGATAGAAGGAAATGGCGGTGTCGTAGTCGTTCACAAGAAGGACGAGACGGCCCAGCGAATGCATGTCAGGACTCTCTTTGAGGTTAAGCGTGCGGCTATGCTAACCCGACCGGGGCGCTTTTCCCTCAATTGGCCCTGTGCAGTGGTTGTGAGGCGTGCGCGCGTCGGGTGGGTCGCCCGGCTCAGCCCGCCTTGCGCAGGGTGAAATTGATCCGCTGGCTGCCCAGCCGCGAGTGGGGCGCGTCCTTCATCGGCATCACGCCGTGATAGCGCAGCCGGTCCACCCCGCCCCAGACGACAACGTCGCCATGAAACAAGGGCACCCGCGCCGCCGGGTCCGGGCGCGCGTGGCCGCCGAACAGGAACAGGGCGGGCATGCCCAGCGACACCGACACGATAGGGGCGTCGTAATCGCGTTCGTTCTTGTCCTGGTGCAGTGACAGGCGCGAGCCGGGTTCGTAGCGGTTCACCAGGCAGGCATCGGGCGTGAAACCGGGAAAACCCGCCTCGGCGGCGGCGGCCTGGGCCAGTTGCAGAAAGGCGTCGGGCAGATCGGGCCAGGGTTGGCCGGACAACGGATCGATGCGTGTATACCGGTAGCCCTGCGCGTCCGACGCCCAACCCAGCGGCCCGCAATTGGTCAGCGCCACCGACATGGTGTAGCCGCCCGGCGTGTGCATGTGCCGAAACGGCGACTGCGCGGCCACCGCGTCCACCCCTTGCAGCAACGCATCGGCATAGGGCAGTGCAAATCCGCGCAGCACGTAAGACTGGGGGCCGATCTGCTCGCGGCCATGCTGGGCGGTGTCTTCATCATTGAACAGGTTCAGCGTCATGGATTTTCGGCTACTGCGCGTCGTGGAAGATCAGGCCCAGCGTATGGCGCCGGCCGCTGCGCAGGGCGCTCACCCCGTGCCGCATCGCCACCTTGCGCCAACTGCGCGTACCCGGCACGGGCCGCTGGTTCACGGTGAAGATCAGCGCGTCGCCTTGTTGCAGCGGCAGCACATCGGCGCGCTGCTCGCGGCTGCTCGTTTCCAGCATGACGAATTCACCGCCCGTGAAATCCACGCCCGGGCGCGACAACAGCACCGCCACTTGCAGGGGAAACACATGTTCGCCGTACAGGTCCTGATGCAGGCAGTTGTAGTCGCCGGGGCCGTATTGCAGGATCAAGGGCGTGGGCCGCCGTTGCCCCGCGTCGTGGCAGCGTTGCAGGAAGGCGGCGTGATCGTCGGGGTATTGCACGGCAAAGCCCATCTGCCGGTTCCAGCGGTTGGCAACCGGCGCCAGGCGAGGGTACAGCGCCGTGCGCAGCGCCTGCAGCAAGGGCGGCAGCGGGTAGGCAAAGTACTGATATTCGCCGCGCCCAAAGCCATGTCGCGCCATCACGATACGGCTGCGGTAGCGGTCCGTGGCGCAATAGGCATCAGCCAGCTCGGCACATTGGGCAGGAGTCAACAGGACGGGCAGAATCGCATGGCCGTGCGCGTCCAGGGACTGCGTGATGGCGGTCCAGTCCAGGTCGGGCAAAGCAGGGTGGGGCGGGGCGGTCATGGCGGGCAGGGGGCAGAAACGCAGGGGCAGCAATGCAGGGGCAGCAAAACGGGGTTCAAAACAACCAGTCTACGTCCGACGCCTTGCCGGTGAACTCCGCTTGTTGCGGCGGCGTCACAGCATGGATTCCAGCGGCAACAGCGACACGAACCACACCGAGAACCGCTTCCACACCGACGTGCCCGGCTCGGTATCATGCCGCAGCGTCTTGCCGTCGCGCTGTTCCAGCCAGTACAAGCCGCCCTGGTCGTCCAGGCATACACGGTAAGCCACCTTGGGAACCTCGTCTTCAAAGGCGTCGGCAATACGGCCCGCCAGCGTCGGGCTGTCGATCACAAAGCCCAGTTCGGTGTTCAGCCCGGCCGATCGCGGATCAAAGTTGAACGAGCCGACAAAGATTCGTTGCCCGTCCACCGCAAAGGTCTTGGCGTGCAGGCTGGAGCCCGAACTGCCAAACGGCCCCATGCTTTTGTTGCGCGCGGCTCCGCCCGCTTTGCGCTTCATTTCATACAGCTCGACGCCGCTGACCAGCAGGTCCTTGCGGCGCTTGGCGTAGCCGGAATGCACCACCGCCACGTCGGTCGCCTCCAGCGCATTGGTCAGCACCCGCACCTTCACCCCGTTTCGGGCCAGCTTCGCGAAGGACTGGGTGCCCTCGGCCGTTGGCACGAAATAGGGCGACACCAGTTCCATGTCTTGGGTGGGCGTGCCGATGATGTCGTAGAGCTGGTGCGGCAGCGTGGCCTCGCGCGGCGCGGTGCCCAGCGTCTTGCGCGGATCGTCGCTGACCATGCGGGTGTCGGCCCATTCCAGCTCCAGCTCGCCTTGCAACAGTTGCCGGATGAAGGGCAACTGCTTCAGGGCCTGGGCATACGTGGCGGCCTCGGGCGACCGCTCGACCTTGGCGGCCTGTTCCTCCAGCGCGTCCAGTTCGCCAGGCAGGGCCGGTTTCAGCAAGCGGTCCACGGGGTAGGCGGAATCGCTGGCCCAATAGCGGTCGAAGTCCGTCGACACATCATTCACCACCGCGCCAATCGCCAACACGTCCAGGTCGGTGAACAACACGCCGCTGCCCGCGCCAAAGTATTCGTCGCCGATATTGCGGCCGCCAATGATGGTGGCCTGGTTGTCGGCGGTGAACGACTTGTTGTGCATGCGCCGGTTCAAGCGGCTGAAATCCGTGAGGTAGCCCAAGGGCTTCGGCCAGCGCAGCGCAAAAGGGTTGTACAGCCGCACTTCAATATTGGGGTGCGTATCCAGCGCCGCCAGCACCTTGTCCAGGCCGGCCGTGCCGTTGTCGTCCAGCAGCAGGCGCACGCGCACGCCCCGGTCGGCTGCCTCGTGCAGTGTTTCCAGCAGCAGGGTGCCCGTCATGTCGTTGTGCCAGATGTAGTACTGCACATCCAGGCTGCGCTCGGCCGCGCGCGCCAGCATCATGCGGGCGGCAAAGGCGTCGTGGGCGTCGCTCAAGGGATGGATGCCGGATTTACCGGGGTGGGCTGCCGCTCGCGGCGCAATGCCGCGCCCCAACGGCGTGGCGAGCGACTCGTCAGGCGTCAAGGCCTGCGATTCGCTGCGCTTGTCCAGCGGCGGCAGGGCGCAGCCGCCCAAAAGCGATAGGCAAAGGAGAGACATGAGTAGGACTCTGGCCAAAGGCATGCCGTATTGTGCCGAAGTTTTATTCAAGATCCGATCTTGCTGTGTTTTCTTATGTGAGATAAATTCCCATATATGGAAAACACGACCATCGATACTGATCTGGATCGCCGCATCGCCCAGCGGCTGAGGGCGCTGCGGCAAGAGCGCGGTTGGTCTTTGGACGAGCTTGCCGGTTTGGCGGGCGTGAGTCGCGCCACCTTGTCGCGCCTGGAAAACGCCGATGTCAGCCCCACCGCAGCGGTGCTCGGCAAGCTATGCGCCGCGCACGGCCTGACCATGTCGCGCCTGATGATGATGGTGGAAGACGACTTCGCGCCGCTCGTGCCCGAACACGCCCAAGCCGTCTGGGTCGACGACAGCGCGGGTTTTCGCCGCCGTTCGGTGTCCCCACCCGCGCAGCAACTGGCCGGCGAAGTCCTGGCATGCGAACTGGCGCCTGGCTCGCGCATTGCTTACGACCAGTCGCCACGGGCCGGCCTGGAACATCACCTGCTGATGCTGGAAGGCGAACTGAGCCTCACCGTTGACGGGCAGTCGTACACCTTGGCGCCGGGCGATTGTCTGCGCTACCAACTGTTCGGCGCCAGCCTGTTCGTGACCCCGCCGCAACGCGGCGCCCGTTATCTGCTATTCATCGTCTGAGCCCAACATGTCCCACGACAACAACCGCGTTGAACTGACCCTGCTGACGGCCGACGCCGCAGAAGCCTGCCTGGCCGAACTGAGCGGTCTGCTGCACGCCTGCGTGCAGAATGGGGCCAGCGTCAGCTTCGTCCTGCCGTTTTCGATGGACGACGCCAATGCCTTCTGGCGAGTCAAAGTGCTGCCTGTGGTGGCGCAAGGCGGTCTGTCGTTGTGGATCGCGCGCCAGGGCGGTCGGCTGGCCGGCGCCGTGCAACTGGACTGCGACACGCCACCCAATCAAGCGCATCGGGCCGAGATCCGCAAGCTGCTGGTCCACCCGGACTTCCGCCGCCGAGGCATCGCCCGCCGCCTGCTTAACGAAGCCGAAGCGCACGCCGTGAAGCTGGGCCGCAGCCTCATCACCCTGGACACCCGCACGGGCGATAGCGCCGAACCCCTGTATACGTCGGCCGGTTATATCGCGATAGGACAAATCCCCGGATTCAGCCGCGACCCGCATGACCCGGGCAAGGTGGATGCGACGACGATCATGTACAAGCGGGTGTAATGGGAACAGGCGGATCCACGAAGCCGCAGAGCGTTGTAGAAAGGCGTTCTAGCGTTCGAGTTTGATCACGAGTCAATGCGTTCACCATTCAGCCGCATGATGGGAACGCGCTTTTCTTGGAAGCCGCAGAGCGCGTCGATCTCTTTGGGGAAGGACGTGTAGGGCACGTTGTATTCGATGAACTCTGCAAGGCTGTCGGGGAACACGATGCAGATCAGTGCCAGGATCTTGGCGGGGATCACCAGGACCGCCCATCGCTTTCCTTTTGGAGTGGCGAGGTCACGGCGGTACTTGTCCGCCCAGTCGCGGTAGAAACGCAGGAAGGTTTCTTTGCGTGGTAGGCGGGGAGGGATGGGGGGCGGTTGCGGCAACGCGTCGGCCCCGTGTTCCATGAATATCCGGAGGCAGTCCCATAACTCCTTGGCGGAGCTTCCCCCGTCGCGCCAGCCGAGGTTGCCGCAGGACACGCAGACTTCCGCGGGAGGCGTTTGATTCCAGTCAACGGCGATCAGATAAAGGGGATATTGGCTGCTATACCCGGCTGCGCCGACCATGGGTACGTAGCCGGCCAGGGCTTGAATTTGGTCCCATTCAAGTATCCGCAATTGCTGGTCGCGAGGAGTGACCACGTAGAGCCTGCGCGTGCCGCGATGAATGCGGATGAAGCCGCCACGGAATTTTCCTGAATAGTGGCGGGTGAGGAAGTAAGGAATGCAAACGAACGCTGCGCCCATCCATGGATTCAGAAACATCAATAGCAACATCAAGGGGGGGAGTGGAGCGGGGGCGAAGATCGAGAAGAGTATCGAAATTCCTGTGCCCATTACCAAGCTCACCCCGATGCCACTGGCAAACACGTTGCGCATCAGATTGCCGAAAGGTTCCAATTCAATGGCTTTTTCGCTAATTCGCCGTATTGCGAACATGCCTTCGCCTTCGACGTCGATGCTCTTTGGCCGGCGAATTGGGCCTTGAGGAAGTCGTTTTGCACCGATCAAAAGCGATCGAGGAAGTCGCTGGACGATGTCGGTGTGATCACGAGTCAATGCGTTCACCATTCAGCCGCATGATCGGAGCGCGCTGGTCCTTGAAGCCGCAGAGTTCGTCGATCTCTTTGGGCAAGGAGGTGTAGGGCACGTTGTATTCAATGAACTCTGCGAGGCTGTCGGGGAACACGATGCAGATCAACCAGATGATTTTCGCGGGAATCAACAATGCCGCCAATCGCTTGCCTTTTGGCGTGGAGAGGTCGCGGCGGAATTTTTCAGCCCAATCTTGGTAGAAGCGAAAGAAGGTCTTTTTGCGTGAGAGACGGGGGGGAATCGGCGGCGGACTGGATAAGAACTTCGGGCCGTCCTCCATGAAGACCCGCAGGTAATCCCACAGTTGCTTGGCGGAACGTTCATCATCACGCCAGCCCAGGTTGCCGCAGGCGATGCAGATCTCCCTCGGTGGACTCGATTCCCAATCGATAGCGGTCAGATATAGGGGATAAAAACTGGTGTAGCCCCCCGCGCCGATGACGGGAATGTACCCGGCTAGGGCTGTGAGTTGAGTCCAATCCAGCGTCAGAAGGTGCTCGTCTCGTGGAGTAACGAAATAGAGCTTCCCGGTGCCCCGATGAATGCGAATGAAGCCGCCACGAAACTTGCCCAAATAGAGGCGGGTGAAGAGATACCAGGCCACGCCAGAAGCCGCCGCAAGCAACGGCCCCAGGAACAACATGAGCCATATTTCGGCCGTGATGGGAGCGGGGATGAAGGGCCACATGAACACTGAAATGCCCGTGCCGAATACGAATAGAAACCCAATGGCCATCGCATATCCGCTGCGCACTTGATTTCCATACGGTTCCAGCTCAATACACTGTTCATTTAGTCGACGAACGCCGAGTGCTGCCTGTACTTCCACTGCTTCGGTGGGAAGGTTTTCGCGCGTAAGCGGGCCGCGTGTGAATCGCTTGGCCCCAAATAGAAGGCTACGAGGAAGCCGCTTGACGATGTCGTTGTGCCTGCTCATTTCGGTGCCTTGACATGGCTTTCTGCGGGAGCGCCCTTTTCCAAGAGGCCGCAGAGTTCGTCGATCTCCTTCGGGAACGAGGTGTAGGGAACGTTGTACTCAATGAATTCGGCCAAGCTGTCGGGAAACACCATACAGATCAGCCAAAGGATCTTGGCCGGGACCAGCAATAATGCCCATCGCCTGCCTCGCGGCGTGGCAAGATCGCGGCGAAGCGAGGCCATCCAGTCGCGGTAACAGCGTAGGAAGGTGTGCTTGCGTGGCAGACGGGGAGGGATTGATGTTGGAACCGTCAGAGACGCAGGCCCATGCTCCATGAAGATCTGCAGGTAGTCCCATAGCTGCCTGGCGGAATCGCCATCGTCTCGCCAACCCAGATTCCCGCAGGCGACGCACATTTCCTGGGGGGGCGCCTGGCGCCAATCGATTGCGATCAGGTATAGCGGATACCGACTGGTGTAGCCGCCCGCACTGATGATGGGAATATAGCCAGCCAAGGCTTGAATTTGGTCCCATTCGAGCGTCAGCAGGCGTTGGTCTCGAGGGGTGACGAAATAGAGCTTTCGGGTGCCGCGATGGATGCGGATGAAACCGCCGCGGAATTTTCCGGAGAGGTGGCGTGTACAGAGGTACAGCAGCGTTGAAAGGACGACGGCAACCAATGACAGGCCAATAGGCATGATGGCGACTCGCCAGGATATCGGCTCAGAAACAATGCTGAGGCCAACAATGGAAATGCCGCACATCATCACGATGGTTATGCCTATGCCGCTGGCATAAACATTGCGAACTGTATTTCCAAATGGCTCAAGTTCCACGCAGTGTTCATTCATCCTGCGCACCCCGAGCTGACCGCTGATTAGCGTCGGGTCGCCCGGAATTCCGCTTTTTGCTGCTCGGCCACGAACCAGGTTTTTTGCACCGACTAGTAGAGCTGGAGAAAGGCGTTCTACTGTTCGAGGTTGATCACGAGTCAATGCGTTCACCATTCAGCCGCATGATGGGAACACGCTTTTCTTGGAAGCCGCAGAGCGCATCGATCTCTTTCGGGAAGGACGTGTAGGGCACGTTGTATTCAATGAACTCTGCGAGGCTGTCGGGGAACACGATGCAGATCAACCAGATGATTTTCGCGGGAATCCACAGCGGCGCCCATCGCTTGCCTTTTGGCGTGGAGAGGTCGCGGCGGAATTTTTCAGCCCAATCTTGGTAGAAGCGAAAGAAGGTCTTTTTGCGTGAGAGACGGGGGGGAATCGGCGGCGGACTGGATAAGAACTTCGGGCCGTCCTCCATGAAGACCCGCAGGTAATCCCACAATTGCTTGGCGGAACGTCCATCATCACGCCAGCCCAGGTTGCCGCAGGCGATGCAGATCTCCCTCGGTGGACTCGATTCCCAATCGATAGCGGTCAGATATAGGGGATAAAAACTGGTGTAGCCCCCCGCGCCGAGGACGGGAATGTACCCGGCTAGGGCGGTGAGTTGAGTCCAATCCAGCGTCAGAAGGTGCTCGTCTCTTGGAGTAACGAAATAGAGCTTCCCGGTGCCCCGATGAATGCGAATGAAGCCGCCACGAAACTTGCCTAAATAGAGGCGGGTGAAGAGATACCAGGCCACGCCAGAAGCCGCCGAAAGCAACGGCCCCAGGAACAACATGAGCCATATTTCGGCCGTGATGGGAGCGGGGATGAAGGACCACATGAACACTGAAATGCCCGTGCCGAATACGAATAGAAACCCAATGGCCATCGCATATCCGCTGCGCACTTGATTTCCATATGGTTCCAGCTCTATGCACTGTTCATTTAGTCGACGAACGCCGAGTGCTGCCTGTACTTCCACTGCTTCGGTGGGAAGGTTCTCGCGCGTAAGCGGGCCGCGTGTGAATCGCTTGGCCCCAAATAGAAGGCTGCGAGGAAGCCGCTTGACGGTGTCGTTGCTCTGGCTCATGTCGGCGCCTTGACGGGAGCCAGCTTGGCGGGGTCGATGGAGTCAGAGAAGAAACCCGATGAAGTGAACACCAGCGGTTCGGGCGCACCTGGTTGTTCCAGGCCGATTGAGGGCAAGTTCTGGGTATCGGGTCGGTACAGGTACGTCAACTCGACCTTGGCATCCTCGTGCATGCTGATCCGCCATCCGCGCTCCGCGCCTGGGCCATTGTTCAACGGGCCGATAACGTATTGCCTGCTGAGATCCACGCAAGCGCCGGGCGTGCAGAAAGCGGTGGAGGTGTCCACGGCTTCCAGAGGCATCCCGTATAGGGTGACTTTGAGTTTGGCTTGAAAGTCGTCTTGCCCGGACGTCTCGGGCAGCGTGCAACTGATACGCAGGGTGCCTGCAACACCGCGCAGGGACTGCCATTGCGGGGTGATGCGGGGGCTGAAGTGCAAGCTGTGCCAGGCATGCAGTTCTTGCGCCAGCGTGAAGCGCGGCGTGGCTACGCCCCAGGCGGAGTGCTTGAGCCAGATTTCCAGGGGGTTGTGTTGGGCTTGATCGGCTTGAAGGGTGAAGTAGACGACGGCGCCTATTGCTAGAAGGGCAATGACTGCCCAGCCAGCGGGGGTGAGTCCGAGGGCGGCTACGGCCGAACCTCCGCCAGCTAATGTGGCGAGGGCTGCCGAACCACCTCCAACTGTCGCAATAGCAAGTACGCCGCCAGACATTGCGGAATACAAATGCATGCGTGCTTGTTCAGCATTTGCGGTTTTGTAGGAGTTGGCTGCTTTTATAAGATCGGCAATGGCCAGTAGGCCAGCGGCGATTGAGCCAGCTACCGTGGTACCCCATTTCAATCCGTAGGTCCTCGCAGCGTGGGCCAAGGCGCTGTTTCCTTTGCGTTTAGAGTGGGCAGATATAGCGAGGGCGGCGCTTTCAATGGACGCACCGACTAACGCCGAACCCGCTCCAAGAAAAATGCTCCAGTTTGATGAGCTGTAGACATCGCGGTTAAGCCCACCAACCGCATTCCTCATCCCCCAAATCGCCAGCCCACCCCCCACACCCGTCGCCACCGCCCCGGCCGTCGCACGCAAGCGATTCAAATTTCTGATCAGCGGATTTCCCTCCGGATCCATCGCCTTCTTCGTCTTATCAATAACCGTCGTCGTCCCCACCGTCTCCCATTCCCAAATTTCAACGCTCGCCGCCTGCACGCGCGTGGTCGTGCCCGTGCCCGTGCCCGTGCCTGCCGCCGGCAAAAACGAGCCAGGCCATCGCACTTGCACCTCGCGCCCCATCGCCACATACCCCTGTAATTCCCCGCTATACGCCAAATACTGTTGCGGGGTCACCAGTCGGCGTCCGACCGTTATGCCAAAGCGCATTTCGCCGATATGCCGCAATCGCCTGACCTGAATATCCGCGGCCTGCACGGAAGCGCTTCCAAGGTAGGGCCACAGCAGCCGTGTCAGCAGATCGGTAATCGGCGTGCCGGGCCGTTCTTCCAGCACGCGGTCCACTGCGTCGTACACGCCCTTGCCGATGGTCATTGGCTCGGCCAGCCGCGCCATCAACGGCTCGTCGCCCACGCCCAGCGCGAGCCACAGGGGGCTGATGCGGGGCGCGGCTTCGATGTGCCTGGCAAGTTCCGCTAGCCCGTCGTCTGAATGGACCGTGGCGCCAAAGCAATGCAGGACAACCGCTTCAAAGTTGCTGGCGTTATGCGGGCAGCGCAGGTCGAAGAGGCCGAACGCTTGCTCCAGTAACCCCGCCTTTTGCACAAATTTCAGCCAGGCGACCACGTCCGCGCAGGCGCGGGTGATGTCGGCCTGAAACGCGGTGACGCGGTCTTGATACGTGGAAGGAAAATCCCGCGCGCCGGCCAGGTTCACCAGCGCCCGTTGCCGGGCGAGCGCGGTCAAGGCTGGTGGGGTCTTGCTGGCGGCTTCGGCTTGTTTGAAGTAGGCGTCGATCAGGCCGGCGCTGTGCAGCCGGTGCTTGCTTTGCGCCTGATAGTCGTCGCGCTTTTTGACCTGGGCGGCGCACAGGTAGTTGAGCTCGCTGGCGATGCCTACGGGGTCGTGCAGCACGACCGCCAGCGGCACGACATCTCCGTGGAAATGCAGAACGGCATACATCCGGCTGACGATGTCGTTCACATCCGGATAGTGTTCCGCGGGTGTGATCTCGCTCCAGGCGTGGTACATGGGCACGTCGCCTGGTATGGGGCGCATCAGTTCCGGCGTGGCAAGCGCCAACAGCACCGCCTTGAATACGTGGGGCTGCTCGGGGCCGTTGAACGGGGCGACGACAGTGGCCAGCGCATCGCGCCGCCCATCCGCGTTCGTCTCCACGTCCCATAGGGCTTCATGCGTCAGGATCGTGTCGCTGACCAGCAGATAGACCAGGCTGTCACGCGCGGCGGGCGGCACCCATACGCAAGGCGCCGCGCCGGTGGTGTCTGGCTGCACCTGTGAACCCGGCGTCGAATGGGCGTAGTCCGCCTCGCCCCACCAGATTGGCGCAAAGCGGATGTCTTCGGTGACCTGATAGTGGCGATTCCACATCCTTCCATCCCGGAAGTAGCACAGGTACACATAGGTTCCCGGCCGCAGCACGCGCAGGCCATAAGCCTTGCCGCCTGTCAGGGCGGGATAGCCCGGTGTCGCCAGCGTCTGATGGATATCGTTGCGATAAGGCGAATCGGCAATGCCATAGCGCAAGGGGTACAGGGGAATGGCGGCTTCGCAGGCCGGGGGAGATATCGCCTTGCCCAACAACTTGGAACTGGGATGCGGGGCTTGCAGGGCTTTCGGGCAGGCGCGGGGGGGCATGACGGGCTCCGTTCTTGTCGTCGCGGCTGGAAAAGCCGGATGGCAGGCCGAAACGGCCGCCATGCCCTCCTATGCAAGAACGGTGCCAGGTTAAGGAATTAAAAATTATCCTTTTTGAATCAATGCCTTGTGAAAAACAAAACCCGATGTGTGCGCGGATTTCTTCGTTGCCCCCCTAAAAACCGGGGTTTTTCACGAGAAATCGGGCCAGTTTTGACCCAATTTTTATAAGTCATTGATAAGCAACAATAAAAACGGGCCAGATTTGACCCGGTCGAGTCAAATCTGGCCCGCTCGCCTTGCGGCTCACCGCAGGCAGGGGTCTTCATCCATCAAGCCAGCGGCTTGATCCCCACGCTGTACGGGGGCGCATTACCGCGCGCGGGGGCTTTGATCTTCAGCATCGAGCCGCCGGGGGTGAACTCGAATTCCTGGAACGGCACTTCAAACCACTGGTGAAAGCTGGTGCGCGAGAACTCGGGCACCCATACCTTGGGACGCTTGGCGTCGCAATGGAATTCGACCAGGGTGCGGTCAATGCCCAGCGGACGGGTATTGCCGATGCGGTAGCTGACGCGCAGCTCGGCGCTTTCGGTCGAGCCGGGGCGCCAGGTCAGGCCGATGGATTCCATGAATTGTTCAATCGCCTGAATGCCGCGATGCATAGTTGACTCCGAATGCTGTCGGGCGCGCCACGCGCCCACAAAAATCCGCCGCGTTGCGCGGCGGGAAACAGACGAATTATCCGCCATTCCGTGGCGGGCTGCCCGGCGGGGCGTCATTGCCGGGTGTCGCGCAGAACCGCAGGATGGCGTCGGCCACGGCCTGCGGGGCCTCCCGCTGCGGGAAATGGCCCACGCCGTCCAACACTAGGCGTTCGTAAGCGCCACTGAAAAAGCCTTCCTTGCCCTCGGACGTGGCGGGGTGGTTGCAGGCGTCGGCGCCCCCGTGCAGTACCAGGGTTGGCGCCGTCAAGACGGGCGCGGGTGTGAGTTGGGCCGTGTCGGCCGCGTAGACCGGATCGCCTTCTGCATGTCCCCAGCGGTGCCGGTAGGAATGCAGCACGACGTCGGCCCAGTCAGGGTTGTCGAACGCGCGCGCGGCCTCGTCGAAATCGGCGGGGGCATACCAGCCGGCGGGCGACCAGGTGTCCCACATCATGCGGGCAAAGGCCAGGCGGTCGTCGCGTACGGTGGCTGCGCCTCGGGGGGTTGCCATGTACCAGTGGTACCAATAATTGCGCGCCTGTGCGAGCGGCAGCGCCTGATTGGGGTCATTGGTGCCGTAGCCGACCGACAGCAAGATCAGTTGCGCCGCCACGTCGGGCCGCAGACCGCAGGCGTTGGCGGCGGCGCGCGCGCCCCAATCGTGGCCGACCAGGGTGGGGCGATCCAGGGACAGCGCGTCGATGAAGTCCAGCAGATCGCGTCCCAACGCAGCCAGCTCACCGCTGCGCGGCGTGCAGGCGTGCCGAAAGCGGGTCGGGCCGAAGCCGCGCAGCGCGGGGCACATTACGCGGTAGCCATGGGCGGCCAAGCGTTCCGCAACCAGGGTCCAGCTTTCCGGGCTGTCTGGCCAGCCGTGCACCAGCACGGCGGTGCGCGACCCGGCGGGGTTCCATTCCAGATAGGCGATATCCAGCAAGGGCGTTTGTACCTGGGCGTAGGCGGGCATGGTGGTGGTTCCTTCGGTTGCGGTGATGTCGTCACGATACTGGCTGCGCTTGTCATGATTCGTGATGAATAGAAGATTATTATCAATACCTCATGAATTAACGGACATTAGCCATGGACACCCCCAACGACACGGCAGGCGCGGTGCTGGACCTGACCTTGTTGCGCACCTTTATCGAGGTGGTCGATTGCGGCGGGTTTGCGCTGGCCGCCGATGCGCTGGCACTGACGCCGTCAGCGGTCAGCGGCCACATCAAGCGTCTGGAATTGTTGGCAGGCGCCACGCTGCTTGCGCGCACCACACGCAGCTTCGAGCTCACGCCCGCCGGCCAGACGCTGTACGCCTACGCCCGCAACATCGTCGATCTGGAACGCGAAGCGCGCGCCCGGCTGAGCGGCGCGCGGTTGAAAGGCCGCTTGCGGATCGGGTCGTCCGAAGACTTCGCGGGCGCCTGGCTGGCGCAGGTGCTGCAAGCCTTTCATCGGGCGCATCCGGATGCGTCGATCGAACTGAAGGTGGGTATCACCGCCGACCTGCTGCGTCTGCAGGCGCGCGGCAAGCTGGACGTGGTTTTCGGCAAGCAATGTTCGCGCGTGCACGACGAGGGCGAACTGCTGTGGGAAGAGGATTTGGTATGGGCCTGGGGGGAGGATCAGCCCTGGGACCCCGATGCGCCCGTGCCGCTGGCGGTGTTTCCGGAGCCGTGCGTGTACCGCGAAGCGGCCATCACGGCCTTGGCGCAGGCCGGCAAGGCGTGGCTGCCGGCGTTCGAAAGCGGCAGTATGGCGGGCTGCCTGGCCGCGGCGCAGGCGGGCTTTGCGGTGGCGCCGGTTGCCCGCAGCCAGTTGCGCGAGGGCATGCGGGCGTTGTTGCACGAAGACGGCATGCCGGATCTGCCGGCGGCTCGCTTCTACGCCTATCTGCGTTCAGCCGAATCCGCGGTGCAAGGCTTGGTGGCGGCGGTCAGGCAAACCGGACAACGGCGGCGCTTCTTGCGCTGACGTTGTTGCTGGCTGCGGTGCTGGTTTTGGCATTGCCCCCGCGACGTGGCAGCAACGGAGGAATAGGCAGGTTTCCAGCAAGAACGAGCCTGTACGCGCCTGCGCCCGATTCTTAATATCCCTTTCAGGCTTGGGGCTGATGTTTCCGACCAGGAAGGCGTTGCCCCGAGCCGGCCGCCAGGCATCTTGCCGGGGGGCGCAAGCATGACAAGCAAGGGAAGGGAATCGCATGAACTCCGAAAAAATCTGGTTGGTGACGGGCGCATCAACGGGCCTGGGCCTGGCATTGGTGCGGATGCTGCTGGACCTGGGGCACAAGGTGGCGGCAACGTCGCGGGACGGCGATGCATTGCTGGATGCAGTGGGGGCCAAGCTGGAAGGCCAGTTTCTGCCGCTGACGGTCGACGTGGCGGACGAACGCAATGTGCGCCGCGCGGTGGACGCCACGATGGCCGCCTTTGGCCGCGTGGACGTGCTGGTGAACAACGCGCGGGCGGCGTGCCCCGGCTCGTTGGCCGAACTGTCCGACGCCGACGTGCGCGCCGCGTTCGACATCAACGTCTTCGGCACGCTGAACATGATCCGCGCGGTGTTGCCGCACATGCGGGCGCAGGGCAGCGGGCATGTGCTCAATGTGTCGTCCATCCTGGGGTTTGATGGCAGGCATGCCGAGTGGGGGGCGTACAGCGCCGCCAAGTTCGCGGTGTGCGGCTTGACCGAGGCGTTGGCGGCGCAAGCCGCGCCGTGGGGCGTGCGGGTGTCGCTGGTGTACCCGGGCGCCATGCGGGCCGTGTCGCCGCGTGATGGCGGGGGCTCGCCCGAACGCGCCGCGCGCGCTATCCAGGCGCACGATGGCGGCGACGCGGGCAAAGCGGCGCAGGCGCTGATTCAGGCGGCGGAGGCCCAGTACGCACCGCTGCACCTGTTCCTGGGGCGTGACGCCTTTGATCAGGCGCGCGGCAAGATCCAGTCGGTGCAACAGGAGCTGGCGCGCTGGCGCGAAATGTCGGTATCCATCGGCTTCGTGGACGAGCGGCGTCTGGCGGCATGATGCGGGCCTACCCCGTCAAGCCTTGCGCCACTTGCCAGCCGCCCAACAAGGCCAGGCTGATCATGAAGCAAAGCTTGAACGTTCTGGCCGACAGTTTGCCCCGCAGCCACTGCCCCAGCGCCATGCCGGCCAACGCGGGCAGCAGCATCAGCACGGAGGCGCCAGCGGCGGCCGGGCTATAGCCGCCGTTGAGCCACAGGCCCGCCGCCAGCGCCACGGTGGACACCGTGAATGACACGCCCATGGCCTGGATCAAGCCGTCCCTGCCCAGGTTCAAGGCTTGCAGGAAGGGCACGGCGGGAATCACGAACACCCCGGTGGCCGCCGTGATCACGCCGGTGATCGCGCCCACCAACGCGCCCAGCACGTGTTCGTGCCGGCGTGGCACCTTGGGCGGCGAGCCGAACAGGCCCCAGCCGGCATAGGCGATAAGCGCCAGCCCCAGGCACACACCGGCCCAACGCCCGCTGGGCGCGCCCAGCCACATCGCACCCGCCAGCGTGCCCACGCAGACACCAAGCTGCAGGGCGCCGATGCGGCGCAGGGTAGGCGGCAGCGTGGGCCAGGGCCGCGCCTGCCACAGGTTGGTGACCAAGGACGGCACGATCAGCAAGGCGGCGGCTTGCGCGGGCGCCATCACCAAGGCCAGCATCGCCATCGAAATGGTGGGCAGCCCCAAGCCCACCACGCCCTTGACCACGCCGGCCAGGATGAACACGGCTACGGTGGCGGCCAGTATTGCCGGGGTGCCGCCAGGCAAGAGATCCATCGCCGTCATGGCGCCACCCCGTGCGCGCCCAGGCTATGGTCTGGCCTGATAGTGGCGACGAATAGCTTGTGCTCGGCACGGCAAGAGTGCAGCGCGCTGAAATGCCGGCATGGAGTGGGATTCGTCATTGGATAGGGTGTTTGAAGTTATCGATAGACGAATTCTGCGCGGGTTCGCGGCCCCAGCGGCATCGGGATATTGCATAGGAATCCTATGGCTGTGCCATAGGGTGGCGTGCTACGCTGGCCGCATGCGATTCGACCTGACCGACCTTCGTCTCTTTCTCCATGTGCAGGAAGCGGGTTCCATCACGGCGGGCGCCAGACGCACGCATATGACGCTGGCCTCGGCCAGCGAACGCATCCGGGGCATGGAAGGGGAACTGGGCGTGCCGCTCTTGCTGCGCGCGCCTCGCGGCGTCGAACTCACGCCTGCCGGGCAGACGCTGGCGCACCATGCGCGCGTGGTGCTGGCGCAGATCGACCGCATGCGCGGCGAACTCGACCACTTTGGCCACGGCCTGAAAGGGCATGTGCGCGTGCTGTGCAACACCACCGCCCTCAGCGAATACCTGCCGCCCGTGCTGGGCGAATTTCTGCGTGACCATCCCCGCGTGTCGGTGGACCTGGAAGAAAAGTCCAGCCTGGATATTGCCGATGCCTTGCGCGCGGGCATCTGCGATATCGGCGTGCTGGCGGACTCGGCCGACCTGCACGGCCTGCATACCCAGACGTTTCGCCATGATCCGCTGGCGGTGATCGTGCCGCGCGGCCATGCGTTGGCGCGGCGGCCGGCTGTCACGCTAAGTGAGGTGGCGCACGAGGACTTCGTGGGGCTGACCGAGGGCAGCGCCTTGCAGGACCACATTGCGCATCATGCGCGGCGCGGCGGCAAGACCTTGTCGTACCGGGTGCGCTTGCGCGGCTTTGATGCGGTGTGCCGGATGGTGGGGCAGGGCGTGGGCATCGCCATCGTGCCGCGCGTGGCGGCCATGCGCCTGGGGCGGGCAGCGGGCGTGCAACGCGTGGCGTTGGCTGATGCCTGGGCCGCGCGCGACCTGGTGCTATGCGTGCGCGACGCGCTGCCGGCGTATGCCGCCGAACTGGTGGCGTACGCGCTGCGTGATGCCCCGCCTAGGAGCGCGCCACGGGGTGGGCCTGGGGCTGACGCGCCGGCGCGAACCACGAGCCGGAAGCGACCGCGGCCAGAATGATCAGGCCATACAGACACATCGCCACGGCCGCGACTAAAAAGAATACCGTCAGCGATCCGGTCAAGTGCAGCGCGATGGCGCCCGCGCCCACCGCCGTCACAAGGCGCAGGCATCCGGCCACCAGGGGCCACTTCAAGCGCCCCGCGCCTTGCGAGGCGAAGTACATCGAAAACCCCAGCGCAAAAAATCCATACACCGGACCGACGGTACGCAGGTAGTCGGCGCCGGCTTGCAGCATGTGGTCTTCGGCGCCGAAAAGCCGCAACCATGCCTCGGGAAAGCACGCCGCCGCGATCCCGATGGTTTCAGCCAGCACGAAGGCCATGGCGCCGCCGGTCAAGGCAATGCGCATGGCGCGTTCGGGCCGCCCCGCGCCGATGTTGGACGCCACCATCGCGACCATGGGCGCACCCAGGCCGAAGGCAATGGGCATCAGCAGATATTCCAGGCGCACGGCGATGCCGTAACCCGCCACCGCCGCGGTGCCGGCATAGGCGCCGACCAAAGCCGCCGTCAGCGCCACCAGGGCATTGGTCAACAGCGGGTTCAGCGTTGCCAGTGCACCCACGCTAAGAATGCTGCGCATCAGGTTCCCGTGCAGGCGGCTGGCGACCAGCCGCGCGGGGTTGCGGCCGCTGGCGCAGTAGATGCCCAGGATCAGCGCGCCCACGCCGTAATAGATGACCAGCGCCCAGCCGCCGCCCGCCACGCCCAATGCCGGAAACGGCCCCCATCCGAAGATCAGGCAGGGCGACAAGGGGACCAGCAGCAAGGCCCCGCCACAGATCACCGCGCCCGGCACCAGCATGTTGCCGGTGCCCCGGATGACACTGGCGAAAGCATTCATCAGCCACATCAACACGATGCCGCCGAAGATCACGTTGGAATACGCCAGCGCCGCGTCTAGCGCTTCGCCTTGTGCACCCAGCGCGCGATACAGTTGCGGCCCGAACGCCAGCATCAGCACACAGAAAAGCATGCCCAAGATGGCGTTCAGTACCACGGCGTGCAGCACCAGTTGGTCTGCTTCCTGTTGGCGCCCGCCGCCCAGCGCCCGCGCCACCGCCGCCGAAATGCCGCCGCCCATGGCGCCTTGCGACATATTGCCCATCAGGAACACCACCGGCACCACCAGCGCCACGCCAGCCAGCACTGACGTGCCCAGGCGCGCCAGAAACCAGGTTTCGATCAAGCTGGTGGCGGACTGCGCCGACATCATCAATATATTGGGCCAGGCCAGGCGGGCCAGCGTGGGCGCAATCGGCGCATCAAGCATGGCTTGCAGACGCGCGTTGGCGGCGCTTGCCGCGGGGGACGGCGACGGGGGGCTGGCTGACATGAGCGTAGGCTGGAATGGAGTGCGATAAAATTTACGTGCATATGCCAGCATCTGTCAATAATGGGCTGGACGCGCGCCCGCCCCGGCAGTAGGGTAATGACCTTCTCTGACCTTTGCCTGCCGCCATGTCCGACGTCCAACCCTCTGCCCTCGCTACCGTCACGGACCCGCTGGTCTGCAACGGCGCCGCCTTGCGTAAGGCGACCCGGCGCGTGTCGCAGTTGTATGACACGGTGCTTGCGCCCTGCGGCTTGAAGGTGTCGCAGCATTCCATCCTGATTCACATTGCCCGGGCCGGCACGCCGTCCATGACCGATCTGGCGCGCGCGCTGGTGCTGGACCGCTCGGCCTTGGCCCACAACCTGAAGCCGCTGGAACGCGACGGTTATGTGGCAATGTCGCGCGACGAGCACGACCGCCGCAGCCGCCGCGTGGCGCTGACCGAGGCTGGCCGCGCCAAGCTGGCCGAGTCCAAACGCCTGTGGAAAGACGCGCAGCGCCGTTTTGAAGCGGCCTACGGCGCTGAGCGCGCCGCTGCGTTGCGGCATGCGCTGGCCGATATTTTCTCTGACGAGTTCGCGCTGGCCTTCAGCCGCGGCTAGCGGCGGGTGCGTAGGGCGCAGGGCTCGGCGTTCAGCGTCGATTGATTCGCGGCCGGCGGCCACGCTGCGCGGCCAGCGCCTGCATCAGCACGCCGCCCAGCACGCAAGCCATGCCGACGGCCTGGACAAGCCTGACCGTTTCGCCCAATACGCTGGTGGCCAACAGCACCGCGCACACGGGCGCCAGCGCGGTGAACAGCGCTGCTTCCGACCCGCGCACCCGCGCTGCGCCCGCGTACCAAAGTAGAAATCCGCCCACCGTGGGCACCAGCGCGTAATAGCCCACCGCCAGCATCGCGTCGGCGGATAAGCTCAACGTCCAAGGCGATTCGGCCACGCTGGCCAGCGCCGAAAACGCCAGCCCAAACCCTGCCATCACGGTTGACAGCGCCAGCGGCGGCACGGCCACGCGCAAGCGCTTGTTGAGCAGGATGAACAGCCCTTCGCACACCACGGCGCCCAGCATCAAGGCATTGCCGGTCCACGACGTGGTGCGATCCGCGCGCGCGCCCTCGTGCGCCATGAGCCACACACCGGCGGCCGCCATCGCGATGGCGGCCCACGTGCCCTTGCCAGGGCGTTCGCCCAGCACCAGCACGGCGATGGCCGCGGATACCAGCGGCAAGGTGCCCAGGATGATGCCGCCGTCCACCGCCGAGGCGCGCTGCAAGCCGGCGATCAGCAGCGTCGTATAGCCCACGCTGCCGGCAATGGCCTGCGCCGCCAGCAGCAGCCAATCGCGCTTTTGCAGACGCGGCAGGCGCGCGCCGGTGGCCGCCATCAACAAGGCGAAGCAGGGCAGCGCGATGGCGAACCGCAGTGCGGTGGCGGTAAAGGGCGGTATGCCGGCCCCGATGATCTTGCTGGCGATGACGGTGCTGCCCACCAGCGCCATGGCTGCCGCCAGAAAGCCATACCCCCACATTCGTTGGTGCGTGCCCATTGCCGTGCCCTGCGTGGAAAACACGCAGCGTAGGACGCGTGGACGCAGCCGGTCTTGAACGAAATTGCAGCGGGCCAGTGCCGGTATCGCTTCAAATCAGTCGCAGCCCCAGCCCAGCCCCAGCCCCCAGGTTCAGGCCGGGCGCGCCGCCATGGCGTAGCAGCCAGGCGATACGCCGTAGGTGCGAACGAACAGCCGCGTCATGTGGCTTTGGTCGGCAAAGCCGCTGGCGGCGGCGGCGTCGGCCAGCGTCATGCCGCGCCGGATCAATTGGCGCGCCAGCAGCAGGCGCCGTTGAATTTGATACGCGTGCGGCGTCATGCCGGTGGCGCGGGCAAAGGCGCGCAACGTCTGATATCGGCTAAGCCCGCAGGCGGCCGCCAGGTCGGCAAGCGACAGCGTGGCGGCGGGGGCATCGTCGATCAGGCTGCGCGCGTGGCGGATGCCGGCGGGCATGCCAGGGCCTGCCGCTGCCACGCGCCAGCGGCCGCCGTCGCCGCGCGCTTGCACCAGAATGCGCAGCAACAGCGCGTCACAGGCCAAGGGCGCGGCGGCGCCAATGGCGTGCGAGTACAACGCCAGAACGTCGCGCGCCAAGGCGGGTTGGTGTTGCGCGGGGTGTTCGAATTCGTAGCAGGCACCCGCGTAGCCATCCTTGGCCAAGTCGTTTGCCGCCTGCGCCACCACGTCCGGGTCCAGGTACAGCATCTGCCAGGCACGCGGCGTGTCGCCGATGGGCACGCCGTCATGCACCTCGCCTGGGTTGACGGTGATGACGTGGCCCGGGCCGGCGCGGACCTGGCCGCGTCCGCTGTGCGACACCTGCGCGCCCTGGCGCATCACGCCAATGCCGAACTGGTCATGCGTGTGCCGGGCAAAGGCGTGGCGGCTGCGTGCAGCCACCGCCTGCACGCCGGCAAGCGCGCTGCGATGCATCAGGAATTGGCCGGAAGGCATGGGCGTGGGACGGGAAAACGTGGGCTGAAAGGGGGCGTGGTTCAGGTCGCGGGCCGGGCTCCCTTGGTATACACCTCGCGCAGGGCGGACGCAAAGAGCGCGTCCACATTGCGCCGCAGGCCGTCGGCGCGGGTAAACAGCGAGATCGGCGGCAAGGTCCAGTCAAACGAATAGGGCACGATGGCCGCGCCGGCAATCCGCACCAGTTCATCGGCGATATCGGCCGGCAGAATCGACACGGCGCGATCGCTGGCGACGATCATTTCACCGATCAGCTTGGACGAATCGCTTTGCACCGAAGGCGGGGGCGGCGCCAGTCCCGCGCGCAGGAAAATGTCGGCCACCTGTTCGCGGATGGGGCTGCCCGGCGTGCCCAGAATCCAGTCCAGGTCCGCCAGCCGGTTCCATTCCAGTCGCGAACGCCCCAGCCGCGCCGCCAGGCGCCGGCTGGCGATCAGGCGGGGTTGCTGGTGGTAGAGCACTTCAAAATCGATATTGCTCAGGTCCACCGACGGCGTCGCCCAGCCCACCACGATATCCAGCGTGTGGTCGCGCAGTTGGCGCAGCAGGGCGGGGCCCTGGCCTTCGTGGATGGTGGCGGTGATGCGCCGCCCTTGCGGCAGGGTACGGCTGATGGCGGCCGACAGCATCTGGCCCGACACAAACGGAATGACGCCGATATGCAGATGGGCGGCATGGCCCGCCGCCACGGCCTCCATTTCCTGCACCAGATGACCCAGGTCGTGGACCAGCCCGCGCGCGCGCGTCAGCACCACCGCGCCCAAAGGCGTCGGGGTCATGCCCCGGACAGAGCGGTCGAACAGCGGCACGTCGAACATGCTTTCCAGTTCGGCCAGGGCGTTCGTTACGGCTGGCTGGCTGGTGGCCATGTGCTCGGCCACCCGGGTCAGGGATCCGTGCTGCTCGATTTGCAGCAGCAGCATCAGGTGGCGCATCTTCAGCCGCGAGGTCAATTTCCGGATAACGGCATCCGGGTCAAAGGCCGTCATAGACAGGTCATAAGGTAAAGGTAATGGGACGATATTAAATCCGAATCATCACCTTATGCCTGTCCGCCTAGAATTTTTCCCATATTCACATCACCCCTACCAACGAGGCTACCGCCACATGAACTCGCCCTCCGACCGCCAGGCAGCACTGGACTATCACGAGTTCCCCACCCCGGGGAAGATTTCAGTGGTGGCCTCCAAGCCGCTCGTCAACCAGCGCGATCTGGCGCTGGCCTATTCGCCGGGCGTGGCGTCGGCCTGCGAAGAAATCGTGGCCGACCCGGCCAATGTCTATCGCTACACCGCGCGCGGCAACCTGGTGGGCGTGATCACCAATGGCACGGCGGTGCTGGGCCTGGGCAATATCGGCGCGCTGGCCTCCAAGCCGGTCATGGAAGGCAAGGCGGTGCTGTT